>JAVBNO010000072.1:0-12114 GCA_031551485.1 Oscillospiraceae bacterium
GAGTGCAAACTCCGAAATTTCATTGCGAAATTGTATCATTTCCGTAGTCCCAACACACTGTATTATGAGCCACGCCGCAAGGCGGGGCTCATAATATGTTATATGGAATTACAAGCTTCCGATTAACTTATACACCCTACAAAATTATATTTGACTTGAACGCTCTGTGTCCTGTATTCCGCATTCATCGCTCTGTTCATGGACGCTGACTTGGTCGATGAGTTGATATGCGGCCGCCCGGTCGAGTTTGTTGATGGTCGCGCATGCTTTTATTATGGGCGCATTGCGCCTTCTCCCCTTTTCTATTTTGCAAACCTGTGTAGGGCTCTTTACAAGCCACAAATCTTTCATTTCCACGGGCATTACGATGCTTTTTGTTAAAACAGCATCGCATTCAGCACATTTTTCACCCGCAGCGATATTCCCTTCATATAAAGCGAAACATATTACCATTTTTCCATTTATTGTACATTACATCTCTTTGCTATATTTGTTTATAAAATAGATGAATAAAACAATAATGGATAAATATGCACCTACAAAAACGAGAATAACGAACAGCTCAACTTGTATTAGTGCAAGGAATAGTAACAATACCGAGAATAGCATCAATGTGTAATTAAATAATTTTGCTTTTGCTTTGTTTGCGATAGCTATATTTCGTTCGTCTTTTGCGTTTATTTCTTTTTGTTTTGCCATGCTTGGATTTTTTCGCATTAAATAAGAAGTTGCTGCACCGCCCAATCCACCACCTAATGCACCTGCTCCAACGCCGATACAAATAAACGGTAAGGTCTTCATAATTCCTTGTGGTTCAGTGAAACGAATTGCCAATACTACACCTGCCGTAAAAAGAATAGCTCCAATGATCATAAGGAAAACATACCCTTTGGTTTTTTTGTTGTTCATACCTTCTCCTCCTCATAGATAAAGATTTCTTCAATATTCATATCGAAGTATTTTGCAATTTTGAAAGCCAGAGTGATTGATGGATTATACCGACCATTCTCAAGTGAGCCGATTGTTTGTCGGGATACCTCTAAATCCGCGGCAAGGTCTTCTTGCCTTATACCCTTTTGTCTTCTTATTTCTTCTAATCGATTCTTCAAATAAACACCTCACTCAACGGAAAGCAACCTTTACATTGAGAGTATAGCATATGCAAACCGCAATGTAAAGTTTACTTTCCATTTTATCATTCAGAAATCTTCTAGTGATCTTTTTATCAATGACACTACACCATATTATCATTAAGATAATTTTGTTTTACCTCAATACTCTCTGAATGATATGAAAAAGAACTTCAGGCCGAAGGTCTAAAGACTAATAAAGGCATTATCCAAACCCAATGATACACATCGTCAAAAAGCTCAAAGCTGTCATTATCCGATATTTGACCCGGCCCAAGGACATAACATAGCCCTAGACAGTTGATCTTGACAAATTCCGCTCCTTAACCGTTAATCAAAGCTCTCACCATTGACTTGTGAACAGCACTCAAAATGCCTGATTGCCTATTAAACAATATCTGGTATAATGATTATGATTAATGCTGTGCGGGTGAGTGCGTGAAGAAATATCACGTTTAAACTGCGAAAGGGGGTGAATCGCCATCAATGAGCAGCTGCTTGCCGACTTAAGTGCTATAACGGCAGAAGAGCTCTACATCCTTGACCACCGCCAGTTGGATAAAACTATCTATACCGATGAAAAAGGCTTTACGATCGATAATAAAAAGATGCTCGAGCGGGGTAAGCTGATCACGCTGCGCACTCATACGCGCTTTATTGATTTTCCCCGGCACAGCCATAACTACATCGAGATTATGTATATGTGCAAAGGCAGCACCACGCATATCGTCAACGGCCAGCAAACCGTTGTCCTGCGCGAGGGGGAACTGCTTTTTTTGAACTGCCACGCCTCTCATGAAATCAAGCGGGCCGAGCAAGGTGATATTGCCGTGAATTTTATCGTACTGCCCCAGTTTTTTGACACGGCCAACGATATGATTGACAACAACAATATCCTCAGCCAGTTCTTTGCCGATAATTTATGCCGTTCCGGCAGTTCGCTCAGCTCGCTTCATTTTAAGGTGGCTGATGTGCCCGCCATCCAGAACCTGGTGGAAAACCTGATCTATAACATCATCTATAAACAACCCAACCGGCAAAATATTAATAAGGTAACAATGGGGCTTTTGTTTTTGCAGCTTCTGAACGAGACCGAACAAATTGATATGTCCTCCTCCTTTGATTATAGCAATAAGCTGATTATTTCTATTTTGCGTGAAGTGGAGGAAAATTATCAGTCGGTATCCTTACTCGCCTTGGCACAGGAGCTGCATCAATCGGTTTTTTACTTATCCAAGCTTATCAAGCGTGCCACCGGCAAAACATTTAAACAGATTTTGCAGGAAAAGCGCTTCGCAAAAGCTGTCCACATGCTGGAAAGCACCCGATTGCCGGTGGCGGATATCGCACAGTATGTGGGGTATGAAAACACCAGTTATTTTCACCGCAGATTCCTAGAGCTGTACGGTATGACACCCTCGGATTACAGGAAAAAGACGCACAGCAAATAAGGACGTGATTTATTGAAAATCACGTCCTTTTTTTTATGCCATTTTCGCTATACTATAAAGTAAATTCGTTTATTTCAACGATTCAGTACATAGCAAGGCAGGTTGGTTTTATGTCTTTTTATCTTGCGGTTGATATCGGAGCGTCCAGCGGCCGACATATCGCGGGGCGCTTGCACGACGGCAGACTGGAGCTTGTGCCTGTTCATCGTTTTTCCAACAACCTTGTCAAAAAAGACGGGCATCTTTGCTGGGATGAAGAGTTGCTCTTTTCTGAAATTTTGCAAGGAATCACCAAATGCAAGGAGCTGGGAGTCATTCCGACTAGCGTGGGAATTGACACTTGGGGTGTAGATTTCCGGCTTTTGGATCAGAACGGCCAGGCATTGGGTAACAGTGTCGCCTACCGCGACAGCCGCACAGACGGCATGTTCGCTGCGCTGGAAGAGCATCTTACACAAGCAGAATTGTATACCCGCACGGGCATTCAAAAGCAACCCTTCAACACGGTTTATCAGCTGCTGGCCACCCAGCGGCAGCAACTGGAATTGCTGGCGAAAGCCCACAATTTTTTAACACTCCCAGCCTATTTCAGCTACCGGCTTTGCGGCCAACAGCGTGAGGAGTATACCAACGCCAGCACTTCAAATCTGATCAACGTTCACACCCGGAATTGGGACAGCGAGGTTATTTCAAAATTGAAGCTGCCAACCCACCTATTCAGTCAAGTTGTGCCACCCGGCACTTTGCTGGGACCTTTGCTGCCGCAAATTCAGCAGCAGGTGGGCTTTTGTTGCGATGTTGTGCTTCCCTGCACCCATGATACCGCCTCCGCAGTGGTCAGCGCGCCCATTGACTTTGAAAGCCTCTATCTTTCAAGCGGAACATGGAGCCTTATGGGGGCCGAGTTGGAAAGTCCGATTGTCTCGGCAAAGAGCAACCGTCTTAACTTTACAAACGAGGGCGGCTATGGCGGGCGTTACCGCTTCCTCAAAAACATTATGGGGCTTTGGATTTTGCAGCGGATACGGGAGGAGGACGGCCGTTACGGCTTTGCGGAAATCGAAGCGTTCGCGCGGCAGGCCGATGGGTTCCCTTCGCGGATTGATGTGAACGAGCACTGTTTCCTTGCGCCGGAAAACATGACACAGGCTGTTCGGGATTTTTGCGTCCGCTCGGGGCAACCGGTCCCGGAAAGTATTGGCGAACTGGCCCACTGTGTTTACCACAGCCTTGCCGCAAGCTACGCCCAAACTGTCAAAGAAATTGAGCAGATCACCGGCCGAAGATATGATCGTATCTGCGTGGTGGGCGGCGGCAGCAAGGACGTGTTCCTCAACGAACTCACCGCCGCCGTATGTGGCAAGCTTGTTACCGCCGGACCTGTCGAAGCCACCGCTATCGGGAATTTACTGGTACAAATGATCCGCACAGGCGAAATTGCCGGGCTGGATGAAGCGCGGGAGATTGTGAGAGTTTCTTTTCCCATTACGGAATATTGAGGAGAGATACATATGAACGGTTATTATGAACAGGCAAAAGAAATCTACGGTCGTATCGGTGTGGATGCCGAAAAGGCTCTGGAAAAGCTGCAAAAGGTGGCTGTTTCCATTCACTGTTGGCAAGGCGACGACGTGACAGGATTTGAGTCGTTTGGCGAAGCTTTGAGCGGCGGTATTCAGGCGACGGGAAATTACCCTGGAAAAGCCCGCAACCCCGTCGAGCTCATGGCCGATCTGGACAAAGCGCTCTCGCTGATTCCGGGCAAACACCGTCTGAACCTTCATGCCTCCTATGCTATCTTTAAAAATAATGCAGCCGATCGCGACGCGCTCACCCCCGCGCACTTCGCCGATTGGGTTCTCTATGCGAAAGAGCGGGACCTCGGTATCGATTTTAATCCCACATTTTTTAGTCATCCCATGGTCAAAGACAACCTGACCCTTTCCAGCCCCGATGAAGAAACCCGATTGTTTTGGGTGCGCCACGGGATTGCCTGTCGGCGGATTGCCAGCGCTATTGCGGCAGAAACAGGATCGCCGGTGCTCAACAACATTTGGATTCCCGATGGATACAAAGACGTGCCCGCCGACCGCCTTGGGCCGCGCCTGCGCCTTCAAAAAAGTCTTGACGAGATTTTTGCGGAAAAGCTACCTGGTGTGATCGACTGTGTTGAAAGCAAGCTGTTTGGCATCGGCCTTGAGTCTTTTACTGTGGGCAGCCAGGAGTTTTACCTTGCTTACGCGGCACGTCACCCTGGCGTATATACATTGCTGGATAACGGCCACTTTCACCCCACCGAAACTATAAGCGACAAAATTCCCAGTCTGCTCACCTGTTTTGATCGAATTCCTTTGCATGTCACCCGCCCCATTCGCTGGGATTCCGACCATGTGGTGCTTTTGGGCGACGAGCTAAGAGAGATTGCCAATGAGATTGTTCGCTGCGGCGCCATTGAAAAAGCGCTTATTGGTCTTGATTATTTCGATGCGTCCATTAACCGTGTGGCCGCGTGGATTGTGGGCGTGCGCAACATGCAAAAAGCGCTTTTATGCGCATTGCTCACCCCTTGGGAAAATCTGCGCGCCTTGCAAAATAAAGCCGCTTTCACCCAGTTGATGGTTATACAGGAAGAAATTAAGACCCTGCCGTTTGGCGCGGTGTGGGAAGAATTTTGCAAGCGCAACCATGTGCCGTGTGACGGCGATTGGTTTGACGATGTGCAGACCTATGAAACGCAGGTGCTGGCAAAGCGCGCCTAAACAAAGGGAGGGATCAGAATGAGTATGGAAAAACTGATCGCCATGTCCAATCGCTATGGCGCCGACGAAGAATTTGTCCTGGCCGGCGGCGGCAACACCTCTTTCAAGGAGGGCGGCCGCATGTATGTGAAAAGCTCGGGCACTTCGCTGGCCACCATCACGCGGCAGGGTTTTGTTGCAATGGATATGGAGATGCTCACCGCCATGCTGGAAAAAAACTATCCCCAAGAGGATGATGCGCGGGAGGCCGAGGCCCTGGCGGATATGATGGCGGCGCGACTGCCCGGCCAGGATGAAAAGCGTCCCAGCGTCGAAGCAATCCTGCACGCGATTTTTCCGCAAAGGTATGTGCTGCACACCCATCCCCCGCTGTTAAACGGCCTGAGCTGTTCCCTGGGCGGCGCTGAGACCTGCCGCCGGTTGCTGGGCGACGCGGCCCTATGGGTGCCACTTACCAAGCCGGGCTTTATACTGGCACAGGTTTGCAGCCGTATGCTGGGGCAATCACAGCGCCAGACCGGCAAATTCCCTTCTGTCGTGGTACTGCAAAATCATGGCCTGTTTGTGGCGGCAGATTCTATTGAGGAGATCGACAAACTGATGCAGTGGGTTACTGCCTCGCTGGAGCAGCATGTCCGGCAGCATCCACAGTGGGAGGAAGCCCCATACGACGACACCCTCGCGGCATCCATTGCACCTGCGCTTCGGATGCTTTACGGGGACGGCGGCCCGGCGTTTGCGATGTTCTTCACCAATTCTCTTGCTGCGGAGATGATATCCGACGAACGCGCTATATCGGAATTGATGGCACCGTTAACCCCCGACCACATTGTCTATTGCAGGCATAAACCTCTTTTTGCGGCCCCGAATGCCGACTATCGCGCCGCTTTTAACCTGTATCAGAAAGAAAACGGCTTTCCGCCAAAGATCATTGCGGTTAAAGGGCTTGGATTCTATGCGCTTGGCAAAACCTGTAACGAGGCTAATACCGCGCGACTGCTGTTTCTGGACGCCATCAAAGTGACGGTCTACGCGCGTTCGTTTGGCGGCATCAGCCCACTGCCGGACGACTTTACCACTTTTATTTTACAATGGGAAATTGAAAGCTACCGCCAAAAAGTAGCTCTCTCCCCCCAAAATGGCCGCCGGTTAGAGGGCAAAATTGCCATTGTCACCGGTGGAGCGCAGGGTTTTGGCCGCGGCATTGCCGAAGCCCTTGTGAAAGAAGGGGCGCATGTGGCGGTCGCCGACTTAAACCGTGACGGCGCCGACGACTGCGCCCGTCAGCTGGAATCTGCGTTCGGAACCGGCTGTGCCTTTCCTCTGCTTGTCAATGTGGCGGATGAAGCCTCGGTGGAAGCGATGGTACGCCAAACCGTTCTGCGCTACGGCGGATTGGATATCTTTATTGCCAACGCAGGTGTTCTTCGGGCGGGCAGCCTGGAAGAAATGACAAAAGCACAATTTGATATGGTGACCGCCGTCAACTATACCGGATACTTTTTGTGTGCGAAATACGCAAGCGCACCCATGAAAATCCAGCACAAATACGCCCCCAGGTACATGAGTGACATCATCGAGATAAACTCGAAATCGGGCCTTGAGGGCAGCAACAAGAACTTTGCATACGCGGGCGGAAAGTTCGGCGGAATTGGTCTGACGCAGAGTTTTGCCCTTGAACTGGTCGAATATGGCATCAAAGTAAACGCCATTTGCCCAGGCAATCTTTTAGACGGACCTCTTTGGTCCGACCCGGAAAAGGGTTTGTTCCGTCAATATTTGGATGCCGGCAAAGTGCCGGGTGCCAAAAGCATTGGCGATGTGCGTCGCCACTACGAAGGCAAAGTGCCCATGAAACGCGGTTGCACAGTGGCCGATGTTGTCGAGGCCATCTTTTATCTTGTTGCGCAGAAATATGAGACCGGGCAGGCAGTGCCTGTCACCGGCGGCCAGGTCATGTTGAAATAATGCTTGGGGGAAGATACATGAAGCTATTTTTAGATACCGCAAATCTTGATGATATCCGCCGCGCGGCAGCCACCGGGCTTATTTGCGGCGTCACAACCAATCCGACCCTTGCGGCCAGGGAAAATCGCAACTTCCGCCTTCTGCTGCAAGAAATTCTTGACATGACCAACGGGCTTGTGTTTGCCGAAGTAGTTTCGGCGGACGCTGCCGGCATGGTGCGGGAGGGTCATGAGCTTGCGGCGATGAGCCCCCGTATCGTGGTCAAAATCCCGGCGGTCTGGGAGGGATTTCAGGCCGCTGCAAAACTGCATCAGGACGGGGTGAAAACCGCCGTCACATTGGTGTACGCGCCGACACAGGCGTTGATGGCGGCAGTGGCAGGCGCAGACTATGTCGCCCCGTTTTTGGGCCGGGCAGCCGAAATTGGGATCGATGGGATTGCATCCGTGCGCCAAATTGCCCAACTGTACCGCGAACAAAACATTGCCACCCAAATTTTAGCGGCCAGTGTGCGCACCGCGCAGGAAGGATGGAACGCGGCCCTGGCCGGTGCGCATATCCTTACCGCACCGCTCAAAGTACTGCAGCAAATGGCCCATCACCCACAAACAGTCGTGTCGTTGCAAGGCTTCATGGATGACTGGCAACATATTGAGAATTTGTGATGCTAGGGGGGAACCATATGACTTATCAACAGGAACTGAACGCCCCCACCGCCGAAAGGCGGCTGGCTGCTGTCCAGGCCCTTGTACGGGAAATGACGCCGATTGTACAAATGCAGGAGTATGTGAACAACCACATCCACACCTTCTATTCCTTTTCGCCTTATTCTCCGTCCGCTGCGGCATATACGGCGTGGCAGCAGGGCCTGACCACCGCGGGCATTATGGATCACGACAGCGTTTCCGGCGCCGAAGAGTTTATCCGGGCCGCCGAATTGCTGGGAATTGGGGCAACCGTGGGATTTGAATGCCGCTGCCGGATGGATGGCACCCCTTTTGAAGGCTGCCGCACCAACAATCCTGACCAAAAATCAGTGGCTTACGTCGCTTGTCACGGAATTCCGCACCAGAACATCGTCAAAGCCCAAGAATGGCTTGCCCCTTTTAGGGAAAAGCGCAACACCCGCAACCGGCGCATGGTCGAAAAGATCAACCGTCTGCTGCAAGGAAGCGGCGTTACACTCCATTTTGATCAAGATGTTGTGCCGCTTAGCCGCGCGGCCGAGGGCGGTTCCATCACCGAGCGGCACATTCTGTATGCGTTGGCACTTCAGATTATGGCGTACTGCGGCAAGGGAGAACCTGTTCTTGCATTCTTGCAGGGTAAGCTTGCCATGGCCTTGCCCGAAAAGCAGCAGGCGCTTTTGAGAAATATCAATACCTCTGATTATGCTTACTACCTGCTGGGCGCGCTGAAAGCAGAGCTTGTGGAGCAATTTTACATTGACGCCGGCGACGAGTGCCCTCATATCAGCGAGTTTGTGGCATTTGTACAGAAAATTGGGGCTATCTCTGCCTACGCCTATTTGGGCGATGTGAAAGATTCGGCAACAGGCGATAAGAAGAACCAGCAGTTTGAAGATGCCTATATCGACCGTTTGGTTCCGTGGCTGAAAGAAGCCGGTTTTTGCAGTGTCACATTTATGCCCACACGCAACAGCGAAACGCAGCTGGCCTATCTGATGCAGTTGTGCGAAGCCAACGAGCTGTTTCAAATTTCCGGCGAAGACATCAACTCGCCTTTTCAGTCGTTTGTTTGCAGCGCCCTGGATCATCCGCGTTACCAGCATCTTATTACTTCTACCTGGGCACTGATCGGCCACGAGCTGGCGGCTACCCAAGATGTCGAAAACGGTATGTTCGGTCGTAAAACTTTGGCGGCGATGCCGGCGCTTGGGCAGCGTGTGGCCCACTTCGCCGCCTTTGCGAAACATCAGAAAGGAGCGATAAGATGAAGACAAAGGCGGTTCGCTTGTATGGCAAGTTTGACCTGCGCCTGGACACTTTTGATTTGCCCGCGCTGGGTGCGGAAGAGTTGTTGGTGCGAATTGTTTCCGACAGCATATGCATGTCCAGCTATAAGGCATCCGAATTGGGTACCGACCATAAGCGCGTACCCAAGGATATTGCAGAAAATCCGATTATCATTGGCCATGAATTCTGCGGCGAAATCCTGGAGCTGGGCAGCCGGGTCGAAAGCCTTTATCCCGCGCGTTACCGGGTGGGAATGAAATTTGCGGTCCAAACCGCCATGAAAGGTACTTATGATGCAGCCGGCTATTCCTTTCGCTATCTGGGCGGCGCCATGCAGATCGGCATTGTCCCCGCCTGCTATCTTGAACAGAACAACATTCTGCCTTTCGAGGGCGCCGCTTTTTTCTTTGGGTCGCTGGCTGAACCGTTGAGCTGCGTCATTGGGGCAGCCCACGCCAACTACCACACCGAACATGGAAGTTATCTGCACAAAATGGAAATTAAGCCCGGTGGCAACATGGCCATTTTGGCGGGCGCGGGGCCCATGGGCTTCGGGCTTATCGACTATATGCTGCAGCGCGCCCAACGGCCCGGTCTGCTGGTGGTCACCGATATCGACAGCGGGCGTCTTGCCCGTGCGGCCGAAATTTTCCCGGTGGAAAGGGCAGCTGCACGCGGCATAACGCTTGTTTATCTCAACGCAAACGAAGTGTCCGACCCTGTTGCCGTTTTGCGGGAGCTTAGTGGCGGGAGCGGGTTTGACGATGTGTTTGTGTTTGCCCCCATTCCGGCAGTGATCGCCCAAGGGGATGGGATTTTGGCTTATGACGGCTGCCTGAACTTCTTTGCCGGGCCCACTGACCCCACACTGACAGCCCCGTTTAATTTTTATAACGTGCACTACAACAGCACCCATCTGGTGGGCACCAGCGGCGGCAACACCGACGATATGCTGGAAGCGCTGGCCTTGTGCGGCAAAGGTCTTTTGACTCCGGCAACGCTGGTCACACATATCGGCGGGCTGGACGCCGTGGCGGATACCACCAACCGTCTGCCGGACATTCCCGGATGCAAAAAGTTGATCTACACCCACATTGCTTTACCGCTTACCGCCATTGCGGATTTTGCCAAAAAAGGCAAAACAGATCCACTGTTTCAAAAGCTGGACGAAATTTGTTCTGCGCATAACGGCTTGTGGAACCCGGCGGCAGAAGAATATTTGTTGACCAACGCTCAAACGATATAAAGGAGGTGATTCTGTGGCGAATTCAGTCTTGATGCCCAAAGCGGGCATCTCAGTAGAAACCTGCATCATTACAGAGTGGCAAAAAAAGCCCGGTGATTCGGTTGATGTCGGAGATGTGCTTTTCTGTTACGAAACAGATAAGGCCAGTTTTGAGTGTGAAAGCAGCGAGACCGGAACATTGCTGGAAGTATTTTTTGCGCCCGGCGACGAGGTTCCGGTTCTGACGCCCGTTTGTGCGATAGGCAACCCAGGCGAAGACGTTGCGGCGCTTCGGCCCGCAAGTGTTCAAACGGCGCCTGCTGCACCTGCGCAGGATGTTGCCGCAGCGACACCGGTTGCCCAGTTTTCACCTCCTTTGCCCCTGACGTCCGGCAAAGGCGTTTCGCCACGGGCAAGGGCTTTTGCCACCCGCCAACACATTGATTTCACCCAGGCACAGGGAAGCGGACCAAACGGCCGGGTAATGGAACGCGATATCCGCGCGCTGCTGAGTGCCGCTTCCCCACGCGTAGCAGCATCGGCGTCAACATCCGGCTTGGGCAGCCATTACGAAGATATCGCATTTTCCGGCATACGGCGGGCGATCAGCAACAGTATGACGGCTTCATTGGCCACCATCCCGCAGCTGACCCACAGCTTTCGCTTCGACGCGACGGCAATGTTGGCCCTGCGCCAGAATATTAAGGGGTATGAGGCCGAAATGGGCTTGCCCAACATCACTTTGGGCGATATGGTGCTTTTTGCGGTGTCTCGCCTGCTTTTGCGGTACCCAGCGCTCAACGCTCATATGCTGGATGCCTATACAGTCCGCCAATTCGGGGACGTACATTTGGGCTTTGCCTGCGACACGCCGCGCGGCCTGATGGTTCCCGTGATCCACAACGCCAACCACAAGACAATTGGGCAGATATCAGAAGAAGTGCGGTCGCTGGCAAGAAAAGCGCAGGACGGCAAAATCTCGCCGGACGATATGAGCGGCGGCACATTCACCGTTTCGAATTTGGGCGCATTTGGGGTCGAACATTTTACCCCTGTGATCAATCCTCCCCAAACGGGAATTTTGGGCGTGAACAATCTGCTGGATCAGGTGAGAAAAACGGCCGCCGGCATAGAAACGTACACTTCTATGGGCATTTCGCTCACCTATGACCACCGGGCCATCGACGGCGCCCCCGCTTCCCGTTTTGGGAAAGACCTTTGCAATATGCTGGAAAACTTTCCAGTGCTGCTGCTGGAACGGGGGTAATCATATGGAAATGTATGATCTGATTGTGTTGGGCGGCGGCCCGGCGGGGTATCACGGCGCGGAACGCGCGGGACACAGCGGCTTGAGAACCGCCCTGATTGAGAAAAATTCGCTGGGTGGCGTCTGCCTTAACGAAGGCTGCATTCCATCAAAGGCATTTTTATATTCTGCAAAGGTACTTGATACCGCGCGCCACGGCGGAACATATGGCGTCTCTGTCACCGGGGCGACGCTGGATCATCGCCTGGTTGTGGAGCGCAAAAACCGGGTGGTTAAGCAGTTGACCGGCGGTGTTGCCGCCACACTGAAAAAGAGTAATGTCACCATTATTGCGGGTG
>JAVBNO010000056.1:0-14244 GCA_031551485.1 Oscillospiraceae bacterium
AGAGTGTGAAAAAAGCTGATACCGATATTGAATCAAAGCACGGCAGACGTGCAGCCGCTCCGGCAGGCATTTAACATGTCGCTTAAGCCGCGACCGGCTCATACTTTTTGGCGCAAAAAGTATGCAAAAACATTCTTCGGGGAAACCACATGGTTTCCCCTACCCCCATCCGTAGGGCGAGGACATAGGTGCGCAGGAAACGCTTGGCACTGAGAAGAAGGGTTTTGGTTCTGATTTTGGGGTGCAGTGCGTGAACAAAAGCTGATGCCAATATTGAATCAAAGCGCGGCAGACGTGCAGCCGCTCCGGCAGGCATTTAGTATGTCGCTTAAGCCGCGACCGGCTCATACTTTTTGGCGCAAAAAGTATGCAAAAACATTCTTCGGGGAAACCAAATGGTTTCCCCACACCACCATCCTTAGGGCGAGGGCATAGCTGCGCAGGAAACGCTTGGCACTGAGAAGACTGTTTTGGGTCTGAGCTAAGGGTGCAGAAGAAAAAAGGATTGTGCCCGTCACAAAACCCCACCCGCTTATGAAGCGGGTGGGGTTTTGTGACGGGCATTTTGTATTATCGGTTTGTGTTTGGTCCCAATGAATATTTTTTGATATTGTGGGGTTTGTTTGCGGCTTCAACCGCTTTCTTGGGCTGTCCGGATGATTTTTCCAGGTCGGATTTGGTATTTTTCGGTTTGGGTGTCTCCTGTGGCATACGCATCATCTCCTTTGGGGAGATTGTGGCCCATGCACCAGCGCTTATACAAAGTTGGCGTCCAATGCTCATCTTGGCACCAAAAAAAGACGCGGCCAAGCCGCGCCTTTTTGATGGGACTGGTGAATGGTTATTTTTGCCCGTCGCCTTCGCGGATTTCCACCCGGCGGATTTTGCCGCTTACCGTTTTGGGCAGCGCGGTGACAAATTCAACGATACGGGGGTATTTATAGGGCGCCGTCACCTTTTTGACGTGATCCTGAATCTCTTTTTTCAGCTCTTCTGTGGGGGCATAGCCAGCCACCAGCACAATGGTGGCCTTTACCACCTGGCCACGCACCGGATCGGGGGCGGCGGTTACGGCGCTTTCCAGCACGGCAGGGTGGGATTGAAGGGCGTTTTCCACTTCGAAGGGGCCGATGCGATAGCCGGAGCACTTGATGACGTCATCACTGCGGCCCACAAACCACAGGTAGCCGTCGCTGTCCCGCCAGGCTGTATCGCCGGTGTTGTAGCAGCCGCCCCGCCAACTTTTGGCGTTGGCAGCCTCGTCGTGCCAATATTCCCGGAACAAGCCCAGCGGATGGCGGGTATCGCAGTTGCGCACCACAATATTGCCTACCACACCGTCCTCACAACTTTGAAGGTTTTCATCCATAATTTCGATATCATAAAAGGGAGAGGGTTTGCCCATGGAACCGGGCCGAGCCTCGAACCAATCGAAATTGGCGGCCATGACGCTGGATTCGCTTTGGCCGAAGCCTTCGCGGATTTCCAGCCCGGTGGCCTGCTTGAACAGATTAAAGACCTCGATATTCAGCGGCTCTCCAGCCGTGGAAATGTGTTTGATGGTGGAAAAATCACAGCCGGACAGGTCTGCCCGGATCAGGAAACGATAGATTGTGGGCGGGGCACAAAAGCTGTAAAGCTTTAATTTATTGATGAGGGCAATCACCCCGGCCGCATCGAATTTTTCGGTATCGTAGGCCACAATGACCGCACCACATACCCATTGGCCATAAATTTTGCCCCAGGCAAATTTGGCCCAGCCGGAGTCGGACATGGTAAGATGGCGCTGGCCCTCCTTGGCTTTCTGCCAATAGTAGGCTGTCGTAATATGCCCCAAGGGGTAGGTAAAATCGTGGAGCACCATTTTTGGCATGCCGGTGGTGCCGGAAGAAAAATAGATCAGCATGGGGTCGGCGTTGTCGATTGGCAACCGGTTAAAGGCGGCATCCGCCTTATGCATTTCGGCTTCGAAGTCCAAATAGATATCGCCGGCGGGAATGCGGGTGCCCACAACGCCGACACGGACGAGCGTGGGGCAATCGGGCAGGGCGGCCGCCAGGTGATTGATTACTTCATCGTCATCGACGCAGGTAATCATTTTGATGTTGGCGGCGGCGCAGCGGTAGACGATGTCTTTGGGCGTCAGCTGGAAAGAGGCGGGAATGACCACCGCCCCCAGCTTGTGCAGCGCCAGAATCGAAATCCAGGCTTGGGGGCGCTGCTTCAAAATCAGCATGACCCTGTCGCCCTTTTGAATGCCCAACGAGCGATAGAGATTGGCCGCCTTGTTGGACAGCGTCGAAAGTTCGGCAAAGGTAAAATGTTTTTCCTCCAGGGCGTCGTTCACCCAAATGAGGGCCTCTTTGTGGGGATCCAACTTGCCCCACTCGTCCACAATGTCATGGGCAAAATTAAATCCCTCGGGGACAGTGACGGCATAATTGGCCTTGAAATCTTCGTAGCTTGTAAAATCAAACCGTGGCAGGTATTTTTCAATCAGTCCCATAGGTATAACACTCCGATTTATTACAATTTGTATAAATATTATTCATTGATCACAGTCAAAAACTTTGCGACTGCGGTTTGGGCACGTTGGCCGTGGGGAAGTTTGGGGTTAAAATAGACACAGTCTCCCGCTTCCAGGGTAAAGCTTTTGCCCCCCACCGTCACTTCCAGCTTGCCCTCCAGCACATAGTTAAACTCCTGGCCGTCGTGGGTGACCAGTTCGGGGGCATCGCTTTGGGAGAGGGTGACCAACATGGGGCGCATCTCTCGGCCGATGAAGTTGTAGGCAAGGTCGGAAAAGGCGTAGCCGGCGTAGCGCTGGATTGACACGCCTCTGCCGCCGCGGACGATAGTATAATCGGCCATGCGGGGTGCTTCGCCGGTCAACAGCTCGGTCGGGTCAACACCCATGGCATGGGCGGCGGCATACAGTACGCCAATGGGGATATCATCGGTGCCGTTTTCATAGGCGTTGTACTGCTGAGGGCTGATGCCGACCGTTTGGGCCAGCGCCTCGGGGGTAATGTCCAAAATCTCCCGCAGCTCACGCATACGGGCAGCAATTTGGGCCAATTGTTCGTTCATGGTAAACCTCCATTGTCAAAAGTCTCGGTTCGCGAAGGGGTTGGTATTATACGGCGGGGTATTGCATAACGCGCCAGGAATCGGTAAGCTTCCACCGCTCGTCCTCGTTTATCAGGATCAGTTTTTGGCGGCCGACCGGCGCCATGCCTTCGGCATCCATTTCCACCGTGATTTGGGTATCGGTGACCTCCAGAATTTGCAGGGTGCTTTCATCCCAATGACCGCCGGCGTAACCGGCCAGCCCCACACCGGCGTTGACATATAGCTTGCCGTCAAAATCTTTCACCATCTCAAAGCGGTCGTTGAAAAGATAACCCAGCAGTTTGTCAGCCGCCGGCTTGTCGAAAACGGCATAAAAATAAGCTTTGAAATCGGCGGCCGTATGCATCTGCCCCAGCACCTCTTTAACCGGGTCAAATATCTCCGGCGGATACGGGGCGGGGCCATTTTCCAGGTCCACCGGGTAAAAAGGCGCATGGGTTTCGTCGTTGGCATTGTAAGGCAGACTGTCGGCCATAAAAAGAATCTGGGCCACCCGGCCCCGGGCCAAAGCATCCTTGACGATGGCAGGAATGTCCGCTTCTGTGGCAGGGACGACGGCAAGCGAAGGAGCCGTGCTGTCGCTTTCGGGCATTGTGGAAACCGCACTTTCGGAGGTGGGGCCCGAGCTTTCGGGCGTGACTGTACGGGGGGCACAACCGGACATTACGGCGGCAACCAGCACAAGAAGCAACCAGGTTTTTTTCATGGCAGAAGCTCCTTTCGCTAAAAAGCAAATGGGTAGACGCTCTTTACCGGCAAAAGTTTTCGACATAGCTTTCAATGGATTTGCGGATAATGTCGACCGCCGAGTCGCGGCCGGACACCTCGTTCACCGCCGTCTCTTTGTGCTCCAGCGCCTTGTAGACACTGAAAAAATGCATCATCTCGGTGGAGATGTGGGATGGCAGCTGGCTGATGTCGGTGTAGGTATTATAGCTGGGGTCGCTGAAGGGGATCGCAATGATTTTTTCGTCGTTGCGCCCGTTGTCAATCATGGAAATCATACCGATGGGATAACAACGCACCAATGTCAGCGGCTCAATGGGCTCGGAGCATAACAGCAGTACATCCAGGGGATCCAAATCGTCGCCGTAAGTGCGGGGGATGAAACCGTAATTGGCGGGATAGTGGGTAGACGTGTGGAGAATCCGGTCCAACACGATGAGGCCGGTCTCTTTATCCAACTCGTACTTTTTCTTGCTGCCCTTTTCAATTTCAATGACAGCAATAAAATCCTCGGGTGTAATGCGCTTAGGGCTGATATCATGCCATATGTTCATGGTTGCACCTTTCTTTCTCCATATTGCGTTTAGCCAAAAATTTCAGTCATAATGGCCCGGGATTCACCGTCAGAAAGGCCGCCGGGGGAACGGGACAAATTGCTCATGCCGCTGCACCGCTGGACAATCGCCTCCCGCTCGGCTTCGTTCAGCTTGGGCGGCGTGTAGGCGGTAAGGCGGCGCAGGGTGGCGACAAGGCGGTCGGCGTCGGTACCCAGGGCACCGAAAAGAATGTTCGCTTTGGCCGGCATAAACCGCACCGCCCGGGCAATGAAGGCAGGATGAAAGAGGGCGCAGGCAATGCCGTGGGGCACGCCGTGCTGCTCGCTTAAAAAATAGCCCATCTGGTGGCAAAAGCAACTGCCGCATTTATTCAGGGTCATACCGGCATACAGGCTGCCGTAATGGAGCGCTTCCCGGGTTTCCCACGGGATATCGGCTGCCTCTTTGCCTTCGGCGGCTTGCAGCGCCGGCAACAAAATCCCCATAGCCCGAAGGGCGAAAAAGTCGGTAAGGTCATTGGCCGCGTTGGAAAAATAGCCCTCCAACGCATGGGAAAAAGCGTCCAGACCGGTGCCCATGGTAAACTTGTTGCTGAGGGAGAGAGTGTATTTGGGGTCGGCAAAGGCGACGGTGGCATAAATTTGATTGTGGCCCACCGTGCGCTTGCGGCCGGTGGAATCCACCACGATGACCGCCCACTGGGTGATCTCGGTGCCGGTGCCCGCCGTGGTGCCAATCAGGACAATGGGCAGCGCGGGGTGGGCCCATTGGTTTTCGTATACTTCCTCGTCGGGAATATCGTTGACCGCAAAAATGGCGGCCACTTTGGCGGCATCCAGGGGGGAACCGCCCCCAATGCCCACCACAAAATCGGCGTCAAACTCCATCCCCTTTTGGCCGGCCCGCTTGCAGGTGGACAGACGGGGATTTTGCTCCACTTCGTCAAAAACGGTCCAGTCGATGCCATGGCCATCCAGCAGCTTGGTCAGGTCGTCAAGGGCGCCGCAGGCTTTGGCACTTTGGCGGCCGGTTACGATCAGGCAGCGTTTGCCCAGGGCGGTGAACACACCGGGGTTGTCAATGACCGCATTGCGGCCGGAAATAACCTGCACCGGCATAAACCAATTAAAATTCATCACAGCACCCGCTTTACTCTACTTTTATATTCCTTAATAATTCACAATTTCAAATGTGCCAAAAGAGGCAGGCGTTTCCCCATTGCCAAGGCTGAAATCGGCGGGGAAAAAGCTGCCGTCGTGGATGTAGGGCGCCTCCTGACAACGCTTGTACAGGTTGCCGGACATCCGGTGGCAGGGGTGAAAGATGTCGGCGCCAAACACTGTCTCCAGCGCTTGCTTGTCGATGGAAAAGCCGCCGCCCCAATAAATGCCTTGCAAATCTTCGCCTTCAAAATATTCCACAGGCGGGCTTTGCAACCCCCGCTGGGTAAAGGGTTGCGGGGGGGCACCGCCTGCGGCCAGGCCGGCCAGGCTGCCGCCGTTTTTCCAGATAGTCAAGTGAAGCGTCTCATCCCGCTTGGCGACCGGATTGGGGGCGATGATGGCTTTCAGATAGCTTTGGGGCGAAGTCGTCACCTCGAACGCCCACATTTGCACCACCAGCAGGTGGGGGGTATGGCAAAGCCGCGCCTGGGCAAAGGGCATATAATCCCGTTTTTCCAGGGGATAGCGGATGATTTTGGCCACAGGCAGCCCTTCGTATTGGATGAGGTCGGGCTGGCTGCAAATGGGGAAAGACTGTATCATACGATCCTCCATCTTTGAAGCTGGTGTTTGAACCGGCCATATGGCTTCGCCGGGCTTCTGTTTTATCATGGCTGCTCCCAAGGAGCGTTAATCAAAAGTGGCACAGCTTGGCCTATATCGGCGGCAGCAGATAGTGCTTTTATCCATGCATTATATCACACCGGCAAAAAGAGGGCAACACTTGTCATCATTTGTGTCACCATCGGGGCGTTTTTTTAAGGCAAAAGGATCAGCCTGGTTCTCCGCAATTTAGAGGGGGATTTTCACTTTTTGAGCAAATCTTGAATTGTGAAACGATGAACTCGTCGCGAAGTTTAGAGGGGCAATATGGTTTGGTTGAAAAAACGGTATGCTTGTGCTAAAATTATGAAGCTGAAACTTCACCGTGAAAGGTTAATTCTCGGCGGATTAAATGAACGAACAGTATTGATATTTTATAGGAGAGGTTGTCATGTATACATTAGATAGCGGCATAGAACTTAATAGGCTATATCCTGACACATTTGAAATTCCTTCGCCAAATGAAAAATCAAAGCTAGAAGTAGGAAATATTGTTAAACTCATTTTTTGTGAAGAAGAAAAAGTGGAAAGAATGTGGGTAGTGATTACAGAAAAAACTACACAGTACAGTAATAAGGTTGTTTTTCAAGGTACACTTGATAACAGCCCTGTTGGGTTGGTTACAATAAAATCTGGTGATGTTGTTGTTTTTTCAGACGAGCATATTATTCAAATTTTTGGTTGAAGATAATAAGCATTAGCTTCGTTCGCCTATGTGACCGAAGGTGTAACAAAGTACGCTGGGCAAAACTTGCCCCCTCTAAATGGCGGAGAACCATCAGCCTTTTTCTGTTGACTTGCCGCTTGGAATGTGTTACTATACTAAGGCGGGAAAACGGGACGAGATAAACCCGCTGCTTATACGCGCCGTTAGCTCAGCTGGATAGAGCGTCTGGCTACGGACCAGAAGGTCAGGGATTCGAATTCTCTACGGCGCGCCAACACAATAGGACAGCTTCGGCTGTCCTATTGTGTTATCTGTATATTTTGCCCCTATGAAAAACGCCGGTTTGCACCGGCGCTTTGATTGACATTGTACCATTTTCATTCACTGTTTCAATTCACTGTATCGGCTATGACAGCCACAGCAATCTCCATTGTTTGGTGGGCGTTGGGCGTTTGGCCAGGACGGGTCACCGACAATGTGACCAAATCGCCGGGTTTTTTGCCCACCAGCGCCTCGGCCACATCGTCAAAGTTGGCGACGGGTTTGCCGTCAATTGCCGTGATGATATCGCCTTTGATAAGTCCTTTCTTGGCAATGTCGGCGTTGGGGTCGGCCTGTTCTACCTGGATGCCTGCAGGCAGCAGCCCTTCGCGGATGGCGCGAGGGTCGACAATGCGCGCCGAAATGCCCAACCGCACCCGACCGGTCACCCGGCCGTTTTGGATTAAATCATCGACAATGGGCTTGGCGTTGTTGATGGGAATGGCAAAGGCGATGCCTTCGTACTGGGTATCGACAATTTTGGCGGTGGTAATGGCAATGACTTGTCCATATTCGTTGACCAACGGGCCGCCGGAATTGCCGGGGCTGATGGCGGCGTCGGTTTGCAGGCAGTTCAGACTGTAGCCGTCCTGGGAAGTGTGCACCGAACGGTTCAGGGCGGAGATGATGCCCTGGGTAACAGTGCCCGCCAGCTCCACGCCGCCGGGGTTGCCGATGGCGATTACTTTGTCCCCCACCTCCACCTGGTCGGAATTGCCGAATTTGGCGTAAGGCAGGCCGGACGCGTCAATTTTGATGACAGCCAGATCGGTGCGCTTGTCGACACCCACCACGGTGGCGTCAAATGTGTCGCCGGTGGACAATACGACTTCCAGATAAGTGGCGCCTTCAATCACATGGCTGTTGGTGACAATATACCCGTCGTCAGACAAAAGAATGCCGGAGCCCTGGCTGGAATCCATATCCCGGGTGCTGGGGCTGTCGTATTGGATAATGCCTACCACGGCAGGCTGAATTCGCCGGGCAATTTCTTTGGTGGAAAGACGGCCGTCGTTGTACTCGGCGGGGTCGTTTTCTCCCGGATGACTGTCCAGCTCCATCTGGGGGCCGCCGGCCGCACCCGAAGGGGCAGATTGGCTTTTATCAGAGGCGCTGCTCTGGGCAGGGCCGGGCATCAGCATAAAAGGGTTCCAGTGGGTGGCGACATAGTAGGCGCCCACCGCAATTCCGGCCAGCAGCAGGAGCACAACCGCCACGGCCACGACACTGCCTTTTTTGCGGCGCTTTCCGGCCGGGCCTTCAGGGAGATTGGTATAGGGGCCTGCTTGGGGGCCGTAGCCCTGATACTGCCAGCCATAGGGCTGGTGTGGGTCATACCCGCCGGGCTGGCTGGGGTTTTGCGGCCATGGGTTGGGGGTGTAGCCAGGGGGAACATAACCAGGCTGGGGCTGGGGCTGGGCCGGCTGGATCGGTTGGGGCGGGGGCCCAAAGGCCGGGGCGACATCGGCCGGCAAATCGGTAACAGGGACATCAGCAGCAACGGAGGGTGCCACTGTATCCGGGGCCGCATATGTTGCGCCTTTGTCGGCAACAGGGGCAGGCGCCTCTTGGGCGGCTATGGCTTCCGGCACTGCCGGTGGCACCGCTTCTTCAATAACCGCGGCGGCATCGACCGGCGGCAAATCGGCAACAACAGCTTCGCTTTCAGCCGCTTTTACCTCTTCTGCTCGTTTTGCTTCTTCTACTGCCCTTGCCTCTTCCTCCGCTTTTTGGCTGCTGCGAAAACCGCTTAACAGCTCTTCCAAATTGATCTGCCCCTCCAAAGGGGGCTCCCAATCAATGGAATCGCTAAAAATGTCCTCTTCGTCTCCAAGAGAAAACATGCCAAAGCGAAACTCTTCTTTTCCATTCAAATCGCTCATGTCTTTTCATCCTTTTGTGTGGGAATCAGTTTTTGTCTTCGGGCTCCAGCGGTTCTTCCGGCAATTCTTCCTCGGACGCTGTGGTGACCGCCGCCTTCGTTTTTTCTTTGCTTTTGCGGAACAGTCCGCCTTTTGCGTGATAGGTGGGTATGGAAAACACAAACTCGGAATATTCACCTTCCACAGAATGGACAAACACTTCGCCGCCGTGAAGGTTGACGATTGTCTTTACAATGTGCAGCCCCAAGCCCACGCCATTTTTGTCAAGGCTGCGGGATTTATCGGATTTGTAGAAGCGGTCGAACAGGCGGGGCAGCTCTTCTTTGGAAATGCCGGTGCCGGAGTTGGTGATTGCCAGATAGGTTGTGGTGGGGTCGGTGGTGTAGGAAAATTCCACTGTACCGCCTTCGTTGGCAAACTTGACGGCGTTTTCCGAAAGATTGTAGATCACTTGATAAATCAGATCTTCGTCCGCTTCCACCATCACTTTGCCTGTGTCCAAGCCCTTTATTTCCAGCTTCTTTTCCTCAATCATCTGCTCGAAGGTAAATACGGTGCGGCAGACAACGTCGTTTAGGTCAAAATGAGAGGTGGTTAGGGTCATCTCCCCCGCCTCGATGCGTGCGATGTTGAGCATGGAGCGAACCAGACGGGACAACCGCTGCATTTCCACCGAGACGGTTTTCAGGTATTGGCGTTCTTTTTCGGGGGGCACCGTGCCGTCCAATATCCCGTCAATGAAGCCGCCGATGGTGGTCATGGGGGTTTTGAGCTCGTGGGAGACGTTGGCCACAAAGGAGCGGCGCATCGACTCTTGGGCTGTCAGCGAGTTGGCCATGGAGTTAAACGCCATTGCCAGCTGGCCCATTTCGTCGTAACCCTCCACCGGCACCCGGATGGTGAAGTCACCGCCGGAAAACGCTTTGGTCGCCCGGGCCATTTCCCGCAGCGGCCGGGTCAGGGAACCGGTGGCGAAATAGCAAATGACAAAAGAAAGCACAACGGCGGCGCCGGCGGAAATGATAAACATTTTTAACAGCGCGACCATCAGGTTGTTGAGCGCGTCGGCCGAAGCGGTGGCAAATACCACGCCCGCCACATTGCCGCTGCCGTCCTCCACCGGAAGGCCGATGATAAAATGCTGATTTTGATACAGGCCGCCCAAATGACCCATCTGCTGCATTTTGCCGGTTTCCACCGTCCGGCGGATGGCGGAGAGGGGGACGCTGACATTATAGTGGTCACAATCGCCTGTGTCGGAGCAGAGGATCGTTTTACCCTCCACGTCGGACAGGAAAATGTCGGCGTCGATGGTGGAGCCCAGAATGATATAGGCCGACTGCAAAAGGCCCACTTCCACCTTCTCAAAATTGTTGCTTTTAAGGTTGTTCACCGTCAAGGCGACCGCCTGGGTGGCATTGCGTTCCAGCAAGTGGTAACGGTCGGTGCGAAAATATTGCCCGGCAAACACCATGAGCATCACCCCGAGAAAGGTAATGCTCAGTAATACAATGGAGGAACAGATTGTAAAATATCGGGTGAACAAGCTGTTCTTCATAGGCGGCCGTCCAATCGTTTTGTAAAATTAGTGCGCAACACACATTTGCACCGCTTGCCCTTGGGGTGCGGACAACGGGTGGCAAAAGCGCAATATTATTCTTTCACTTCAAATTTATAACCGACGCCCCAAACCGTCTTGAGCATCCACTGGTCGGACACACCCTCCAGCTTTTCGCGCAGGCGTTTTACGTGGACATCGACCGTGCGGCTGTCGCCATAATATTCAAAGCCCCACACCTCGTCCAGCAGCTGGTCACGGGTGTAGACCCGGTTGGGATTGCTGGCCAGATGAAACAAAAGTTCCAGTTCTTTTGGGGGGGTATCCACCACTTTGCCGTCAACCCGCAGCTCGTACTTGGTCATGTTCACCACCAGCTTGTCGAAGGATACTTCCTTGAGGTCGCTATCGGCGGCATTTTTGCCCACACGGCGGAGCACAGCTTTAATACGGGCCACAATTTCCTTGGTGTCAAAGGGCTTGACCACATAGTCGTCCGCCCCCAGCTCCAGACCCAACACTTTGTCAAATGTTTCGCCTTTGGCTGTGATCATAATAATCGGGCAGTTGGACTTTTTGCGGATTTCGCGGCAAACCTGCCATCCGTCCAGCTTGGGCATCATCACATCCAGCAGCACAAGGTCAGGGGGATCGATATTAAAGGCTTCCAACGCCGCTTCGCCATCGTAAGTCAGTGTGACCGTATGGCTTTCTTTTTCCAGATAAAGTCTTAGCAACTCACATATGTTCCGATCATCATCCGCAACCAGGATCTTTCCCATCTACTTCCCCTCCGTGTTCTATTTTCCGTCCCCAGATCTATGACTTGTTGTTTTAGTTGAAGTCAATCAAATCGTGCACGCCGCCTGTGGAATATGTTGCATTTGTTACCTGCCCATTTTGGATATAGTATACACCTAATTGTGAACAAACACAACTCACTATATTTATTTTTGCAAACCGGCCCACCTTTAATTGGTAAAAATCATTGCATAATGGGCAAAAATAGGTAGAATAAAGGGAACTGAGCAGGTGCGCAGCCATGCCGTATCCGATACAATTTTAACTTATCATTATACGTGCAAAGGAGGATATTGATTTCAATGACAGAAGCGACATTTGACGATTTTTTGAAGCTGGACATTCGGGTGGGAGAAATTGTGGAGGCTTTGCCTTTTCCCAAAGCGAAGAAGCCTGCCTACCAGCTGCGGGTGGACTTTGGGCCGGATGTTGGCATCAAGCGGGCCAGCGCTCAGCTGACGGCATGTTATACGCCCGAAGACCTGCCGGGGCGCCAGGTGCTTGGGGTTGTCAATTTTCCGCCCCGGCAGGTGGCCGATTTCCTTTCCGAGGTGCTGGTGCTGGGGATATACGCCCAGCAAGGCATTGTGCTGATTACACCGGCAGAAAGCGTTCAAAAGGGAGATAAACTGGGGTAACTGTGTTCTCTGCATATTGACTTTAGTACTGCAAAGCGCTATAATCATTGCAACCGTTAACAGTTTGGACATATTTTTATGGCAAGTGGGGTTAACGAATTCTCTTTAGGAGGTACAACATGAAAGAACGCGAGACCTTTGCATCACGGCTCGGTTTTATTCTCATCTCTGCAGGCTGTGCCATTGGCCTTGGCAATGTGTGGCGCTTCCCTTATATAACCGGTCTTAACGGCGGCGCGCTTTTTGTGCTGATTTATTTATTCTTCCTTTTGTTCTTTGGCATTCCCATTATGACAATGGAATTTGCCGTGGGCCGGGGCAGCCGGCGCAGCGTGGCACGCTCTTTTAACGAGCTGGAGCCTAAGGGCACCAAATGGCATATTTTCCGCTGGTTTGCTATGGGCGGCAACTATCTGTTGATGATGTTCTATACCACCATTTCGGGCTGGATGCTTGCTTATCTCTTCTTTATGGTGCGGGGTGACTTTGTCCACCTCAGCTCCCCCGAGGATGTAGGTGCGGTATTTGACGCCCTTACCGGCAATCCCGGCGCCTGCATCGGCTGGATGGTCACCATCAGCATCATCGGCTTTGCCATTTGTGCCATTGGTTTGCAGAAAGGCGTCGAGCGCGTCACCAAAGTTATGATGAGCGCATTGTTCGTGATTATGATCGTCCTGGTTATTCGCGCTGTGACACTGCCCAATGCGATGGAAGGTTTGAAATTCTATCTGTCGCCCAACACTGCCGCCATTCAGGAGCGGGGCTTGTGGCCGGTCATCTATGACGCCATGGGCCAGGCCTTCTTTACGCTCAGTATCGGCATGGGCAGCATGGCGATTTTCGGCAGCTATATTAACAAAGACCGTTCGCTTTTGGGCGAAAGCATCAATATCACTATTTTGGACACATCCGTCGCCCTGATGGCCGGCCTGATCATCTTCCCCGCATGTGCCTCCTTCGGCATTAACCCGGGCGCCGGCCCCGGCCTTGTCTTTGTCACTTTGCCCAACATTTTCCGTATGATGCCCATGGGCCAAGTGTGGGGTATTTTGTTCTTCATCTTTATGGTGTTTGCGGCGCTGTCCACTGTCATTGCGGTGTTTGAGAATATCCTTTCTTTCGCCACCGACCTGACAGGGATGAGCCGCCAGAAGGCTTGTCTGGTCAACGCGGTTGCCCTTATCATTTTGGCCATTCCCTGCGCGCTGGGCTTTAATCTGTGGAGCGGTTTCGCCCCCCTCGGCCCGGGCAGTCTCATCTTGGATTTGGAAGACTTTATCGTTTCCAAAAATATTCTGCCCATTGGTTCGGTCATTTACGTGTTGTTCTGCACCTTTAAGAACGGCTGGGGCTGGGATAAATTTATGGAAGAGGCCAATACCGGCAAGGGGCTTAAATTCCCCAAAGGGCTGCGTTTTTACACAACCTATATTTTGCCGCTGATTGTGCTGATCGTTTTTGTCTTTGGTTACCTGTATCAGTTCTTCATTAAATCGGCTTAAGGGTTTCATGTTGCAAAGGCCCCAAAGGCAAACGCCTTTGGGGCCTTTTTTTATCTTGCGAACCCCCGCGCATGAGACGCGGGGTACAGTGGTGCTTTCGCGGTGAAGAGAAAAAAATTGGTACCGATATTAAATCGAAGTGGAGAAGACGTACGGCCGCTCCGGCAGGTATATAGCCGTCGCATGGGCCGCGACGGGCGCATACTTTTAGCGCAAAAAGCATTGGTGCTGATATCAAACCAAAATACAGCAGAGGTATAGCCGCTCCGGCAAGGATGCAATCTGTCGCTCGGGCCGCGACCGGCCCATACTTTTTGGCGCAAAAAGTATGCAAAAACATTTTTTAGGGGAAACCACATGGTTTCCCCACGCCCCATCCTTAGGGCGAGGGCACAGGTGCGCAGGAAACGCTTGGGCTATGGGGAAAACGGTGTTGGACCTGCGCTAAGGGTGCAGAAGAAAAAAGGGCTGATACCGATATCAATATATAAACACGGTAGACGTACGGCCGCTCCGGCAGGGATATAGCCTGTCGCTCGGGTCGCGACCGGCTCATGCTTTTTGGCGCAAAAAGTATGCAAAAACATTCTTCGGGGAAACCACATGGTTTCCCCCACCCCCATCCTTAGG
>JAVBNO010000023.1:0-15933 GCA_031551485.1 Oscillospiraceae bacterium
AGCGAAGTGGCCGAGCAGCACACGGCCACCGGTGTCGTCGCGATGATCGCCAAGCTGGTGGCGGTGTTGACCTGCGGCCCGCTGGTCGGCCTGATTTTCCCCGCCATTTCACAAAGAGACTGGGTGACCATGGCCATTGGCACCTGCATTGGCGCCATTCTTATCTACCTGTTTGTAGAACTGCTGTTGGCCCACAGCTTTAAAGGTATCAAAAAATCCCTGCCCTTTGGGGCGGTGTGCGTGGTGCTCAGCACTTTGATGGTTGTCGTGATTGGCAACGGCGCCTTTGGGTATAGCACCCGCGTCCCCGCCCAGGCGGACATTGCCAGCGTAACCGTGCAGTACCGGGGGCGCTACAGCGGCATTGCCGAGCTGTCGGCCGAAAGCCGGCGTGAGTACTTTACCTATGACAGCGCCGAAAGCATGGAGACAGGCCGACCCCACTATTATTACGACCTGGTTAATCACGTGGTTCTGTCTTCCCCCGAAGCAGTGGAACTGTTGCGGGACGTCCACCTGACGCTGGTCACAGCCGGGAGCCGTGAAAACCTTTCAGGTTCCACCTTCCAACTGCAATATACACTGAAAGACGGCCGGACCTTGACACGCACCTATCAGGGTCAAAACGCCGAAAGCATCGCGCTGCTGGCAAAGCTGGATGGCATGGCCGAGTTCAAAGAAAAAGTGCACCCCATTTTCCGCCTGACGCCCGAGGATTTTTCCGACCTCTGGCTGGTGGATGCTTACGGTTTTTCCGAAGGCGCCAAAAGCCTTTCGGCGGCGGACAAAGACAAATTGCTGGTGGCCATGCGAAAAGACCTGTTGGCCGAGCCCATTGATAAGGTAATTGACGGCACAGCCAAAACAATGGGTGTGGTGTGGCTGCAGGTATCGCCAGGTTCTGATGAAGAAAAATTGACCGAAAACGCTTTCCGGTCGGCCTATGTGGTGGTGACCGATGATTACACCAATACGCTGGCGGCTTTGCAATCCATGGGGCTGGTGTTTCACAATGATCCCTCTGTCATCACTGGTGCCCAGCTGGTGCCCAGCTACGACATGTATGCCTATGGGCAGAGCACCTTCTACACCCCCACGCTGGAAAGCATGGCGCCCGATACTCTCGGTGCCGTACCAGCCCCTTACTATGAAAAAGGTTATTATGTCACAGAAGGTATTGTCCAGCTGAACGCGGCCGACGCCAGGCAGGCTGCCGCTGTCGCCAAGTATCAGGTCTATATTTCCGACAGAAGCGGAGAGATTCATGAAGTTCCCCCCTACGCGCTTTGCTATTTTGTGGCCGGGGACAAAACCTGTGTCTTCCCGGTTGTGGTGAATTTGGCCGACCTGCCCCTCGACATCCGGCAAGATATCACACAGCAGATGCAGGGCCTCGGCTAATATGGTGGGATTTTTTCCTCATTTTAATTAACGATTGTGCTTACTCCTGCCCTTGCAGGACAATAATTCCAAACAATGGAAAAGAAAGGCTTTACAAAGACAGCCGATACCCGTATAATGGTAAAGTCAAAATATGCTGCATTGTGTAAAAGAAATCTGCCGTCTTGGGCAGGGGAAGCTGATTTGAACACAAAGGACGAGGACGTTTTGAAAAAGCTTGCGCTTGATTTTTATCAAAAATACAATCACTTGACCTACCTGTTGGTGTATGTGCTGCTGTATCTGTGGTTTTTGGGGCTGGAGCATGTGACCAAGCCGGTGTATTACATGCATTGTACGCTGGATGACATGGTACCTTTTATGCCGGTGTTTGTGGTACCCTATCTGCTGTGGTTTGCCTATGTGGGCGGCACAGTCGCGTTTTTCGCCATTGTGTCCAAGGCGGATTATTACCGGCTGCTGCACTTTATCTATTGGGGCTTTGGCATCTGCCTGTTTTTGTATATGCTGTTCCCCAACGCCCAGCATTTGCGGCCGCACGCGCTGGGGCACGACATCTTTTCCAACATTGTGCGAATCATTTACCGTGACGATACCCCCACCAATGTGGCGCCCAGCATTCATGTGGTGCTGTCCATTGGCACCCACATTGCCCTAAGCCAATATGCAAGGCTGCGCCGCAATTGGGCGGTTTATTACGGCTCTTTTGTCATGATGGTGACCATCTGCCTGTCCACGGTGTTCATCAAGCAGCATTCGGTGATGGATGGCCTGTTGGGGGCCCTGCTCGCGTTCATTCTCTATGTATTTGTCTACCGCCACGATCGCATTCCCGCCATGGGCGAACTGGGCCGCGGCGTTATCCGGGAAATAAACCCGTAAATTTTGCGTACATTTGGTTTTTGATAAAAACGGAAACCGGAGGGAAAGATGCCTCCGGTTTCCGTTTTGGTTGCAAGACAGCGCGGGTTGGAGTATACTGATATAACTTTAAATGTGCGGCACGCACCACAGGGGAGTGCAATTGAATGGCGCAATTGAAAATGGACGATTTAAAGAAAAATAAGGATATAACCAATTATTTAATTCGGGCGGACCAGACACTGCTGGCCATGGGTTATACCGAGCATTCCATTGCTCACGTAAGCTGGGTGGCCGACAAATCCTCCAAACTGCTGGAGCAGCTGGGCTATGATAAGCGCACCTGCGAGCTGACCCAGGTGGCCGGCTACCTCCACGACATCGGCAACATGGTAAACCGCAACGATCACGCCCACAGCGGTGCTCTGATTGCTTTTAAACTGTTAAGCGATATGGGGATGCCGTCGGAAGAGGTGGCTCTTGTGGTGTCGGCCATCGGCCACCACGACGAAAAGACGGCTTTTCCGGTGGACGCCGTGGTATCCGCCATCATTTTGGCCGACAAATGTGATGTGCGCCGCAGCCGGGTGCGCAATCCCGACATGATCAGCTTCGACATCCACGACCGGGTGAACTATGCCGTCAGCAAATCGGAAATGCTGGTGGACGTGAACGAGCGGACGCTGACGCTGTCTTTAAAGCTGGACACGAACATCTGCCCGGTGATGGAGTATTTTGAGATTTTCCTGGACCGGATGATGCTCTGCCGCAAGGCCGCCCAGAATTTAGGGCTGACCTTCAAAATGCAGATTAACGGCGCGGTCATTTTATAGCACACAGCACAAAACAAAAAAGAGGGCCTTTCAGGAGGCCCGACATAAATAACAAGAAGAAGCACAGAACAACAAGACTTCTTCTTGTTTTATGTTGTCTAATAACAAGGGGAATATCGAAAATAATGATTGTATCTATTCTGAACAGATAATTTTGCCAATGTTTCTTTTGGGTATTTGATCAAAAATTTCGAAGTATATTATTAAAATATAACGTTTTGAGGGTTTATTGTGAAAAAAATTGCTGTATTAGTTATCAGTATCATATTTTACGCATTTTCCGCTACTACGGCCTATGCGCAAACCACCCAAACTGCCAAACAGAATGTGACCATTGAAAATATTGCACCTGGCGGCAAAACGGTTTCTATCAGCGAACAGGAATCGAATGCCACACTCAAAATCGCCATTAACCGCAGTCTTCAGGTCAATGACAAGGACAAGTATGTCGATGTAACTTTAACCGTTCGGATGTTGCCCAATACTGCCACGACTCCAAGAACAAGTGGTTCCGGCACACCCAACATCGCTTCCAACCCTTCAACAGGCGCTTCCACCATGCCCATTTCGCTCTTTTGGGCGCTGCTGCTTGGGTCGGGGACAGCACTGGTTTTGCTGCGGAAAAAATTAAAAAAAGGCGGATCCATGCTTTGCATATTCGTGCTGCTGGCCGGTATGTTAAGCCTGGCCCCCACGACGGCATTGGCCCAGTCTGCAGAGCCAGACCATTACGTAGATGAAATTTTAAGCGACAACATGCTGAAAAGTTTCAGCTTTAATAAAATCATTCGGCACGACGGAGCTGTTGACTATGTCAAAGAGGGCGATGTAGTGACCGGGTTTACATGGCATGTCAACGACTTAACCTGGAAAGAACAGCGCTTTATTTATCGCATGGACTTAAAAGATATGGTAGACAATTCGGAGCTGCGTCAGGAGATCCCCGTGACGGATACTTCTGTCCTCACCTACAGAAACTTGGAATCAGCTCCCGACAGCCTCCAATTTCCCTATATCGCTCCCCAACTGTTCGCACCCGGTCTACAAGCTCCCGCATATATATTGCGTGTGGAACACTATTTATGGGATGGTACCGATGCAACACCGATCACCACCAATGAATATCCTGTGTCGGTAGGAAGCACCTATCAATCGGCTGATTATGCGCTTCCCAATCGGTCTGATCTCGATTATCTTGATCATGACATTATCGACTGGTTTGCAATGCCGGATGTAACCAGCGTAGCTGTCGTCGAAGGGCAAGAAGAGTATACCCTGAAGCTGTATTATGGGCAAAAAGCGGTCTTTAACGTTTACACACAACGTAAGGAAATGGCATTGGACGGAGAAAGTGCCGGGCAGAGCCAGAACCTTGCTCGAATCATGAGTATGCCGGATGCCACCTCATTTGTAATGGAATATTATGGATTTACGGTATATTCAGCTACGGTACCCGAAGCGTTTGCAATGAATCAAACCGGCTATTATGTAGGACAAACTGTGGATTTAAGTACGTTGAATCCGCCGAGTGTCATTTCGCATCCTGAAATTGAAACCGAATTGGCGTATAATTTTTACACTTGGGTAAGGCTGCACGGAAATTTTCGCATTGTGGATCCTCAGCCGTTTGCGCGCAAGTTAACCGCCTCCACCAATGATTTTTATATTGAATATAAGAGCAACGATATGGTAACAGTTTCCGGATAAATGATGCCAATCAAGCGGCTGTCAAAGCATTTTCAGCTGTCTGCCGGTACTGCTTGAGGTTTTTGATCAAAATAGCGCCGCAACAAAAGCACCTGCAAGGCTGTAAAGCCTTGCAGGTGCTTTGATGAAGTATTTTCTTCACGAACGCGGCATTGGCGGGCATTGCTTATTGTCTGCCTATTCTACGCTTAGCGCCCACAAATACAGCGACGCCACCGTGCCGTAGGGCGCATAGCGCTTGCGATAACGGCCAAATTGCTCTTTGGTAAGGGTTCTGAGACCGTAAAGCCGCATCATACCCCGCCGGATGGCCAAATCCCCAAAGCTGACCACATCGGGCCGGCACAGCGAAAAGATCAGCAGCATTTCCGCCGTCCACACGCCGATACCCCCCAAAGCCGAAAGGGCGGCGATGATTTCGCCGTCGCCCATGGCGGGGAGGGCCTGCAAATCCAACGCGCCGGTGGCCACTGCCTGGGCGGCGCCCCGGATATAGCCCACTTTGCGGTGGGAAAGGCCGCATTTCTGCATGGCGTCGGGGTCGGCGGCCAAAATATGTGCGGGGGTAATGCCACCCACCAAAGCCTCCAGCCTGTTCCAGATGGTGAGGGCGGCCTTGCCGGAAATTTGCTGGCTGATGATGCTGTCGACAAGGGCCTCGAATAGATCGGGGTTAATTTCCCGCTGAATGGGGCCGATGCGGTCAATGGCGGCGCCCAGCTTGCGGTCTTTGCGCCGCAGGTGGTCCACAGCCTCGGCAGCATAGGGAAAAAAGGGCATACAGTCCACGTCCTTTACATCAGCGGTGCGAAAAGCCGCAGAATAGCGGCGGCAAGCCGCTTTGGAAAGTGGGTACGCTTGAAAAAAGCGTCGTCAATTTGTTCCGAAATGCCAATACACCGCAAAATATCGTCCCGGATGTCCTCGATGACAGGATGCTGGTAAAACATGATGCCGCATTCAAAATGGAGATATAAACTGCGATAATCCATATTAATGGTACCCACCATGCCCAGTTGATCGTCGGAGACAAACATTTTGGCATGGATAAAGCCGGGGGTGTATTCATAAATTTTAACCCCCGCTTCTACCAGCTGGGGGTAAAAGCTTTGAGTAAGGGTGTGAACATACCATTTGTCGGGGATATGGGGGGTAATGATGCGCACATCCACGCCGCTTTGGGCCGCAATCTTTAAAGCGGTGGCCAGCTCGTTATCGATGATCAAGTAGGGTGTGGTGATGTATATGTAGTGGGTGGCGTGGTTGATAGCCTGCAAAAATGTGTTTTCCGACACATTGATATTGTCAAAGGGATTGTCGCTGAAAGGTTGGACATAGCCGGCGGCGTCGGGCACCGTAATGGTAGGGCAGTAGCGGGCCACATCCTCGTGGGAGCGGTTGTAGAACTTCCAGACCTGAAAGAACATCAGCGTCAAGTTCCATACGGCGTCGCCGGTAATCATGACGGCGGTGTCTTTCCAGTGGCCGTGAATTTGTTTGGCGTTGATATATTCATCCGCTAAATTCAGTCCGCCGCAAAAACCCACGTTGCCGTCAATGATGGCTATTTTGCGGTGATCCCGGTTGTTCATGGCGACATTAAGCCAAGCGACAAAGGGGTTAAACACCGTTACCTTAATGCCGCAAGCCTCAAGCTCTTTGCGAAAGTTGTGGGGCAGCAGCTGCATGCAGCCAAAGTCGTCATACATAAAGAGGATTTCCACCCCTTGGGCGGCCTTTCGCTTAAGCACCTCCAACACAGGATCCCACATACGCCCCGGCTCCACAATAAAATATTCCATCAGGATGAAACGCTCGGCTTTTTCCAGTTCCTCCAGCAGCTTTTCGTGAAACCGCTCGCCCAAAGGCAGATATTGCGCGTCGGTGGCTTTATAGACGGGAAAAGAAGAAGTGGTATTAATAAAATTGGCCTGCAACGCCAAAAAAGGATTGTGCTGCCGAAGTTCATCTTCCAGCCCCGAGGAATGGCCGGCCAGCAACCGGGTGTCCTCGCGGTAATCCTCCAGCCGGCGGCGCTGGGGCAAAGAGAGATGCTTGTTGCCGAAGAAAAGATACAACAGCCCGCCAAATAAGGGGAAGGCGAGGATGGGGATCACCCACGCAAGCTTATAGGAGGGATTGTCGTCTTTGGAAACCAGGTAGACGACGACCCCCAAGCTGATGACGGTGAACAAAATATACAGGTACCCGGCCATATCGCTGAGGTAGAAAATGGATACCAGGAGAAAAGCCAGCTGGGCGGCCAACAAAAGCCCTATGATCAAAGTGCGGCTGAAAAAGAATTTGAAGAATTTTTTGATCATAACCTACAGTCCTCCTTTGCCTCGATGGGTCCTCGTTTAAGGTGTCATGATGTCATAAGGAAACCGAATGGGCCTCTCACTCTATGGTATCACATTTGCACACTTTTTCAAAGGCTTCGGGCAAAAGAGCGGCGCGTTCGACAAAACTAGTGGATAAATATAAAACCAATGGCAAAGAAAAGGGGACCGTCAGCAACGGTCCCTTTTCGAAAATACATCAGACAGGTTATTTCATTTTTCTTCTGAAGACAATCGCGCCGGCTGTGCACAAAGAGACAACAGCCAAAGTGGCGGCCACGTTTACCATATCGTTGGCACCGGTATTGGGGTTGGCGGAGGTGCCGTTGGGCAGGACGGTAAGGACATTAACATCGGTGATGGCTTGATCGGTAATGACAAAACGGCCCAGTGTATTCGTGTTGAAGTTCAGGCTTTCATCATTAGAATCATACACGGCGTTGATCTTGGCCAGTTTGCCGTTCACATAGCGGTATACAAAGAAGTTGCCGTTAAAATCATCATAATAATCGGAGACGAAAATTTTCATTTTGCCGGACATTTCGAACTGGGTGGCGGCGGGGAAGTTGAGGAAGCGCAGCTCCTGATCTTGGAATTTGGTGGCGACTTCTTTAATGCTGGCGCTGTTGTAGATCATGTTCACGCCATCCATGTCGGTGATGTTGGTGGTGAATTCCCAGTCATCGGACGCGAAAGTGACGTTTTTGTAATTGTTCAGCTTGGCAATTTTATTCAGCTGGGACTTGGTGAATACAGGGGTTTCGGGCAGTACGCTGACATAGTCGCCGGCGCTTTGGGGCAGGTCGGCATCAGCGATGGTTTTCCAGCCCACTTTGAAAGAATAGGTGGGCGCGGTAATCGAAAGGGCCGATGCGGATGTGTTTTTGTAAATGGCTTTCAGCGCGACGGTGACACTGGTCATTTTGGTGCTGTAGCTGGATTTACAAGTAAGACGAAGCACCAGGTTGCCGGCGTCGTTTTCTTCAATTTTGGCGGAAGTCATGGCGCTGCTGCCGGTGGTGAAGTTGGCGGTGAATTTGTAATCAGCCGAATTGGTCGGGGTGGCTGTCATGGTGGAAGCGCCAATCGTAAACTGAATGGGGAAGTCATATTCTTCGCCGGGCGTCAGTGTTGTACCGGTCAACGCAATGGTTTCGTCATGGGTGGTGGCGTCGTCAAGGATGTCAAGAGCGGAAATTTTGGCAGGCGCCGCAAAGGCGGGTACCGATGCGCATAAAACCAGCGCAACTGCAAGCAAGACCGTCATAAGTCTTTTCATCGTTTTTGCCTCCTAAATAAACTTGTTTGATGGGTCGAGCGAATTGCTCGGTAGTAGTATGGTTTTTTTTTGCCGGAATAATATAGGAGGTTGTTGCCAAATTGTAAGCTTGAAAAAATATTGTTTTTGGGCGGAATTCAGCATTTTGCCTATTTCCACATGCCAAAAGTGACAAATTGATGATGAGTGTTATCATTCCCGTTTTGGCGCAAAAAAATATGACGGCCGCGAAGCCGTCATATCGAAATGGATGGAGAAATAAAAGTAAAATTTTATGGATGCAAAATGCGTGAAATCATAATACAGGCCAAAATAATGGAAAACCCGCCGCAAAGAAAAACGTACATCCGGCGAAAGAGGACGTCTTTGATCTTGTGGGCGATGGCGCCGATAATGGACACCCCCAACACAAGGGCTACCACATCTACAAAAATACGGCCCTCCTGGGCGGCGATAGGCAAAAGTTGAGAGAGAAGAATGCCGGCGCGCCGGGCAATAATATGGCCCAAAGGAAGAATGACAAGAGGCAGAACGGAAAGAGCAATCGCCTGCTTGCCCATGCGCAAAAATACATAGGACATAATGAGCACAATCAGAACAATGGCCCAGCATTCAGCCAACATGAGGCCGCCTCCTTCCCAATAGACACAGAATCAACAAATGCGCGGGCATCAAAAACCACAGCGCCTAGAAACACTCGTTAAAGGCTTTTTGGGCAGCGTCGGGGCCGGCGGAGATGACCAGCGCCAAATAGTCCCCTTTTTCCAAAATGATGGCGGTATCGGCCATCGCAATTTGGTCGGCAAAGTCGGTGGGATAATTGGAAGCCTGGGCTTTCACAGTGGCAATGCGGCCTTCCAGCATCTCTTTCAAGTTGGCTTTCTGATCACCGGCGGCGTGGAATACCGAAATCTCTTCGACAGAGTCGCCGTTCAAATTATAATAAACCTGATAATCGTCGGTAAAAGCGGGATCAAAATCATAGAGATTGTTGACCACTTTTTCATCCAAGAGTGCCAGCCGCTCGGTGGCGCCGGTGGCCTTGAGCATGGCGCTGGAGAGGCTTTCGGCCGTTTGGGTCTTGTCCGAACCACCGCTGCTTCCGCCACAGGCGGACAGGCTCAGACAGGACAGCACCAGGGCGGCGGCCAGGGCAACGAGCAATGTTTTTTTCATCTTGGTTCCTCCCGAAAGTTGAAATAAGATTTTGATTTAGGCATTGGGAGCGGTGTGCACCCGCAAATATTCGTACCACATGTTGTAATAAGTCGGTGTAAAATGCATGCCGTCTTTGGGGCTGGCCTCTTCCGGCAACGCGCCGTTTTCATTTTTCAGGGCTTCGGCGGTGTAGACAAAATAGACCCCTTTGGCTTTGGCCATTTGCATAATGGCCACGTTGTATTCGTCAATCTTGCTGTTGGAATAGCGCGGATCGGTGTTGGATTTGGTGGCGGTAACCGGGAAAATGGCCTGGATATAAATGATGCTGTCGGGATGCTGCTCTTTCACGGCATCCACAAACTGGCTGTAAAGATCAATGAATTTTTCTTTGGCGATAAAGCCAATGTCGTTGGAACCCATCATGATATAAATCTTCTTGGGATTGGCGGCTTTCAGGGCATCCAAAAAAGTAATCATTTTGCCGTCCTGCACCTCAATGACCTGCTTGTACAATATTTTGTCCAAGTTGATGCCGGTGTGGGAAACAACGGTGGCGTTGGGAACCGTTTGGTACAGTTTGATGCCGTCTGTAATAGAATCGCCGACAAAGGCGGCATCGTCAAAGTAGGCCGAATCAACGCGGGTACTTTCTGCCAGGGCATACTCGTAATTTTGGGGACCGGGGGGCAGCGCGCTCTCTTCCGGCTCAGAGGAGACGGCGGATTCACCGGCTTCTGTAGAACTCTCGTCCGCACTTTCGCTTTCTGCGGTACCGCCCGACGAGGCGATGGCGGCGCTCTGCGAATTGTCTGCCGAATTGGGCGAGTTAAAAGTCAGGGGCGTGGAGGGGTTATAAAACTTTTGCCATGTAAAAGCGGCCAATAGTGAAAACGCTACTGCCACGGCAAAAACGGCAAGAATCCGAAAACTTTTACTTTTTTTGCGGGAAACATACATGCGTCTGCTCATAACGCGATCCAACATCCTTAATTGTAGTTTTACGAAGTCCACAACGGTTCCTCCGGAACCGCATACTCTTTAATCATTATACTACAAAGCGGAACGGTTTAAAAGGAGGTGAAGGGCATTTTGGAAAAATTCATGCCCAAAGGGCAAAAAAGAGGAAGTTTTCCACATCAAAGCGGGGAAAAGCGGTGAAGAGTTTTGTGGAAAACCATTTCTATACCATAAGTAATCAACAGTTTCAACGCAGTTTTCAACTTTTTTCATTCCCCGAGGTGGGAAAATGGCAAAAGGTCTTTTGTAGCGCAACTTTTTCTTTCACCTCATTTTGGAAATTTTCCACAGCGGAAACCAGACTGTTATGATCGTTATACCAGCAGTGTATAGGCCTTTACGAAAAAGCCGGCAGTTCGGTGGGAACTGCCGGCGCGGGGGGCGCAAAGCTTAGTAAAGGCGATAGGGCGGATAAGGGTTGTTGTTCCACAGCTGGCTGAGCAAAAGCCATTTGATCCAGTCCCGCGGGCCGAAATAGGAAGGCCGTCCAGGGCGGTAAGGCGGCCGGCGGTGTGGCCGCTGGTATGAATGATGGTGTGGCGGACGGTGGCCCCGGTTCATGCTGACAGCCGGCACGGCTGCATTGATATCATAGGTACCCAGTTGACTGTAAATCTGGTCGACAGCCTGCTCCACCGCCTGGTCGGACACCATTTGGGGGTGCATACTCTGCACGGCGTTTGCCACTTGGGCATACACTTGGGGATAGGCCTGGGCGTATTCATCCACAAGGGCACTGTCAACAAACATATCATAATCGTCGTAGGCGTTATAGGCGTCGGCGGAAAAAGGGGTATTCTGGTAAGGATCCATAAAAGATTACCTGTCCTTGTCGTATTATCCGGGGTAACCCCCGGTACTTTATCATACGATGAAGGGGAAGAAGCGGTGACACCGTAAAAAAGGACAGAAAAAACGACCGTCCCCGGTCGTTCTTTCCCCTGTGCTGTTCCGAATTAGTCGATTGTAATTTGGGTTTTATTCTCTTTGGGATCCTGCTTGGGCACGGTGACTTCCAGGACGCCGCTGTCAAATTTAGCGGAAATCTCGTCGGCTTTGATGTCCGGCAGATAAATGCTGCGCTGGGTGCTGGCAAAGCGCCGTTCCCGGTGGAGATAAGTACCTTTTTGCTCCTCGGTTTTGTCCTCGTGGTTGACGCCAATGGTCAGCTGGCCGTCGTGCAAATCAAGGCTGATGTCTTCTTTGCGCACGCCGGGCAGATCGGCCTCCACAATGTAGCGGTCCTCTTCTTCCCGCAGATCTAGCTTAAAGCCGCCGCCTGCGAAGTCGCTCATCAAAGACCAGTTGCGGTTAAAGAAATCATCCAAACCGCCAAACCCCGCCCAATCCCCACGCCGGTTGGCGGGAAACCATCTGTTGTAAGGGGTCAGTCCAGACATACATATTCCTCCTGTCCATGATATTTTAGCACTCTATACTCATGAGTGCTAATGCAATTATAGCCCTGTTTTGGGGGAAAGTCAAGGGGGGACAGGGGCGTTTTGCAGAAATTCAAAAACTGTTAACAAATGCAAAAGAAGCAGCCCGAAGGCTGCTTCTTTTGCAAGATACGTGGCAATACGAACAATCATTCTTCGCTGGGGGTGAAGTCGTTTTGGCGGGCGGCTTTGGAGGGGGAGCGCAGCTGATACCACAGAAAAATCCACAGCCCCCGCACGCCGGCCCCAATGGTGATGCCCCACCAGATGCCGTCCAGCCCCAGGGCGGTTTGCGAAAGGGCGTAGGCCAGCGGAACGCGCAAAAGGTTGCAGGTGACGCTGACGAAAGAAGGGGGCAGCGTTTTGCCAAAGCCCCGGAAAGCGCCCGATGTGGTAAACTCCAGGCAAGCAAGCAGCTGGCAGAAAGCCAGAATTTTCAGATAACTGACCCCCATTTGAATGACCTGCACATCCTGGGGCAGGAAGATAGCGAAGAGAAATCGGCCGCAAAAATAGAGGATGGCGGTGACAAAGGCGCCCCAAATGAACATGGCCTGAATGGACATCCGATAGCCTTTGTCGATACGATCCCACTGGCGGGCGCCAAAGTTTTGCCCCACAAAGGCCGACAACGCGGTGGAATACCCTCCGGCCAGCAGCCAAGTGAGAGATTCAATCTGTGATCCCACCCGTTGCACCGCCACGGCGCTGGCGCCAAAGGCAGCCACAAAGCGGGCGATGATCATACTAAGCAGGGTGAAAAACATGCTTTCGACCGCAACGGGCACGCCCCACTTCAGAATTTGCCACAGCTCGGCTTTGCCGATGCCGCCCAAAAGCGAGAACTCGGTGAAAGGGCGGTGGGGGTGCACCTTGATGGCCAAAAGCATGAGAATGGCGACGACAAATTGGGCAAAAATGGTGGCGATAGCCGCGCCGGCAATGCCCCAGCCCGCCACATGGATGAGCACAGGATCCAGCACCATGTTGAGAACGAGGCCGACAGCGGTAGAGATAAACGGAATTTTGGTGTTGCCCCGTCCGTTAAAGACGCCGGTAATGGCTGCAGCGACAAAGAAAGGCGGAATACCCAGTGCGACAATTTTTAAATAGAGGATGGCGTCGGAAACGACAACCGCCTCGGGAATGCGAAAAAAGCCAATGAGGGGGCGATTCAAGAGAAGCATGATTGCGCCGTAAGCGACCCCTAAAATGACCGACAATGCCAAAGCGGTCTGGGCGTAGCGGCGGGCCTCGGTAATATCACCTTTGCCGACATTTTGGGCGACGCCAATTTCGGCGCCGATGCGGCAAAGCACCATAAAGGCCATGGACAGCCACAGGTACATGCCCACCGTGCCCGAGGCGGCCACAGCGTTGCTGCCCAGCCGGCCCAGCCAGAACATATCGGTGAGATTGTAGGCCATTTGCATAAAACTGGTGCCCATGATCGGCAGGGCAATCAGCAACAGTTTATCCAGTATGCTGCCATGGGTCAGGTCGTAGCGGTTTGTTTCCAAAAGGGCACCTCACAAAAGTTAAATCATTGGTCGGACGCCAAAGCGCCGAAAAACACATAGTGCTATTATAGCGGCATTGCCGAACAAAAACAAGCGCGGGGCCAATGTCCCGCGCTTGTCGCTTTCTCATGCGATTTTCAAAAAATAAAGCTGAAATTGCAAAATAAAGAGGGGGGATTCAATGAAACGTCTTTGTTTTCCGGTGTTTATTGGTCGGAGACAGTGGGCAGATTGCCCAAGTTATTTTGCGCCGAGGCGTCGGGCAAACCCCGCAAATATTCGGTTCCCTGGTTAACGGCGACGGCGACGCCCTTAAGTTGATTGTTTTTGGCCATCTGAACGGCGTTGGCACGGTCCACTTTTTGACCGTTGGACAACTGGTAGCCGGAAATTTTGCCCGACTCCTTTAATAGGCCGGTAATGGACAGCGCGTCGGCGCCAGGGCTTGGGTTGACTTTATTGATATTGGCCGGCAATCGGCCAATCCGTTTGTCTTGCTTGTTCATGACGATTTTCCTCCTTTGTCATCGATGAGCAGCCATTTGCTTTCAAACTGGCATGCGATAATAGCATGGACAAAATGTGACAAACTATGACTGTCAAATTTATGTTATTCCGCCGCAAAATCGTTGCCGAACAGGTAATTTACGCCTATATCATTGACTGCCTTTGTGGTATAATTTTATGGTAGCATCAAAAACAATGACCAAAAGGGGGAGCGAAAACATGGCGGTGCGATACGGCATTATGGGCCCCGGCGTAATCGCCCAGCGGTTTGCCTATGCCCTAAGCATAGAGGAGACGGGTGAGCTTTATGGTGTGGCGTCCCGGGATCCCGCCCGGGCCAAAGCCTTTGCGCAAGAATATAGGGCGCAAAAGGTCTACCAAAACTACCAGGAGATGTTGGATGACGAAAACATCGATGTGGTGTATATTGCCACCACCCACAATTTTCACAAAGAGCAAATTGCCATGTGTCTGCACAAAGGCAAACGGGTGCTTTGCGAGAAACCCATGGTGCTGCATAAAGCGGATGCCGAGGAACTGGTTGCCTTGGCCAAAGCGAAAAACACCCTCCTGATGGAGGGGATGTGGACTCGCTGTCTGCCCGCTTTTCGCAAAGCGAAACAGTGGGTTGCCGAAGGGACAATTGGCGAGGTGCGGTACATAACGGCGCCTTTTTGCATTAGCCGACCCTACGACCCCGGCCACCGGCTGTTTAATCCTGATCTGGCGGGCGGTTCGCTTTATGACACCGGTGTTTATCCAATTGAATTCGCCATGGGCATTTTGGGAGAAATGCCAAACCGGGTTACCGGCGCCGCCCATTTTGCCCCCAGCGGTGTGGATGATTTTGTCTCGATGAGCTTCACGTTTCCCGGTGGGGCGGTGGCGGCCCTGCAATGCGGCACCAACTGCGAACTTCCCCCCAATGCCTACATCCACGGTACAAAGGGTGTCATTGCCGTCTATGATTTTCTGCGCGCCCACAGCTGCGAACGTTTCGATTTGTCGGGCCATTCCCAAGAGGTGCATCTGACCGAGTTTGACGACGGTTTTATTTTTCAGATTCGCCATGTTGCCGAGTTGGTGGCGCAAGGCGCCATCGAAAGCCCCCTTATTCCGTGGCAAGATACCATTGGCTGCGCCGAAATTTTCGATACCCTCATGGCCCAGTGGCAAAAGTGAGCCGAAAATGAGCCAAGAGTAATACGGAGTGAACCGGAAAATAACACCCGTTGCACCCCAAAACAGACCAAAACCGTTTTCCTGCCAGGCCGAGCGTTTCCTGCACACCTGTGCCCTCGCCCTAAGGATGGGGGCTGGGGAAACCATGTGGTTTCCCCTAAAAATGTTTTTGCATACTTTTTGCGCCAAAAAGTATGAGCCGGTCGCGGCTCAAGCGACAAGCTATATGCCTGCCGGAGCGGCTGCACCTCTGCGGTATTTTGATTTAAAATCGGTACTAGCCTTTTCCACTGTACCGTTTGCACCCCAGCTCAGACCCAAAACCGCCCTCCCCATAGCCTAAGCGTTTCCTGCGCACATTTGCCCTTGCCCTAAGGATGGGGCGTGGGGAAACCATGTGGGTTCCCCGAAAAATGTTTTTGCATCCTTTTTGCGCCAAAAAGTATGAGCCGGTCGCGGCTTAAGCGACAAGCTATATGCCTGCCGGAGCGGCTCCACCTCTGCTCCACTTTGATTCAATATCGGTACTAGCCTTTTCCACTGCATCGCTTGCACCCCAGCACAGCCCCAAAACAAGCCTCCCGCCAGGCTGTGCGTTTCCTGCGCACCTGTGCCCTCGCCCTAAGGATGGGGGTGGGGGAAACCATGTGGTTTCCCCAAGAAATGTGTTTGCATCCGTTTTGC
>JAVBNO010000059.1:0-19666 GCA_031551485.1 Oscillospiraceae bacterium
GTACCCGCGCACCCATGCCCTCCCCCTACGGATGGGCGTTGGCGAAACCATGTGGGTTCCCCAGAAAATGTTTTTGCATACTTTTTGCGACAAAAAGTATGTGCCGGTCGCTGCCCGCGCGACAGGCTATATCCCTGCCGGAGCGACTGCACGTCTACCGTATTTCTATTGGATATCGGTACCAGCCTTGTTCACCGCCTGCACCCTCCGCTCAGACCCAAAACAGTCTCCCCATAAGCCAGGCGTTTCCCGCGCACATACACCCTCGCCCTAAGGATGGGGCGGGGGGAAACCATGTGGTTTCCCCGAAGAATGTTTTTGCATACTTTTTGCGCCAAAAAGTATGGGCCGGTCGCGGCTCGAGCGACAGGCTGCATCTCTGCCGGAGCGGCTGCACGTCTACTCAACTTTGATTCACTACCGATATCAATGCTTTCGTTTGCACCTCAAAATCAGACCCAAACCCGTCCTCCCGCAAAGCCCAGGCGTTTCCTGTGCACCTATGCCCTCGCCCTAAGGATGGGGGTGGGGGAAACCATGTGGTTTCCCCAAGAAATGTTTTTGCATACTTTTACTGCAAAAAGTATGGGCCGGTCGCGGCTCAAGCGACAGGCCATATGCCTGCCGGAGCGGCTGCACCCCTGCCCCACTTTGATTCAATATCGGCACCAGCCTTTCTCTCTTCACCGCAAAAGCGCCACCGAACTCGCATCTAACACAAGGTTTTCTGATATTAAAAAGCGGATGGAATACCCATCCGCTTTTAGTCTGTCTTATTGTGCGGCATCAATGCCTTTTTCCTCTTCTTTGTTGGCAGATTTCTCTTCCGCGCCCGCCTCGGCAGCCTTCTTTTCCTTGCTGCCCTTAATCACCTTAAGCCGCGAAAATTCCTCGCGCTCTTTTTCCTCCAACGCCCCGGTAATGTATTTGCTGGAAAATTCATATCCCGGAATAATGATGTTCTTCAAGGCGTTGGCCCGGCTCTGGGTCTTTTTAATGGCAGTGGCCAAACGGTAAATGCTGTTTTCCAGCTCCGCCAATTGGGCCAGCATCAATTTCACCTGATGAAAGCTGATGAATGCATTGTCCAGTTGGGAATTGGTGTCGGTAAATCCATATACGAATTGGGGGTCGTTGGTTTCCAGCTTGACAACAGGCAGCTCCACCCCCATCACGCTTCGATAATGTATTTGCAGCCCTTCCTCTTCGGGAATCGCCTTGGCCACGTCGGCGCAAATGCCCAGCGTAATATTCGCCTTCTGTAAATTGAAATACGCCTTGTTGTATGTTGACGATATTTTCCCTCGGGTATTTTTTGCTCGTTCCACAAGGCTCATCATTTCCCGAATGAGAATATTCCGTTTTCGGTCCAAAAGCTCATAGCCCATCTTGGCCAATTGCAGCGATTTTTTGACCTGAATTAAATTGCCCTTGGTTGGCGCCACATTGCCGCTTCCGCCCACCTGTGCCATCTGCTTTCACCACCTTACCATACGGTTGCTTTTACTTCGCAAATGCTTTTGCGTTCTCCGGCTTATAAAATTTTGTCAGCAGTTCATTGTCCAAACGGTCCAGCTCTTCAATCGGCAAAAGAGCCAGCAGTCGCCATCCCAAATCCAGCGTCTGCTCAATGGTGCGCTCTTCCTCAAAGCCCTGGGCCAAAAAGTGCTGCTCAAACATACCTCCAAACACAAGGTATTGCTTGTCAACTTGGCTTAACTCTTCCTCGCCGATAACCGAGGCCAGCGCCCGCGCGTCCTGCACCTTGGAATAAGCCGCAAAAAGCTGGTTGGCCAGGGCGGCGTGGTCTCCCCGGGTGTACCCTTCGCCAATGCCGTCCTTCATCAAACGGGAAAGGCTGGGCAGCACCGCCACCGGCGGATATACCCCCATCTGATCCAGCGTCCGGTCCAGCACAATCTGCCCCTCGGTAATATACCCGGTCAAGTCGGGCACTGGGTGGGTGATGTCGTCGTTGGGCATGGTGAGAATGGGAATCTGGGTGACCGATCCGCTCTTGCCGTTGATCACCCCGGCCCGCTCGTACAGCGACGCCAAATCGGAATACAGGTAACCGGGGTACCCTTTCCGCCCGGGAATCTCTCCCTTAGAGGATGAAAATTCCCGCAGCGCCTCAGAATAAGCGGTCATATCCGTCAGGATGACCAGCACGTGCATATCCTGCTCATAAGCCAGATATTCCGCCACCGTCAACGCGCACCGGGGGGTTAAAATACGCTCAATAATAGGATCGTTGGAAAGATTCAGGAACATCACCACGTTTTTCAGCACGCCGGAATGTTCAAAGGAATTACGGAAATATTCAGCCACGTCGTTCTTAACGCCCATAGCGGCAAAAACGACGCAAAAGTTGTTTTTATCGGCGCCGGTAATTTTGGCCTGGCGCACAATCTGCACCGCCAGCTTGTTGTGCTGCATGCCGGATCCGGAAAAAATCGGCAGCTTTTGCCCCCGAATCAGGGTCATCAGCGCATCCACCGAAGAAAGCCCCGTGCGGATATAGTCCCGGGGATAACTGCGGGATACCGGATTCAGCGGTTTGCCGTTGATGTCGCCATACCGCTCTGCAAACACTTCCCCCAGTCCGTCAATGGGTTCGCCGCTGCCCGAAAACACCCGTCCCAAAATCTCCCGGGACAACGGAATTTCCATCGTCTTTCCCAGAAACTTCGTGTGGGTATTGGTCAACGACAGCCCCTTTGTGCCTTCAAACACCTGGATGACCGCCCGCTGCCCCTCAATCAACACAACACGTCCCATGCGGCTGCTGCCGTCTTCCAGTGTCAGCTCCACCATTTCCTCAAAGCTGATACCGCTCACATGATCCAGCACCACCAAAGGCCCGTTTATTTCTTTCAGTCCAACAAATTGTACGCTCAAAACCAATCGTCTCCTCAAACCAAATCCGTATGCCGGCCGTTACTCTGCCGTAGGCACATAAATCTTGGCAAGCTCCAGTTCAATGTCGGTGCGGTAATCATTAAACATCTCCAGCTTGTCGTTGGGAATGTCATATTTCATTTTCGTCAGTTTTTCAAAAAGCTCGGTGGCCAAAATACTGCTGATAGGCACCCCCTGGGACACCAGCGTTTTGCTCTTTTGATATAAATGCAAAATAATATCCATCATCTTTGCCTGCTTCACAAGCGGGACATAGGTGTCGTCCTTGTGGTAAGCGTTTTGCTGCAAAAATCCCACCCGAATAATTTTGGCAATTTCAATGACAAGCTTCTGGTCGTCGGGCAATACGTCCGACCCAATGAGCTTGACAATTTCCATCAGCTTTGTTTCTTCCTGCAAAAGCCCGGCAATGCCCTGGCGATACTTCATAAAATTGGGGTCGGCGTTTTGCCGGTACCAGGCGGCCAAATCGTCCAGATATTCGCTGTAGGACATCGTCCAGCTAATGGCGGGGTAGTGACGGGAGTAAGCCAGCGCTTTGTCCAGCGCCCAAAAGCACCGCACAAAACGCTTGGTGTTCTGGGTAACCGGCTCCGAAAAATCCGCCCCTTGGGGCGACACAGCCCCAATGATCGAAACCGAACCTTCTCCGCCGCACAACGGCTCCACATAGCCGGCCCGCTCGTAAAAAGCCGAAAGGCGGGAGGGCAGATAGGCGGGGAACCCCTCCTCCGCCGGCATCTCTTCCAACCGGCCCGAAATTTCTCGCAACGCCTCGGCCCATCGAGAGGTGGAATCGGCCATAATTGCCACATGATAACCCATATCCCGGTAATATTCCGCCAGGGTAATGCCAGTGTAAATGGAAGCCTCACGGGCCGCCACCGGCATATTGGATGTATTGGCGATCAGCACTGTGCGGTCGGTCAGCGCCTTGCCGCTTTTGGGGTCAATCAGCTGGGAAAATTCCTCCAGCACCTGGGTCATCTCGTTGCCGCGCTCGCCGCATCCAATATAGACAATAATGTCGGCGTCGCACCATTTGGCCAGCTGATGCTGGGTCATGGTTTTGCCGGTGCCAAATCCGCCGGGCACCGCCGCCGTGCCCCCTTTGGCAATGGGGAAAAGGGAGTCAATTACCCGCTGCCCGGTCACCAGCGGCCGGTTAACCGGCAACCGTTGGGCAATGGGCCGCGGTGTGCGAATCGGCCACCGTTGGCAAAGGGTTAACTCGTGCTCTTTGCCGGCGCCGTCTTTCATTTTCACAATGCAGTCGTCCAGCTTGTAGGCGCCACTTGCGGCCACCCACACCACTTCGCCCTGCACATCCGGGGGTACAATCATGCGGTGCACCACAAGAGATGACTCCACACAGGTGGCGTAAACAGCGCCCGGTTTCAGGGGGGCGCCCACCGCCGCTTCTATGGTTACATCCCACTGTTTCTCCCGGTCCAAAGCATCCACGTTACAGCCCGTTTCAATAAAAGCGCCGGACAACGCCTCAATTTGCCGCAGCGGCCGCTGGATGCCGTCGAATATATTGGATATAATGCCCGGGCCCAGTGTAACACAAATGGGTGAACCGGTGGGCTCCACCGGCTCGCCGGGTCTAAGGCCCGAAGTCAGCTCGTACACCTGTATGGTGGTGACCCGCTCGCTGATGGAAATGACCTCGCCCACCAGCCGCTTGTGTCCCACATACACCATTTCCTGCATGGCAAAATCTTTGGAATCCCGTACCGTCACAACCGGCCCGTTAATAGAATAAATGGCATTGGCCACAACATTCACCTCTAAAACAAAACCACAAAATGGTCAAATCAGTCTTATTGCACTGCAAGCTGGCTATGGGAATAAAACCAGGGCCGCTGATCTTCCAGCTTGGCGTCAAGGGTTTCATCCACAAAGATACCTACGCTTTGGTTCATCAGTTTGATGCCGCCAATGCGAATGCCGTCATCCGCCAAAATACGGCAGCCTTTCGAAAAGAGTTTTTCAATTTCCACCGAAAACTCGTAATCTTTCCGCCGTATCATAATGGTGTTGTTGGTGTAATCGTGGATTTCACTCAGGCTTTTGGCAAGCTTCAGCATCCAGGCTTTGTAATCGTCGGTTTTGGTGTAAGCCAACAACTTTTGTCCCACCGCGTCAAACACGCTTTGGGTCAATTCTTCCCGGCGCAAAAGCAGCTTTTGCCGAAAGCCCGACTCGGTCCGCGAAATATTTTGGGTCGACGAGTCCCGTATCTCCGAAATTTCGTCCTGAATTTTAGAATAAAGCTCGGCCAACACCTCGTTCTCCGCCTGGTCCATCGCCATTTTGCGGAAATCGTCGGCCTGCTTGCGCAACGCTTCGCTTTTGGCGGTCGCTTCATGCAGCACCGACTGCTGAATTTGCGCCAATTGGTCGTCTATTTTTGCCATGAGGAATCCCCCCTGATGCGAATTCAAAAAATAAATACAAATTTAAATGCTAATACCGACCGCTTCTTTCACATACTTCTGAATCGCTTCAGACAGCTGCCCCGCGCCGTGGCGGTCGGTCACTTCCACCACAAGAGGCCGCTGGTTGTTCAGCTTCATATCCCGCACCAAATCAGGGCACAGTGCAATCAGCTTGTTGGTGATAAGCACAATGCCAATCTCTTCGTTGGCTGCGGCGTCTTTCAAAGCCTTTTCCACTTCCTCGGCTTCGTGGACGACAATGCCCTCAATGCCGGCCAGCCGCATTCCCACGCTGCTGTCCACATTGTCGCTGATCAAAAAAAACTTCATACGATTCCGCCTCAATTCTGTCCGCGGTTTCTTTACAGCTTGCCAATGATCATAACGGAAATCAGCAATCCGTACAGTGCAATACCTTCGCCCAACGCCACAAAGATCAGCGCTTTACCAAAAGCGGCGGGATCCTCGCTGAAAGCGCCAATGGCGGCAGGGGCGGCGGCGGCCACGGCAATACCGGCGCCAATGGCCGACATACCCGTAACCAGCGCGGCGGCCAGATAACCAAGCCCCGACCCGTTGCTAATGCCGGTGGCGACAGCGGTGGTGGCCGCTTCGGTGGCGGCATTGGCCACAAGGCTGCCCACCGGCAAAATAAACATCAAAAGCGCCACGCCAAAAAATCCGGTCAAATTAAATAATACAGCGTTGCGGGCCTGTTTGCCGCTTGTAATACCCCGGTGCACAGGAATCAGGGGCATAGCCAAAAGAGCTACCACAGCCAAGGGAAACAATACCATACTAGCGTTAAACATACGATTTTCCTCCGATTTACATTTTCAAATGAACTGAAATAAGCAAAAGAAAAATGGATCTATCTCAATGTCGCTTTTATTGGGATGCCGGGTCGAATTGCACGACCACCGGCTGAAACGGTTTGCCGTCTCCGTCAAAAAAGCGGCTGAAGATCTCGTAAAACTCCAAGCGCAACACCTGAATACCCACCAACAGTCCTTCCAGTCCCATGACCAGCAGATTGCCGAAAATGATGACGACGGGACTTGCGGTGCCCACCATTTCCGAAAGCGAAAACACCACCAGCATCATACCGGCATGGCTGAGCACAAAACCGCCCACACGCAGAAAGGACATGGTATTGGAGATAAAACTCAGCATTACTTCAAACAATTCAAAGAAAGCCTCAGCAATAAAACTGCCCACACCGCCGTGGAAAAGCTCTTTTTTCTTTGCCAGCATTTTGGCCAGCGGCTCTTTAAAGAACATAATGGCAATGGGCAGCCCCACGCAAAACGTGTAAAACAACGGCCCGGTCACATTTTTCTGAAAGACAAGGCTTTGTACCGCGGCATACAGCACCGATACATAAAAGAACAGCCCCACAACCCCGTTTTGGGAAAGAAGCGCCCGTCCCCAATCCTTGTGCCGAATGCCCAAAATGATGTTAAGCACCATGGCCATCAAAATCAGCAGCGCCCCAATGCCAATGGCGGTACCCAATACCGTCATCGTTGACGAAGAAGCCAACACGTGAATCGGCTTGCCCGGCAGCCCAATGGCGTGATAAAGAGGATCCAGCGCTTCCTCAAAGCCAAAAACAGAACCGTACACCAAACCCATGATAGCCGAGCAAATGCCGGCCCTGGCCAAAATTTTACCCAGCTGCATCCGTTTAAAATGCCCCAGCAAAAAGCCGGCAATGGCAATCAGCAGTCCCTGGCCCAAATCGCCAAACATAATGCCGAATAAAACGGAATAAGTGACGGCCACAATCGGGGTGGGGTCAATGTCATCGTATCCCGGCGCGCCGTACATCTCGGTAAACATTTCAAAGGGTTTGGCGAAGAAATTGTTTTTCAGCTGCACCGGTGGGGTCAGCCGTGGGTCGGATTCCGGCGGCTTAATGTTCAGGCGGATGTCCGGCAGGTCGGCAAACAAACTTCGGAACCGCTCCTCTTCGCTTTTGGGGATAAACCCAATGACAACAAATTCATTTTTAACGCCGGAGGAATAATCCCGCATATCTACTTTTTTGGAAAGCGCGTCAATCTGTTCCGCCACTTTGCCGTCCTGGGGGCGAGAGGCGATATTTTCAATTTGGCTTTTAATTTCCTCCTGCAGCTTCTGTGTCCGCTCCGATACAGTCTGGGTGGAGAGCACTGCCGTATACTTGCGCATATCAAAAGCGTCGGCCAAAAACATCAGTTTAGAGCGTATCTGTGCCAGCATGCCCAGCTCTTTGTCTACAACGGCGTCCAGCTGCACCTGCAATTCATCGTACAGCTTCTTTTCCCGCACCAAATCCGTTTCAATAAACTCCCGGGCGCTTTCCGGTGTGCCGTGGGCATAGTCGGGCACCCGCTGCCGCTCAAAGAACAACGAGGCAAAAAGCCCGTCAATTTCGTTTTTATCGGCGGCGGCGCAAATATATACGCACCAGTGATATTCACCGTCATTGTCAAACGAAAAGAAAAGAAAAGGCTTATCCTGATAATATCCAAGCTTTTCGTAGCTTTCTTCCGAAAGCCGGCCAAACCGAATCTCCACAAACTGGCAGGAAAAAAGCTCGTCAAAACTGACTTTCAGCGTCTGGAAATGGTTCAGCTGGGCCAACGCGCGCTCGTGGGAAGCGGTAATTTGCTCAATGCCCTTGCGCTTTTGCAAAAGCTGGTTGGTGCGCTCCTCCAGCGCGGTCACATAATCCTCAATTTCCCCGTTGGGTATGTCCAGTCCCGCAAAGTTCTTGTTGGGCAGTGTAATCCGCAGCGAAGCCGCCAACGCCTCCACCCGTTTCAGCAACGGTTCATAAGGGTTCTCTTCTTTAATGGAAACAAGTCCACGGGTATATTCTGTCAGTGTGGTCGCGTTTTCCGGGTGGAATACCGATGAGTTGGTGCAGCGCAAAAGCACCTCGTCCAAATATTGTTTGTCCCCGCGAATGTTGACAAGGGACATTTTCACAATCGACATTCCATTCCACCCCCTTCTTTAATTGATGATCAGCATCCGGGCAATGTCCCCGCTGTCCAGCGAGTATCGTATGCCCTCGATGATATTAATCAGATTTTCCACCTCAATATCCTGTTGCGTCATAAAAGAGACAATGACGACCGGCGTTTCCACCGAAAACCGCATATTTTTATAACTGCTGTGGCTGCGGCCCCGCTTGGTCAAATCTTCAATATATTCGCTGTCAAACTCGGTGCTCTGCGCCTGCGCAAATCTGCCGAGCCTGCTTTTTTCCACAATACTTCGCAGTTCCCCCGCTGACGCCGCCCCAATCATTTTTTCAATCAGGTTTTTGCCCGGCGTATCAAAAGGCAAAAGACAGCTGCGAATGTAGGCTTCATCGGCATGGAAGAAAAGTTTAAGGCGGTACACATGCACCAAATTGTCGGCATCCACCTGATATTCCACCATCTCCCGGAGCCTGGCCCGGGTGGCGCCATGATATTCCTTTTGAATGCGGTCAAACAAAAAGCGGTAATAATAGGTCATCAAAGCGGTTTCACAGGCCGTTAAGTCAACCATCGTCTTGCCGTCCGGCGGCGCAAAACGGGCCAAAATATCCCGGTAATCGGTGCGCTCCAATGCAACCAGCAATTCATCAAAGCGTTTCACGCTGGCCATTGCTTTCAGAGAAAAGGAAGTATGCGCCTCCAAATGGGTAGGCAGCATAAAAGCGTATTCCTCCGGTTTGCCCGCGTCCAAAAGCCGGATCATATGCAAAATTTCAGCGATTTCGGCTCCCACCAAAAGATAACGGTAAAAATCCCGTCCCCCGGCAAAATCATAATGAATCAGCCGCATGTAACGGGTAAACCGATTCCGCCGCAACAGATTTTCCAGTTGGCCCCGGTGAATGCTGTCGGCATCGGTTCCAGCCAGAATATCCCGATAGTGGGTTTCATTTTTTAAATAGGCTGCTACTTCCGGCACACTTTCTTTGCGCAAAAGCTCGTCATAGTCTTTGCGAATCAATCGGTTGCCGAACATCGCCCTGGCCTTGGTCAGCATCGCTTTATCAGAAAATGTCTTAATCATTCATCTTCACCCGTTTCGGCCTTGTTACTTTTCTCAAAGGGTGATGCAGCGATTAAACAGCTCTTCTTCCCACTGATCGTGATTTTTTTCATACTGGGTATTCAAGTTGTTCAGCAGCATGGCAAAGCGACTGCCAATATCCTCCACCGCCGCCGCCGATTCCACGCTCTCCTGCTGGCGGATCAGGCCAATCCGGTCGGCCGCCTTTTTGGCATACGTTTCTTTAAACGCGCCCACTTCGCGATCCATGCCCGAGATCGTACTGGCCAAATAGCTTTCCGCTTCCTCCACCAGTTGCCGCGCCTCTTTGTCCGTATCCACAAGGCTTTTGATGATTTCATCCATGCCCAATCCCTCTTTCCAGAAGAAAAATAATCAACCTGCCCGCGCCGGGGCAGTGTTATGGGTTTTAAAACAGCCCTTGTTTTAGGCGCTGTTTTAAAACCCTTTTGTCGTGCTCCAACTTTCGGAATGTCTGTTGTTGTACTTCCTCTTCAATAATATACCCCAAACAAGCAGATTTCAATATAGGACTATGCAAAAAACATGCACCAAAGGCCATATTTATTGTGAAAAAGCACTGTTTCCACCTGCGAAATGAAGACGCGGATACTATTGTTACGGTAAAATTTAGCAGTTTTCACATCCCTTTGGCTGCCCCACACCCCGCAAAAGCGCCCAAACATATATTTTGGCATTGCCAATATCCCTTTATATCAGTATAATAGCCTAAGTATAGAGATATATTTTGTGCGATTCATCATTTTTACATGTTGATGCCGGCATATGAAACCTGACCCGGCGGAATGGAGCTTACAATGGCAAAGCAATTGGAAAAAGTGTATGACCCCAAGCAAGTGGAGGACAAAACCTATGCCTTCTGGCTGGACGGCGGCTATTTTCACGCCCGGCCGGACACCGGCAAAACGCCCTACACCATTGTAATCCCGCCGCCCAACATCACCGGCCAGCTCCACATGGGCCACGCCATGGACAACACCCTTCAGGATGTGCTCATCCGCTGGCGGCGGATGCAGGGGTACGAGGCGCTGTGGCTGCCCGGCACCGATCACGCCTCCATTGCCACCGAGGCAAAAATTGTCGCCGCCATGGCCGAAGAAGGCCTGACAAAAGAAGCCATTGGCCGCGAGGCTTTTTTAGAGCGGGCCTGGGCCTGGTATAAGACCTATGGCGGCCGCATTGTGGAACAGCTGAAAAAACTGGGCTCCTCCTGTGACTGGGAGCGGGAACGTTTCACCATGGACGAAGGCTGCAACAAAGCGGTTAAAGAAGTGTTCATCCGCCTCTACGAAAAAGGCCTGATTTATAAGGGCGAGCGCATCATCAACTGGTGCCCCCACTGCCTGACCTCTATCTCCGACGCCGAAGTGGAATACACAGAGGACAACGGCCACTTTTGGCATATTAAATACCCGCTGGACGGCGAAGACGGCTTTTTGGAAGTGGCCACCACCCGCCCCGAAACGATGTTGGGCGACACCGCCCTGGCCGTCCATCCCGACGATCCCCGCTACCAAAAATATGTGGGCAAATTTGCCATCCTGCCTTTAATGAATAAAAAAATTCCCATCATCGCCGACAGCTATGTCGAAATGGACTTTGGCACCGGTGTGGTGAAAATCACCCCCGCCCACGACCCCAATGACTTCGAAGTGGGCCTGCGCCATAGCCTGCCCGTCATCCGCGTCATGAACGATGACGCCACCATCAACGAAAACGGCGGCGCCTATGTGGGTCTCGACCGTTACGAAGCCCGTAAACGCGTTGTGGCCGATTTGGAGGCCCAGGGGCTGCTGCTGTCGGTAAAAGACCATGTCCACAATGTGGGCGGCTGTTACCGGTGTTCCACCACCGTGGAGCCCATCGTTTCCAGCCAGTGGTTTGTCAAAATGGAACCCCTGGCCAAACCCGCCATCCAGGTGGTCAAAGAGGGCAAAACAAAATTTGTGCCCCAGCGCTTCGATAAAACCTACTATCACTGGATGGAAAACATCCGGGATTGGTGCATTTCCCGCCAGCTTTGGTGGGGCCATCGCATTCCCGCCTATTACTGCGACGACTGCGGCGAAATGACCGTTTCCCGCGCCGATATCACAGCCTGCCCCAAGTGCGGCAGTACCCGCGTCCGCCAGGACGAGGATACGCTGGACACCTGGTTCTCCTCCGCCCTCTGGCCCTTTTCCACCCTCGGCTGGCCGGACGACACCCCCGAGCTGCGGTATTTCTACCCCACCAACACCCTTGTCACCGGTTACGATATCATCTTCTTCTGGGTGGCCCGCATGATTTTTTCCGGCATTGAACAAATGGGACAGACCCCTTTCGATACCGTCTATATCCACGGCCTCATTCGCGATGCCCAGGGCCGCAAAATGAGCAAATCCCTCGGCAACGGCATCGATCCCCTGGACATCATTGACGAATTTGGTGCCGATGCGCTGCGTCTTACCCTTATCAGCGGCAACAGCGCCGGCAACGATATGCGCTTTTCCAACGATAAAGTCACGGCCAGCCGCAACTTCGCCAACAAGATCTGGAACGCGGCCCGTTTCATCTTAATGAACATTGGCGACGAGGAGATTCCCCCCACGCTGCCCGATCCCGCTGCCCTTACCACCGAGGACAAATGGGTGCTGGATCAATACAATACCCTGGTGGGCGATGTGACCGACAATCTCGAAAAATTCGAATTGGGCATTGCCGCTACCAAACTCTATGACTTTATCTGGGATATTTTCTGCGACTGGTATATCGAGCTTACCAAACCCCGCCTCCAAAATGCCGAAAGCGACCCCGCCGCCGCCAAAGCGGCCAAGCAAGTGCTCGCCTACGTCATGTCCCACACCCTGGAGCTCCTCCATCCTGTCATGCCCTTCATCACCGAGGAAGTCTGGCAGGCGCTGCCCCACGCCCACCAGGGCGCCTCTATCATGACGGCCCCCTGGCCTGTCTGCGACAAAGCCCTTTCCTTTGCCAAAGAGGCCCAGGATTTCGAAAGCGTCATGGCGGTCATCCGGGGCGTGCGCAACCTCCGGGCCGAAATGAATATCAAACCCTCCATCAAAAGCACGCTCTACATTGAAACGGCCAAGCCCGATGTCTTCACGGCGGGCGAAAGCTATCTCAAACGCCTTGCCAGCTCCGATGCGGTGGAGGTGGCCTCCTCCTTCGGTTTTGACGGCAAAGAGATGCTCCAGGTCATCACCCCGGCCGCTCGGGTGTTCATCCCCATGGCCCAGCTGGTGGACAAAGAGAAAGAGTTTGCCCGCCTGCAAAAAGAACTCGCCGCGGTGGAAAAGGACATTGCCGTTATTTCCGGCAAACTAAATAACCCCAACTTCACCGCCAAGGCCCCTGCCGCCCTCATCGCAAGCGACCGCCAAAAGCTGGCCGCCGCCGAGGAAAAAAAGGCCAAAATAGAGGCCGGTATGGCCGCCATGCGGTAGTTTTCATCTGTCACTTTCGCAAAAGCTGTGTCTACTAAGAATGTACTATGCGTATTTGCAATCGTCGCAGCGTCCGGTTGCCTTAAAAATGAAGCGGGTCGGGGCCGGCAGGCCCCTCTCTTTCCCCCCTTCCGCGCCGCCAGGCTTTTTTCTCCCGCCGGGCTTCCCTGTGTGGGAGGGGGTAGGGTGGGAAGGCATACAAATATCATGAGGTGGACTATATACCTTGGCGAGCGCCGTCAATGTCCTTCCGGTTCGTTCCGGTGCACAACCTTTCTATCAAATGAAGCAGGTCGGGGCCGGTAGGCCCCTCGCTTTCCCCCCTCCCGCACCGCCAGGCTTTTTTCTCCCGCCGGGCTTCCCTGTGTGGGAGGGGGTAGGGTGGGAAGGCATACAATATGATAGAATGCATATCTTTTTTATCTTCACTACCACAAATCGTAAAAAATAAAAAATGAAGTTTTTGCCCCGATTCACCTCTTTTCACCCTTCTGTATACAATGAAATGGAGTGTTTTCATTGATTTTACGGAAAAGGGGCTGTGGGCATTGACTTATATTAAAACTTCCGACGGCGTCATGCTGGCGGTAGAGGACATTTTCCCCCAAGGCGAAAAAGCGGTGCTGTTCCTTCATGGTTGGCCGCTGGATCACCATATGTTCGAGTATCAATACGATGTGCTGCCCCGCAACGGCTTTCGCTGTGTCGGGATGGATTTGCGTGGCTTTGGCCAGTCCGATGGTACGGTCGCCGGCTACACCTACAATCAAATGGCCGACGATGTCTACACCGTCATCCGGGAGCTGCGCCTTCACTGCTGTGTGCTGGTCGGCTTTTCCATGGGCGGGGCCGTTGCCCTGCGGTATATGGCGCGGCACAAAGCCTATAATGTAGGCAAGCTGGCGCTGCTGGCCGCCGCCGCCCCCTGCTTTACCCAGCGCCCCTATTACCCCTACGGCATGCCCAAAGAGGGGGTGGATCGCCTTATTGCCGGTTGTTACACCGACCGCCCGGCCACCGTTTCCGACTTCAACCGCCGCTGTTTTGCCAACCCCCATTCACCCCAGGTGCTCAGCTGGTTCGACGGCCTTTGCTTCAACGCCAGCAGCCTCGGGTCCATCGGTTGTCTTTACAGCCTGCGGGACGAGGACTTGCGGGGGGATATGGCGCAAGTCCGCTGCCCCACCGGCATATTCCACGGCAAGCTGGATCAAATTTGTCCCTACGATTTCGCCCTCCAGCTTCAACAGGGCATTCGCGGCTCCCAGCTGTTTTCCTTCGAACAAAGTGGCCACAACATTGTCTACGATGAGCTGGGCGCCTTCAACGACACCTTCCTCCGCTTTTTGTCCTATTGATTACAGGGCGAAATAATTGCTAAAAATATACGAATTGTAAAAGAGATGGCCCAATGACTTATACAGAAGCGTTACAATATATAAGCTCTCTCGCCCGCTTTGGCAGCAAGCCGGGGCTGGCAAGAATTCAGAAACTCATGGCGCTGCTGGGGAATCCTCAGCAGCAGCTTGCGTTTGTGCATGTGGCGGGTACCAACGGCAAAGGCAGCACCACCGCCATGATTGCCTCGGTGCTGCGCAAAGCCGGCTACAAAACCGGGCTTTACATCTCCCCCTATGTCATCGACTTTCGCGAGCGTATCCAGGTGGACGGCCAAATGATTTCCCGGGAGGCCCTGGCCGCCCTCATGACCCGCATTGCCCCTTTGGCCACCCAAATGGAGGAAGAAGGGGACAGCCCCACGGAATTTGAGGTACTTACCGCCGCCGCCCTGTGCTATTACCGGGAAACAGGCTGCGACATTGTGGCGTTTGAGGTGGGCCTTGGCGGCCGCTGCGACAGCACCAATATCATCCCGCCCCCCCTCTGTGCCGTCATCACCGCCATCGATTTTGACCACACCCAGGTGTTGGGGCACACGCTCGCCGCCATTGCCGGCGAAAAATGCGGCATTATCAAGCCCGGTTCCGCCGTCGTCTCCTACCCCGCCCAACCCCCCGAGGCCCTTGCGATTATTATGGAGCATTGCGCCGTCGCGGATGCCGCCCTTCACATGGGCAACGCCGCCTCCATCCAGCCCCTTCACTGCGGCCTTGACGGCAGCGTCATCGACTACCGGGGCATGCGGATTCACATCCCGCTCATCGGCGCCCACCAACAGCTGAACGCCGTCACCGCTGTCGAAGCGCTGCTGACCCTGCGCACCCAAGGCTATCACCTGCCCGATGCCGCCATCGTGGACGGCATTGCCGCCACTGCCTTTCCCGCCCGGCTGGAGGTGTTGGGTCAAGCCCCCCTCGTTCTCCTCGACGGCGCCCACAATCTGGCGGGTGCCCGGGTGCTGGCCGACGCGCTGCGTCTGCTCAACGGCCGCCGTATCTTTGCCATCTCCGGTATGCTGAAGGATAAAGACTGCCGCGGCGCCCTTGCCGAGGTGGCCCCCCTACTCACAGCGCTCTACACGGTGGCGCCGGACAACCCCCGCGCCCTCGCTGCAGCCGACTATGCGGCATTGGCCCTTGCCCATTGCCCAAACGTCACCCCTTGCCAAAACCTGCGGGAAGCGTACGCAAAAGTGGTGGCAGCCGCCGGCCCCGACGACGTGATTCTGGTTTGGGGGTCTCTCTATCTGGCCAGTGAATTTCGTGGCTTTTGGCTGAACCTTTGCCCCTGAACACCTTGCGTTCAATTCGACAAAATGATGGGATTTACCCCCACACAATACGATAAATTATTTAAGGACAACCCTTTATCATGAATGGAAAGGGTTGTCCTTTTTTGGTGGCCGAAAGCGATACGTCGCCGGTTGCCGCGGCAGGAGGGGTCCCATGCTTCTTGCCGCCTCATGCTGTTTTTAAAAAGGATGTTTTAAAAGCGGTCAGGACAATCCCTTTGCCCAAAAGCAAAAGGTTTGTCCTTTTTTCATTCGGGAAGGGCGGCAACAGTTAATGTTCGCCGCTGGTTTCCACACAAATCATATTCAGGGGGTGACCGCTGGTGCCGGTGCGGATTGAAATCAACGAAGATGTGGTCTCCGCCTATCTCTCCGGCGAAATAGACCACCACAACGCTGCCAAAGTGAGGGAAACCATTGATATGGCCGCCACCCAGCAGCAGGCCAAAATGCTCCGGCTGGATTTTCGCGATGTGGAATTTATGGATTCCTCCGGCATCGGCCTTGTGCTGGGTCGCTATCGCCTGATGCAGGATCTGGAGGGCAAACTCATGATACTCAATCTGCCCGTACATCTTAAGAAAGTGATGCGGCTGGCCGGCATTGACAATTTAGGCGTGGTGGACAAAGGGGGACGGGCCGGATGAACATACATAACCACATGCGCCTTTCTTTTCCCGCCAAATCGATCAATGAATCCTTTGGCCGCACGGCGGTTTGCGCCTTTGTGGGTCTCCTCGACCCCACGGTGGAAGAAATCTGTGACATCAAGACGGCGGTATCGGAGGCAATCACCAACTGCATTGTCCACGCTTATCCCGACAGAATCGGTATGGTGTACATAAGCGCAAGGATTAAACAAGATCACTCCGTCGTCATCCGCATTAAGGACGAGGGCTGCGGCATCCCCGACATCACAAAGGCCATGGAGCCTTTGTACACAAGCTGCCCGTCCGGCGAGCGTGCCGGGCTGGGATTTGCTGTGATGACCGGGTTGATGGACAGGGTGAAGGTTTACTCCGTGGTGGATAAAGGGACCACCGTGGTGCTGGAAAGGAAAATAGCCTCGAAAGCAGATTGATGATGTACACCACACAAGAATCCGGTGCTCTGGTCGACCGCAAAGCGCTGGTCGAAAATAATTTAGGTTTAGTACACGCCTGCGCCCACAAATTCAAGGGCCGTGGCATTGAATATGACGATCTCTTTCAGGCGGGATGCATTGGTATTATGAAGGCGTCCGAAGCTTTTGATACCGAGCGGGGCGTGCGCTTTTCCACCTATGCCGTACCGGTCATCTTAGGCGAAATCCGGCGCTTGTTCCGGGATGGCGGCACTGTCAAAATCAGCCGCAGCCTCAAAGAATTGGGGCTGAAAGTAGCCCGTGTGCGAGAGCAGTTTACCCACCGTGAAGGCCGGGAACCCACCGTCGGCGAAATCGCCGAACTGCTGGGTGTGGACCAGGCGCAGGTGGTGGAAGCCATCGGTGCTTCCACCCCGCCGCTCTCCCTTACTGACGAAGACGAAGAAGGCGGCGGCCAAATCGACCTCCCCACCGAATCCCCCGAAGAAATGCTCTCCGACTTAATTTCTCTCAAGCAGGTGGTGGGCCTCCTCCCCCCCGAAGACCGCAAACTCATTGTCTTGCGCTACTACGGCGGCAAAACTCAAACCCAAACTGCCGAGGTGCTGGGCATGACCCAGGTGCAGGTCTCCCGCCGCGAAAAAAAGATTCTGACCTCCCTCCGCCAGCAGCTGATTGGCTGACCCGGATGGATGCTTTTATATGACTTCCTACACCTTTTTGTTTTACCTGTCCACAACCAACGGGCGGCGGAGCTGAATGCTTCGCCGCCCGTTGGTTTCTGTTCGTTTTCATACTGTGGCGACAATGATCAATAAGTAAATGACGCCGCGTTATCACCCGAAGAAAAAGTCATCTTTTTAATGTTAAGTTTGTCTTTCATCAACGAGTAAAACAGTTCAATTAAATTTTCGCAGGTCGCCACTTTTTGGACAACCACAAGGCGGCACTCGGGATATGCCTTGGCAAGGTCGGTATCAATAGGCAAACCGGTCATTGTATTGGACGGCGCGCCATGGCGAATGCCTTGTCCTTCATATACTTTCAGAATTTCAGGAAGCAAAGGATCATTTTTCTGCAAAATAAGCGCATGATCAAAATCTTTCAAATAATCCCACGCAATGCGTTTGGCGCTGTTACAGGGGTAAACAAAACCGTTTTTTTCGTTTACATCCCCTTCCACTTCCATGGTCAATGTGCCGGTATGTCCATGGAGATACTGTGCCTCTCCTTCATACCCCAGAAAGCGGTGTGCATATTGAATATTCAGCTTTGTAATCGATACTTTTTTTGCCATCACCATAACCTCCTTATATTTTATAAATTTTGTAAACGTATCCCATCAATGTACGGATACCGGTGAACCATCAAATGCAAATCATCGTTATCACCTCTTTCTGTCGCATACAATTATTATTTATAATAATTACTAATTAATATAATAAATTATTTAATAATAAATGTCAATAAAACTGGCTCATTTTTCAAAAAATATTCACCCCTCACAATCTTTATCAAAGTGAACAAAGCAGAGAGGGTGTCACGCGCCGCAAAAGAAGCATAGAAAAAGTGACCTGCCGACGCCTGCTGGCATCTGTGAGTCACTTATTCTATGCTTCTTTATCTGGGTCTTAAAACACCCGATTCGTTTCCCCGTTTTTCCGCATGTGCGGCTGCTATTCGTTGGAATGGCAAACTCAGTTTGGCTGACCATATAACTGCGTCAACGTTGCGGTTCCTTCTTCGCTCAGAATAAAATGCTCCCCCGCCTCGTCAAATGCCCCGGCAATGTCCGCCGCAACAGCCGGTTCCGTTGCCAGATGAGCCATATATTCCGCCGCCGTCTTCCGCTGTTGGTAATCCAATTGGGACAGATCCGTTTCTGCCCGGTTCACCACCCCTGAAAAAATAGCGTCTACAAGTGGGCTTGTAAAAAGCTCCATCCGTCCGTTGATGACCCGCGTCACCAGCCCGGTCACAATTTGACAACGCTCTATTTCGCCGCCGCCATAGGTGGGATAAGTGATCACATCATAGGCCTTCTTGCCGTCTAACTGGTACAGTCCGGCGTCCATATCAATAAATCGCTCTTCGCTTTCATATTGAAGGGCAACTGGCAGTTGGTAGTCGGTTGGCCCCAAAAGTTCCATAATTTGCAAAAACTCTGCCTGCTGAATGACCATATACCGGTCGATTTGCAGCCCCATCGCCTCCGCCAGTGCAAGGCGGGCGTATGCCCCTCCGCCCAGCCAAAATGTCCCGCCCAGGGTGTCTTTTTTCTCCCCTTTCACAAGGTAGGTCTGTGCAGGCAGCGCGGTAACGCTGATCGTTTGTCTGGTGGGGTCAAATTTTGCCAACACAAATATGGGTACGCCCTCTTTGTCGCCGGGTTGCCCCACCACCAAAACAGTCAAGCTGTCCTCGGCCACCGGCACATAGGCGTCTGCATTGGCTGCCTCCGCCCCCGACGGGTTGGCGTTAGGGCTGAATACGTACACCGCCATAAACGCCATAAACGCCATAACACAAAACGTCGCAATAAACGATATGGCAAAATAATGTCTGTGTTCGCTTTGCGCCCTTACTTTCGCGGGAATAATAATCACCTCTGACCTGCTCCAATGTCGCCTTCATTCGAACTATCTTAGAGTATAGGATGTTTGGGCGGGAATATGCTGTCGAAGCAGAAAAGCCGCAGCGGGATTTTTGACAATACGCATAATGAACGGGTGAATGACGGCTTTTTCTGCGGGATCATCGGCCCGCCGAAAAGGCCCTTGCGCAGTTGTCAACTCGTTCATAGTTAACTGTTGCCCTTTTAGCAAAAAAAAACCGTATAAAAGTGTCGTATGAACGCAAAAATAAGCTTGACAATGGGGGATTGATTTGCTAATATAAATGAGCTACCCCGGCGGCAGCGAAGGAAAGAGCCGCGGGGCGCTTTTCATCTAACGATGGAACGTGGACCTTGAAAAATGAACAACATGAAAAGAAAGCT
>JAVBNO010000010.1:0-22892 GCA_031551485.1 Oscillospiraceae bacterium
GGCAAAGGCGCCGCTTTCGTTCGCACAAAGATTCGCAATGTCATTACCGGCGGCGTGGTGGAACGTACCTTCAGCCCCACTGAAAAATTCCCCAGTGCCTTTGTTGAACGCAAGGATATGCAATACCTTTACCAGGATGGGGATTTATATTATTTTATGGACAATGAAACCTACGAAAACGTGCCGATTGGCGCGGATAAGTTAGGGGACAACTTTAAATTCGTCAAGGAAAATACCGATGTCAAAGTGCTGTCTTACAAAGGCGTTGTCTTTGGCGTCGAGCCGCCCTTTTTTATGGAGCTTCTGATTACCAATACCGAGCCGGGTGTCCGGGGTGACACCGCCACTAACGTCACCAAACCCGCCATCTTGGAAACAGGGGCCGAAATCCGCGTGCCGATATTCATCAATGAGGGCGATGTTATCCGCGTGGACACTCGCACCGGCGAATATATGGAACGCGCCTAAATTTAACCGTCTATACTTATCGTAAGATAGGATATCTTGGTAAGCATTGTATGTAAAGTAAAGAGGAGAAACAGAATGACAGCATCCGAAAAAGTTGCCTATTTAAAAGGTCTTATGGAAGGCCAAAAACTGGACAAAGCTACCGACCAAGGTAAGCTTTTTGCCGCTATCGCCGATGTGCTGGAAGATCTCGCCCTGGATGTGCAAGATCTGGACGACGGGCTGGCCGAACTGGCTGCCCAGGTCGACGAAATTGACGAGGATCTTGCCGCTTTGGAAGACGACTATTTGGAAGACAACATGGATGAAGACGACGAACTTTTTGAAGTCACTTGCCCCTCCTGCGGCGACACAATTTATCTGGATTATGATATGCTGGAGGAAGGCGAACTGGAATGTCCGGCCTGCGGTGAGCATCTTGAATTTGATCTGGATGACATTGATGGTTGTGATTGTGAAGACTGCAAACCCGACGGCGAATAACATGGCATCTTGAATGAAGAGTCAGGCCGGTGAAAGGGAACGCCCCTGAAACCGGCTTCTCTATGTCCAGTTGATCCAAAGTTCAGGAAAAGAGAAGTGGAGATCAAGTCGCGTATGTCCAGTCAGCCCAATTATCCCGATCGTCCGGCCCAAAAAGTGGCGTTTATGGGTCTGTTGTTTGCCCTTGCCATCGCCCTCAGCTTTTTGGAGGGGTTGTTGCCAGCATTGCCTATGCTGCCTCCCGGTATCAAACTGGGGCTGTCCAACATTGTGACAATGTACGCCCTTTTCTTTTTAGGCCGGCGGCAAGGTATACTTATCGCTATACTCAAGTCGTTGTTTGTACTTTTCTGGCGCGGCCCCGTCGGTGCGGCCCTCAGCCTCAGCGGTGGCCTTGCGTCTGTTTTGGCCATGAGCCTGTTGTTTTTGTTGGGCAGTAAGGACAATCGTCCCGGTTTGGGATATACTATACTTAGTATCGCGGGCGCTGTTATGCACAACATTGGACAATTGGCGCTTTCGGTCGTTATCATTGGCAGCGGCTATGTGCTTTATTATCTGCCGGTTATGATGATTGCCGGTATTGTGGTCGGCATGGTGACCGGTATCACGGTTAAAGTGCTGGCGCCTTATTTTGAAAAATTAAAAATGAAATTTTAATTCTGTTTTTTACGCTTTTATTTCATTTAAGATGGAGGTTCGTGTGGTGCCAGAGGTGAAGAAGAAAACGCTGGGCGGCGTTTCGGTACAACATCAGAAAAACACCAAAGACTGCCAAACAGTCATAATGGATGTGCCGAAATCAGTCGCAATCCCTATGTTACAACATATGGGGCCGCCTTGTGATGTGATGGTCCAAGTTGGCGACGAAGTGAAGGTAGGACAAGTGATCGGAGACAGTACTGCCCCATTTACTGTGCCGGTGCATGCATCCATTTCGGGTAAAGTGACAGAGGTTAGGGAAATGGTCACGGCCATGGGATCTACCTGCAAAGCGGTGGTCATTGAGTCGGACGGTAAGCAAATGCCCCACGAAAACGTCAAGCCTCCTCATGTTACAAATCGGGAAGAGTTTATCGCGGCGGTACGGGCCTCCGGTATGGTGGGCCTTGGCGGCGCTTCTTTCCCTACCCATGTCAAACTTAACCCTAAGCAGACGGTAGATACGCTTATCATCAACGCCGCCGAATGCGAACCATATGTTACCTCCGACCATCGCCTAATGCTTGAGGAACCGGAAACGGTTATGGAAGGTATTGCGCTGCTGCGCCAATATCTGGGCATCCAACATTTCTGCATTGGCATTGAAGACAATAAACCCGATGCCATTCAAATCTTTCGCGGGTTAGCTCAAAAGACCCAAGATACACAGGTTGTGGCCCTCAAAAGTCGATACCCCCAAGGGGCTGAGAAAGTCATTATTTATGAGACGACAGGTCGTGTAGTCGCCTCCGGCCAGCTGCCCGCTGATGTGGGCGTGCTTGTGGTTAACATTACGACAGTTTCCATGCTAGCCGGTTATTTTAAAACCGGAATGCCTCTTGTGGCGCGCCGGGTCACGGTGGACGGTGCCGCAGTTGCCAAGCCGCAAAATGTTCTGGTGCCTTTTGGTACTTCCTTTTGTGACATCATCGAGTTCTGCGGCGGTTATCAGGCCGAGGTGGCGAAGCTGTTGATGGGCGGCCCGATGATGGGCATTACCGTTTACGACGATTCTTCCCCGTTAATTAAGAGCAATAACGCCGTACTGGCCTTTGATGCGGCCCAAAGTAAAATGGAGTTTGAGACGGCCTGCATTCGCTGTGGGCGCTGTATCCGCAGTTGCCCTTTTGACTTAATGCCGCTGTCCATTGAACGGGCCTACGAAGCCGGCGATATCGAAAGTTTGAAAGCGCTTCACGTCGATACCTGTATGGAATGCGGCTGTTGTGCCTATGTGTGCCCCGCCAAGCGCCATTTGGTTATGACCCACAAGCTGGCCAAAAAATTACTGCGGGAAAGAGCAAAGTAGAGGTGAGTGTAAATGCATAATAAACTGATTGTCTCCGTTTCGCCCCATGTGAAAGATACCGCCTCGACTTCTTCCATTATGCTGGCAGTGGTCGCGGCACTGACGCCCGCCGCCTTTGCTTCGGTTCTTATTTTCGGTTACCGCTCCGCCGTCATGATCGTCACCTGCATTCTAGCCTCTGTGCTGTTTGAGTATATTTATCGTGTACTCCTCAAAAAACGCAATACCATTGGCGACTGCAGCGCCATCGTCACCGGCATGTTGCTGGCGTTCAATCTTCCGGTCACATGTCCTTTGTGGATGGCTGTGCTCGGCTGCTTTGTGGCCATTGTGGCGGTCAAGCAGCTTTTTGGCGGCATCGGGCGCAATTTTGCCAATCCGGCCATTGTGGCCCGTATTGTACTGTTAATCTCATTTTCTTCCCATATGTCCACATGGCTCCTGCCTCAGCCCACCGGTAACGGGCTGGGCATTGATCTTGTCTCTGGCGCCACCCCCTTGTCCCATGGCGGAGTAGCCCCCAATACGCTGCTGATGCTGTTGGGTGTGCGGGGCGGCAGCCTTGGCGAAACCTGCATAGTCGCCCTTTTGGTGGGTGGACTCTATCTCATCATCCGCAAAGTCATTACCCCCACCATTCCGTTGTGCTTTTTGGGCACCGTTGTGGCACTGTCCTTGCTATTTGGGCAAGATCCCGTCCTGCAGCTGTTGTCGGGCGGCGTGGTGCTGGGTGCATTCTTCATGGCTACCGATTATACGACCTCTCCCACAACAGAATCTGGCAAAGCGATTTTTGCGGTGGGTTGTGGTCTTTTGACCATGGTGATCCGTACTTTCGGCTCTTATCCGGAGGGTGTTTCCTTTGCCATTCTTTTCATGAATATTTTGACGCCCCATATTGAAAGATGGACGATGACAAAACCTTTTGGAACCCAAATGCAAAGAGGTGCTGTAAAATGAAAATTTTTAAAGAATATGCAATGCCCGTCATTGTTTTAACGGTAATCTGTCTTGTGGTTTCTGCCGCGCTGGCAGCTACCTATTCCTTCACGAAACCGGTCATTGAGGCAGGGGAGAAGGCTGCTGCAGATGCCGCCCGAAAAGTTGTGTTGGAAGGCGCGGAGAGTTTTTCACTGGTCGCAGTTACCGACATTGAAAATTTGGTGGATGCCTACAAGGCCGACAACGGTGCGGGCTATGTTTTTACCACAATGGCCAAAGGCTACGGCGGCGAGATGAAAGTCATTACCGGCATCACCGCCGACGGCAAAATTTCCGGTGTCCAACTCATGGATAACGCCGAAACCCAGGGCATCGGTTCTCAAGTGGGCGAAGCAAAATATACAGATCAATATACTGGGCAGGACAGCACCCTTTCGGGTGTCAATGCCATTTCCGGCGCCACCATTTCCTCCACCGCTTTCCGCAGCGCCGTCACCACCGCCTTCAAGGCATACGGTCAGCTGGCCGGGGTCGATGTGGCCGCGCCACAAGAACCTGCTGCCCCCGAAGCCCCCGCTTACGCCGGCCTCGACTTTAACGACTATGCCCAGCTTCTTTCCGGCGGCAGCGATTTTGCCCCTGTGGAAGTGCCCAATCCCGAAGATGTTTTGGGTGCGGTGGAAGCGCCCGGCGTCGGCATGGTCATCACCACCTTCCACGAAGGCTACCACGGCCGCATCGTCATGATGGTGGGGATTAGTGAAGAGGGCAAGATCACCGGTATGAAAGTGCTGGAAGCCAACGAGACCCAGGGCGTCGGCTCCCAAGCATTGGAAGACAGCTATCTGGGCCAGTATTTGGGCAAGACGGATCAAAAAGGCGTCGATTCCATTTCTCACGCAACCATATCTTCCGACGCGGTGCGGGCGACAGTTCGCAAGGCGTTTAAAGCCTATAATGCGGTAAAGGAGGCGCGGGGATGAACAGGCTGAAAGTCCTCACAAACGGGCTTATCAAAGAAAACCCGGTGCTGGTGCTCCTCTTGGGTACCTGTCCGACGCTGGCCACATCCAGAACGGTTATCGATGCCGTGAGTATGGGCATTGCGGCCACCTTTGTGCTCATCGGTTCCAATGTCGTTATTTCTATGCTTAAGCGCATCATCCCGGATAAAGTGCGCATTCCATGTTATATTGTGGTGATCGCCGGTTTTGTCACGATCGTCCAGTTGCTGGTCAAAGCATTTTTTCCCGATATTTATTCGGCGCTAGGCGTATTTTTGCCCCTGATCGTCGTCAACTGTATTATCCTGGGTCGTGCGGAAATGTTCGCCAATCAGAATACGGTGTTCGACTCTTTTTTGGACGGCGTGGGTATGGGTCTCGGTTTTACCTTTGCGCTCTTTGTCATGAGCACCATCCGGGAATTGATCGGCCAAGGTACTCTCCTCAATTTCCCCATTACCGTCAACTTCATTGAACCTTTTTCCATCATCTCCAAACCGCCGGGAGGCTTCTTTATCTTTGGCGTCGTCATTGCGGCGGTTACCTGGCTTACCAAGGGCCGAACTGCCCAAAAGTCCGCCTGCGCCGGTTGTCCTTCGGCGGCCATGTGCGCCGGGGCCGAGGCAGCGGCAGAAGGGGAGGGGAAATAGCAGATGAAAGAAGTTCTTATTCTCTTCTTCAGCATGGTCTTTGTCGACAACTACGTGCTGTCCAAGTTTTTAGGCATCTGTCCTTTTTTAGGTGTGTCCAAAAAGCTGGATTCGGCCATTGGAATGAGCATTGCGGTTATCTTTGTCATGGTGCTGGCCACCGCCGCCACCTGGCCCCTTTTTACCTATGTGCTGCTTCCCAACGATCTGGCCTATATGCAAGTCATTGTCTTCATTTTGGTCATTGCGGCACTGGTGCAGCTTGTGGAAATGATCCTTAAACGGCATATTCCCGCGCTCCACAAAGGTTTGGGCATCTATTTGCCCCTTATTACCACCAACTGCGCCGTTTTAGGTGTCACCATCCTCAATATTGACAACGGCTATAATTTTGTTCAATCTATTTTTAATTCACTGGGCGCTGGCGTGGGCTTTATGTTGGCCATGGTTATTTTTGCCGGTGTGCGCAGCCGGTTGGAGCATGCGGAAATTCCCCAAAGCTTTAAAGGCATTCCGATTACGCTGGCGGCAGCTTCCATTGTGGCTTTGTCTTTCTATGGATTCTCCGGCGTTATCGAAGGCATCTTTCAATAAGGGAGGAACAATATGATGACAGCAACATTTGCAACTCCCATTATCATTGTCACGCTTCTCGGTCTTGGATCGGGGGTTATCCTGTCTGCCGCCGCCAAATTTTTTGAAGTGCAAAAAGACGAGCGGATTGAAAATGTACGCTCGGCGCTTCCGGGTGTCAACTGCGGCGCCTGTGGATTTGCAGGCTGTGATGAATATGCCCAAAAGATTGTATTGGAGGGCGCGAAAATCAATCTTTGTACCCCTGGCGCCGATGGGGTGGCTCGGTCTATCAGTGAGATTATGGGCGTTCCTTTTGAGGACGTACTAGAGAAAAAAGCGGTTGTGCGCTGTTGGGGCAACTACGACCGCAGCGAATATGTCATGGATTATCAGGGCCCGGCCAGCTGTGCCGCTTGCAACCTGTTTTATCAGGGTAGACGCAGTTGCTCTTCCGGTTGTCTTGGCTATGGGGATTGCCTGGATGTCTGCCAATATGGCGCCATTCAAATTATCGATGGCCTTGCCGTCATCGACCCCGATCTCTGTACCGGCTGTGGCGCTTGTACAAAAGAATGCCCCAACCACCTCATCACAACGATATCCGACACCAGCAAAGTGTATGTGGCCTGTTCCTCGCACGACAAAGGCGCCTATACTCGCAAAGTCTGCCGTGCCGGTTGCATCGGCTGTATGAAGTGCCAAAAGACCTGCCGCTTCGATGCCATTACCGTTACCGACAACCTGGCGTCCATCGATCCGGACAAATGCACCAACTGCCAAGAATGTGTGGCCGTCTGCCCAACTCATGTCATTAAAGTGCAGTAACATTGCACCGGGATATAGCAAAAACCCGCCAACCGGCGGGTTTTTGCTATGTAATGCGGTTTTAAGCCATCAGCTGTTCCACAGCCGGCACAATATCCAAAGGCGCATTGACCTGAATGTCGGCCGTTTCCATCTCGGCAGGGTTGTATCCATATAGGCATCCTATAAAGGGCACGTTGTTTTCGCGGGCTGCCTGCAGGTCAAATATCCGGTCGCCCACCATCACAGTTTTAGCCTTGGTATCCGCCAGCAGCTTTCGCAACGAGGCTACCTTGGAGTGACCGGGCACAATACCCTGCACATAATCAATCAGATGGTGAAACCCAAGCAATGTTGCAATCTCATGTCCATAATCGGGGTGAGCGTTGGTGCAGATCGCGGTGAAATAACCACCATCCTTCAGGGCGGACAGCATTTCAATCACGCCAGGATAGGCGGCATGGTCGGTTGCTCGGTTTACCGCTTCGCGCTCTTGCTGCAACTTCCAATAACGGGCATATTCCTCTTCGCTGCGACCAGGCAGAATGTCGGAACGATAGAATGCGTACTGATTGCCCAACGTTGCCATCAGCGCCTCGTCGCTCATATCGGTCACGCCAAATTCACGCAAGGCTTCCCGATGGGATTTCAGTGTAAACAAATGAGCTTGATTCAATGTGCCGTCCAAATCAAAAACAACCAATTTTTTTTCCTGCATCTGTATCCTCACCTTATCAATTTATGAATATAAATATTTATTTTACAACTAATGTTCTTATTATACCTGATGTTACGGTTCTGTTAAAGTGACAGAGAGATAGAATAAAGCATTGTTTTTTATAAAAAAAATGGTATAATTGTTGCTGTATTTGATATTTTATGACTCATTATCGGAGGTGCTTTTTTGGAACAACAGGTTGAGTTTAATACCAGTTTCCGTGGATTTGATAAAAAAGATGTACTTAGCTATATATACGAGCAGAATAAGCGTATGCAGGAGCTACAGGAAGAACTGGACCGCCGCTCTGAGGAAGCGGGCCAAGCTGTCCAGTTGCAACAAAAAATGCGAATGGAGTTGGATCAGTTGCAGCGCCAATTCCAGGTGCTCCGCACACGGCAGCAGGCCGAGTCTAAGACACCGCCTCCGCCGGTTGTGGATGTTGCTAAAATCACGAGCAATCTGGAAGCAGAGCTGGAAAATCAAAAACGTATCGCTGCCCAAAAAGACCGGGAAATTAAAGCGGTAACTGAAAAAAACCGACTTTTGCAGTCCAAGATCGAGGAACTGGAGAGCAAAGGCAAGAAATATGACGACCTTTCTGCCCAAATTGGCAAAGTGATCATCGAAGCCAAAGCCAGCGCCGAAGAAATTATCGAAAAAGCTAAAACGGATGCGGGTGTATTGACGGCTAACGCCCTTACGTCTTCCTCCGGTTTTATTTCCGAATTGGAAAGCTTAAAGACGGGTGTCCAAAAGCTGAAAGAGACCGCACGGGTCATTTCCAGTGATTTAACGGCCAGAGCACAAACAATGGAAGTCCTTTTGGAAGACGCCAGCCGCCGTATTCAGGACAACGTGATTGTTCCGGCCCAACCGCCCGCCCAAGAGGAAACCGCCAAAGAATTTACTTTCGATTCTCTCTTTCAGGACGACAACGACTAAGACTGAAATCATATAAGAATAACGGTTCCCTGAGGTTCTGTTTTTACCGCCAGGGGACTTTTCTTTGACGATTGTCAGTATTTTGGGATATGGGGAGGAAGTATCATGGAAAGTGCCAACAAGCCCAATATTGTCGCGATCATTCCCGCCGCGGGCAATTCGTTGCGGATGAACGGCATTGATAAGCAGCAGGTAGAGGTGTATGGCAAGCCTGTTATTATTCATACTCTTTTGCAATTTGAAACATCCCCCTGGATTCGGGGTATTATATTAGCGTGCCGCCAGCAGGATCTTCATTGGTATACGCAGACTTGCAAAAATTACGGGATCTCAAAACTCTTCCAAATTGTCATTGGCGGCCCTACCCGTCAGGCGTCGGTATTTGCGGCCATCCAGGCAGCGGACGAGGACACCGATTATTTTGCTATCCATGACGGCGCCCGCCCCCTGGTTACCCAACAGCTCATTTCCGAAACAGTCTTCGATGCCATGCGCGTGGGCGCGGCGGCGCCGGGTGTGGCCGCCAAAGAAACGATTAAGCTGGTGTCGGCAGGCCTTGTGAAAGCAACCCCTGATCGGAACAGCCTGGTGATCATTCAGACACCCCAGGTTATTCGGGCGGATATTTACCGGGAGGCGATGGCAAAGGCGATAGCAGACCAATTGGTTTTTACCGACGACTGCCAGCTGGTGGAGCATTTGGGCATGGAAGTAGCCCTTTCTCCGGGAGATATGGAAAATATCAAGCTCACAACGCCGGTGGAGCTCACTTTGGCCGAAACGATACTGAAAAACCGTTACGCTTTTAGGCGATAGATAGGAGAATGCAAATGCGAATTGGTCATGGATTCGATGTCCATCGGGTAATGCGAGGCCGCCAGCTTATTTTGGGAGGCGTCGAAATCCCGTTTCGTGAGGGCGGCCTTCTCGGCCATTCCGATGCGGATGTGGCAGTGCACGCGATCATGGACAGCATCCTGGGCGCTTTGTGCCTAGGGGACATCGGTTGTCACTTTCCCGACGACAATGAACGATTTAAAGATGCCAGCAGTATTACGCTTTTATCCCGGGTGGGGCAGATTATGAGTGAACAGGGATACCGGATCGGCAACATCGACGCCACCATCATTGCCCAGGCCCCCAAAATAGGGCCTTTTATTCCTCAAATGCGGCAAAATGTCGCCGCTGCCCTTGGGTGCGGCATCGACCAAATTAATATCAAAGCAACCACCGAAGAGTGGCTTGGTTATACTGGTTCCAGGGAGGGTATGTCGGCCCATGCGGTCTGCCTTTTGGAGAGCGAAAAAAATTAATATTTGTTAGTCGTTCATCGATATCACCTCGAAAGCTTACAGCATACATTGTAAGTATGATCGAGGTGAATTTCATGCACAATACTCTTATACTTGTTAATTCCATCACCCATGCTTCCCACGGCAAAAAAGTGCTGGCGAAGCAGGGGATACCTTCCAATATAGTGCGTAATCTTTCCAGAGAGCCTGCTGTCGGCTGCGGCTACGCCCTTTCGGTACGGGCAGATGCTTTGGTGGTTCAGGGCATTTTAATGCAAGCAGGCATTAAAGTCATCGGCATTATGGAGGAGGTCTAGGCGTGACCTATTTTGACAATGCGGCCACTACATTTCCAAAGCCTTCGACTGTCATTTGCGCTATGAACCAATGTATGCTGCACTATGCCGCCAACCCGGGCCGTAGCGGCCATAACCTGTCCATGCGGGCGGCCGAAGAAATGTACAATGTCCGCGAAGCCGCGGCTGATTTTTTTGCTGCCGCCAGCGTTGACCAGGTTATTTTTACGCTCAACTGCACCCACGGGCTCAACATCGTCTTTAAGGGTGTTCTTAGCCAAGGCGATCATGTCATTATTTCCGATCTGGAACACAACGCCGTCTTGCGCCCTATCCACGGCCTGGCGGCTCGGGGTGTTATTACCTACGATATTGCCCAAACTTACCCTGATGATGAAGAAACCGTGGCCTCTTTTCGCAAACTTATCAAGCCTCAAACGCGAATGATTGTTGCTACCCATGCCTCCAATGTGTTTGGCATTCAATTACCGGTGACCGCCATCGGCCAGCTGGCCAAAGAATATAACCTGCTTTTCGTCGTTGACGGTGCCCAAACTGCCGGAGTGCTGCCCATTCACATGGAAAACATGGGCATTTCCTTCCTAAGTGTCGCCGGCCACAAAAGCCTGTATGGCCCAATGGGTACAGGCCTTCTTATTTTAGGAGAAAAGCAGAATTGCTCTCCCCTTATGGAGGGCGGCACCGGCAGCCATTCCGCCGACTTTTTGCAGCCAGACTTTCTACCCGATGCGCTGGAAAGCGGCACAAGCAATTTACCGGGTGCCGCGGGTCTTGGGGCCGGTTTGCACCATGTGGTCAAAACAGGCGTTGATAATATCTACGCCCGAGAAATGAAAATCATCAGTTTGATTTACGAATGTCTTTGTGAGTGCCCGAAAGTCGAACTCTATGTCCGACCGGTGTTCGGGCGCACTGTACCCGTCCTCTCCTTTAATCTGGAGGGTATGACAGGGGAGCAAACGGCCGCAAAACTCAACCAAATGGGCTTTGCGCTGCGGGGCGGGTTGCAATGCGCGCCTTTGGCCCATCGCAAATTCGGTACCCTTGAACGGGGCACAGCCCGCATCAGCATCGGCTGCTATAATACAATGGAAGAGGCCATGTGCCTTTGCCATGCCATAAAAAATGTAAAAACCGTTTGATTTCACGGTGCAATGTGATAATATATACACATAAAGAATGATTATGGTTTTATTGCAGGCATTCGGCGTGGGCTGCCCAGCCGGCTTAGCGCTGGGTGCGAGTCCAAAAAGGGGAAGATGGCAGGAATGTTAAATACCTTTTTCACACAATTGAAAAACGCGATTCTTTCCATTGATGTGCCTTGGGATATATTGGATATTCTGGTTGTCGCCTTTATCATCTATCAGGCCATCAAATTGATTCGTGAAACAAGAGCCGAGCAGCTCTTAAAAGGACTGCTTGCTGTTTTTGTGCTTTTTGCCGTTGCGAATCTTCTTCATCTCAACACAACAGCTTGGCTGATTAGTTTGGTGGTCAACTATGGTGTGTTGGCCCTGTTCGTTGTTTTTCAACCGGAGCTGCGGCGTGCTTTGGAGCAGGTGGGCCGTACCCAGTTTAAAGGCCTAAACGCTTGGATGGGTCAGACGGAGCAAAAGACCAGCAGGGAAGCCCTTGAAAGATTGGCTGGCATTGTGGCTGACGGCGCCATTTACTGTTCCCGCCGCCGGGATGGTGCGCTCATTGTCTTAGAGAGGGAAACCAAACTGGGTGAAATCATTAAAACGGGTACGATTATTGACTCAGAGCCCAGCCTGGAGTTGATTGGAAACCTGTTTTTCCCCAATTCGCCATTGCACGACGGTGCGGTCATCGTCCGCGGCGCCAAAATTTACGCCGCAGGTTGCCTTTTGCCCTTGGCGGACAATCAAGTTATCAGCCGCACGTTGGGTACACGCCACCGGGCGGCTTTGGGCATGAGCGAGAATTCCGATGCCATCGTTGTTGTTGTGTCTGAGGAAACAGGCATTATTTCGCTGGCCAAAGCCGGTCGGCTTACACGAAACTATAACCGTGACAGTTTGTTCGCGATTCTCAAAAAAGAGCTTTTGCCGGAACTGGAGACTGAGGGCAAAGGAAAAGAGAAACTGGCAGGCCTTTGGAAGGTGAAAAAATGAAATCAAAATTTAGTTTAAGACACCTGCTGGATAACAATCAAGTGGTGCTTATATTGTCTGTGCTGGCTGCCATTACACTGTGGGCGCTCTATGCCTTCTGGCTCAAGCCAGAGATTACCCGGACCATATTGGTGCCGGTCAACACAGTACCCGCCACCGAGGCTGTGGGCAGCCTGGGGTTGCAGGTGGCCGAAGTGCAGGCAAACGAAGTTTGGGTTACCATCACCGGAAACCGTCTGGAAGTGACTGCTGTCGAGGCCAAAGACATTGAGGTCGTCTTGGACGTTTCTCCTGTCACCGGCCCTCAAAAGTACACGTTAAAGGTCAATGCCAAAAATGTCAGCGATAAAGCTTTTTTCATCCAAAGCTGTAAACCGGATACCATCGATGTACAATTCAGCCCAACGGCTACCACCTCGCTTGCGGTGGAAATGGATTTTGCAGGGCTTTCTTCCCCCGATGGCTATAAGATTGAAACAACATCTATTTCGCCGTCTCAAATTACCATTTCCGGCCCGGAATCAGAAATTGCCCGGGTGGCTCGCTGCGCTGTCATTGCTAATTTTGACGTGCCGCTCACCACAACCCAGTCACTGACGCAGGATATTTTACTTTTGGATAAAGATGGACAAGTTGTAAACAGTATGTACATCACCAAATCGGCGGATACTGCCGCTGTCATCATTCCCGTCAAAAAGATTATGACCCTTCCGGTTTCCATCAGTTTTATTAATGTGCCGCCGGAATTTCCACTGGACGATTTGTATTACACCTTTTCAGCGGACGAGATCGAGGTGGCCGCCCCCGAGGAGATTATCTCCAAGTACAGCGAGATTCCGCTGGGCTTTATCGACTTCAAAACCTTCGATCCTGCCGAAACTTATGTCTTTAATTTGGAATCTGTCTTGCCGGCCGCCCTGACGAATATCGGTGATGTCCAGACAGTTCAAGTCTCTTTCAATTCTGACGAGTTTACCTCTGTAGAGCTCAATGTCGGTACGTTCCAAATCATCAACAAACCGGTGGATTATAATGTTTCTCTTGCCACCACCCAGCTTAGGGGTGTGCGTATTATCGGCCCTGCCGACGATATCAAGGACTTGGCCGCCGGCGATGTTGTCGTCCAGGTGGATATCTCCGAACGTCAGGACCTGCAGCCCGGCCGTTTCCAAATGCCGGTCAAAGTCTTTGTGCCCAACAAAGGATTAATGTGGGCATACGGCAATTATACGGTCGATGTGGTCGTCAGGGAACGTTAGGTTTTTGTTGATGAGTTGAGCCTGTCGGGGTTTCGGCGGGCTCACTTTTATTTTCACAGCGAGGTGAATCCGGTGGCCATTTTGGTACAAAACATCAGCCTTCCTTTTGCAGCCGGGGAACAAGCGGCCTTCGAAGCCGCTGTGGGCCGGCTCGGCTTGTCTTACACCGCTGTCCAAAACATCTATGTTATCAAACGTTCGCTGGACGCCCGAAAGCGGGAGGACATTCGCTTTGTCTATGCTATTGGGGTGGAGCTTCAAGAAGAAGCGAAAGAGGCCGCCCTCCTGAAACGCACCCAAAGTCCCCACATCAAAGCCGTTTCGCATGTACCCATTGACATCACCCCCGGCCGGCAGATGCTAAGCACACGTCCGGTGGTTGTGGGCTTCGGCCCTGCCGGCATGTTCGCGGCCCTTCTGTTGGCCCGTCATGGCTATCGCCCATTGGTGCTGGAGCGCGGTTCGGATGTAGATCAACGGGCGAAAGACGTGGAAGCCTATTGGCAGGCCGGCCGGTTGAATCCCGAGTCGAATATTCAGTTTGGGGAAGGGGGCGCCGGCACTTTTTCTGACGGCAAACTTACCACCCGCATCGGCGACCCGCGCTGCGACTATGTCCTATCTGCTTTTTGCCAGTTTGGCGCGCCAAAGGATATTGCCACCCAGGCTAAACCCCATATCGGCACTGACCATTTACGTCAGGTTGTCAAAAATATTCGGCAAGAGATTATCCGCCTGGGGGGTGAAGTGCGCTTCCAAAGCCGGGTGGAGGACTTTTGTTTTCAGCATGGTGCTCTTGCGGCCCTGCGGGTAGGTGGTATGGATATACCGGCGCAAGCTGCCATACTGGCGGTGGGACACAGCGCCCGTGACACGGCGGAACTCTGCTACCGGCGGGGATTTGCCCTTGTACCAAAGGGTTTTTCGGTGGGTGTGCGCATCGAGCATCCCCAGAGCGTCATCAATGAAGGGCTGTATGGCTCTTATGCCGGCCACCCTTTGCTGCCGCCGGGGGAATACCAGCTTTCTCACCGGGAAGGGGAGAGAGGCGTTTACACTTTCTGCATGTGTCCCGGCGGTGTTGTGGTGCCGGCCGCCTCGGAGATAGGGGGCATCGTCACCAATGGCATGAGCCACTATGCCCGGGATGGCGCCTTTTGCAATAGCGCGCTGGTTGTTTCCGTTTTGCCGCAGGATTCTGGCAATACTCCGCTGGGCGGCATCGCCCTCCAGCGCCAGCTGGAAGCAGCAGCCTTTGCCTGCGCGGGGGACGGCAAAGCGCCGGGGCAGTCGGTCGACTCCTTTTTGTGTCGGCGGCCCGGTTTTTCTGACGGTGCCGCTTTTACCTACGCGATGGGCGTTACCCCTGCCGACTTTAACAGGCTGTTGCCGCCATTTGTCACTGAATTACTGCACACCGGCCTTCATTGCTTCAATGACAAGCTAAAAGGCTTTACAAATATGACCGCCACCCTTACCGGGATGGAAACCCGCACATCGTCCCCTTTGCGGGTGTTACGCGGAGAGAATTTGGAGGCGATAGGCCTCGCGGGTGTTTGCCCCTGTGGCGAAGGGGCAGGTTATGCCGGCGGCATTATGAGCGCTGCGGTGGACGGCATGCGAGCCGCCATCGCTATCATTGAGCGCTATGCTTGTCCAAATTCGATTGAATAAGTAAGCCAAGAATGTTATAATAAACCATTATACTGATGCCTTAAATAGCAATGAGGTGAATGTCGCCGATGAAAAAATGGAAAATGCGCCCCAACAATCCGGAAGAGTCGGCTAAACTTGCCCGGGAATCCGGCAACGCCCCTTTTTGCTGTGACATTCTATGGGGCCGGGGCCACCAGACACTGGCCGATATGGCTGATTTTTTTGATACCTCCTGCAGGCTTAGCGATCCTCTGCGTCTGATAGACATGGATAAGGCTGTTGCCCGCATTCACCGGGCGCTGGATGAAGGGGAGAAAATAGCCGTCTATGGTGATTATGATTGCGACGGCATCACCTCCACCGTCATGCTCTACCATTACCTGGAGGCGGTGGGCGGCGATGTGATTTATCATATTCCCGACCGGCATGAGGAAGGCTATGGCCTTAATGCCGACGCTGTCCGGCTGATGGCAGCTCATCACATTCAGCTGATCATTACGGTGGACAATGGCATTTCCGCCATCGATGAAGTGACGCTGGCCAACTCGCTTGGCATTGACGTAGTGGTCACCGACCATCACAAACCCCGGCAGACGCTGCCCCCAGCGGTGGCCGTGGTGGATCCCCACCGTGCCGACTGTCCCAGCGGCTGTGTCAACCTTTCCGGCGTGGGTGTGGCTTTTAAGCTCATTTGTGCCCTGCAAGAGGATGACGGCACCGAGATGCTCTCCCACTACAGTGACCTCATTACCATTGGCACGCTGGCGGATGTAGTACCCATTTCGGGCGAAAACAGGGCGATGGTCCAGAACGGCCTCCAAAAACTACAAAATCCCGAAAGGGTCGGGTTGGTGGCGCTTTTTGAAGTGGCTGGACTTGCGGACAAAACCATTACCAGCGAGTCGGTTATTTACGGCCTCTGTCCCCGCATTAACGCCACCGGCCGGCTGGGGGATGTGGGCGAAGCGGTGGAGCTTTTGCTCTGCGAGGATGAGGAACGGGCCGCCCAACTGGCAAAAGAGCTCAATGCCCTCAACATGCGGCGCAAAAGTATTGAAAGTGAGATTATGGAAGAAATCAACAGAATGATTGAAGGCACGCCCCAGCTTGTTCAGGATCGCCTTATCATTCTGTGCGGCAACGGTTGGCACCACGGGGTCATCGGCATTGTGGCTGCCCGGATATTGGAACAATACGACAAGCCCTGCCTCATCCTCTCCTGCGCGGATGGAGAGGCCCGGGGATCCGCCCGCAGCATAGAAGGATTTTCCATCATTGAGGCGATCTCCCAATGCAGCAAGTATTTGCAGCGCTACGGGGGCCACCCTCAGGCCGCCGGCATCACACTGGCTGTTTCGGATGTTCCGGAATTTGCCGCTGCCTTGCAGGCCTATGCAGCCGCCTCTCATCCAGATATGCCTTTTCCGGAATATCCCATTGACAGGATTGTCATTCCCCGGGAAATCACCCTGGAAAACGCCGCCGCCCTGCAAGCGCTGGAACCTTTTGGCGAGGGTAACCCCCAACCCGTTTTTGTACTGCAGAATATGCTTTTGGAAACGCTTACTCCCATAGGAGAGGGCAAATATCTGCGCCTCGGCCTGCGCTCGGCGGTGTCTGCGGACGACAATAACCTTGTTACGGCGGTCTGCTTCGAGTATTCCCCCCAGACCATTCCCTTTTCCACAGGCGACCGGGTCGATGTGGCCATTTCGCTGGGTACCCAGCTCTATAACGGCGAAGTGCGGGTCAACATCAAAGAGACTGCCATGCGCTTGTCCGGTCTGGATGAGGAGGCTTTCGGACAGGGCGAACGACAGTATGACCGCTACTTGCGGGGGGAATTGTCGGCGCAGGAAAAAACCGAGGTGGCGCCCACACGGGACGACATCGCCCTCTTGTACCGCTTTCTTGTCGGCAGCGGCGGTTATCCCTTTGGGCTTTCCCAACTAAGCGCGCGGATGTTGCTTCGGGGCCTGTCTTATCCTAAAACAAGAATTGGCATAGAGGTTCTTTTGGAACTGGGTCTCATCACGCTTACATACAATAAAGGCAGTATGGTTGTCTCAGTCGTGCCCAATCCCCAAAAGACAGACATCTCCACATCCAAAACCCTGGCAGTATTAACTGGTGCAAAGCTGGTGAATTAATGGAATCGATTTTTACAAGCTTTATCGCGCTGGTCGAGGAGACCGGCAAACCCTATGATCTGGGTAAAATCCGACAAGCTTTCGAAATGGCCAACGACGCCCATGCCGGGCAAACCCGGGCTACAGGGGAGCCCTATGTGCTGCACCCCATCGAGACAGCGGAAATACTGCTTGGCCTGGGCATGGATACGGACACCATTGTGGCGGCTCTGCTGCACGATGTGGTGGAAGACACCCAGGTTACCATTGCCGAGGTGGAAAAGGCCTTTGGCAAAGACATTGCCCGGCTGGTGGACGGCGTCACCAAGTTGGGGAAAATACCCTTTACGTCCCGGGAACAACAGCAGGCGGAGAACATCCGCAAAATGTTGCTGGCCATGGCCCAGGATGTGCGGGTTATCATCATCAAACTGGCAGACCGTCTTCACAATATGCGCACCATTGAAGTCATGCCCGACCAAAAGCGGCGGGATAAAGCGCTGGAGACAATGGAGGTTTATGCGCCGCTGGCCCACCGGCTGGGTATTACCGGCGTCAAAGAAGAGTTGGAAGACCTCTCCCTCAAATATTTGGACCCAGTCGCCTATGAAGAAATTGAAAATCAACTTAATATGCGCAAAGACGAACGCAATGCGTTTTTGGAGCGCATCAAGGAAAAATTGTATAACCGCCTCCACGACGAGCACGAAAATATGCAAATTGACGGACGGGTCAAAAGCATATACGGCATCTACCGCAAAGTATATGCCCAGGGGCGGGCGTTTGAGGAAATATACGACATCTATGCCGTACGCATTATTGTAGACTCGGTCTTTGAATGCTACAATATTCTGGGCATCATCCACGATGTTTTCCGCCCCATCCCTAACCGCTTTAAAGACTACATCTCCACCCCTAAGCAGAATATGTACCAGTCGCTGCAAACCACAGTCATCGACAATACAGAGGGCATTCCCTTCGAGGTGCAAATTCGCACCTGGGATATGCACCACACGGCGGAATATGGCGTTGCAGCCCATTGGAAGTACAAAATTGGCATTTCCGGCAAAGATACGCTGGAGGATCGTCTGGCTTGGGTGCGGCAGCTTTTGGAGGCGCAAAAAGAATCGGACGACGCCGAAGATTTGGTTAAATCCATTAAGTCAGACATTGCGCCCGAGGAAGTATTCGTCTTTACCCCCAAAGGTGATGTTATCCGTTTGCCTGTGGGTTCCACCGTCATCGACTTTGGCTATGCCATTCACTCGGAAGTTGGCAACCAAATGACAGGCGCCAAAGTGGATGGGCGCATTGTGCCTTTGGATTTCAAGGTCAAGACAGGCATGATCGTAGAAGTCATGACCAGCAAAGGCCACGGTCCCAGCCGGGACTGGATGAATATTGTGCGTACCTCCGAGGCCAGAAGTAAAATCAGGGCGTGGTATAAGCGGGAACGGCGTGACGAAAACATTCAAGAAGGCAGGCAGGACTTCGAGCGAGAAATGCGCCGCAATCTCATTTCCGTTCCCCCAGAAGAGCTGGAGGCTTTTATTCTGGATGTCGCCAAGCGCCAGCATTTCCACAGCCTGGATGAATTTTACGCGGCCATTGGCTACGGCGGCATCTCTCTTCACCGGATTATGCCCCGGGTGAAAGAAGAGTTCATCAAAAATTACCGCACCAATGATACGGATAAAATCGAAAAAGCCATCCAAAAGCCCAAGCGGCCGCGCAAGGCCTCGGGCGGCGTCATTGTGGAGGGGATGGACAGTTTTCTTGTCAAGTTTGCCAAATGTTGCAATCCTTTGCCCGGCGACGCCATCGTTGGCTTTATCACACGGGGCTATGGCGTCTCCATTCACAAAAAGGACTGTCTTAATGTACAAAGCTCGTCGGCCAATCCGGAAAACGAGGGCCGCTGGGTCAAAGCCCACTGGGCCAAAAGCGTCAACGAAACCTTTAAATCTACCATTGAAATTATTACCAATGACCGCCAGGGCGTGCTGGCGGATGTCAGTGTGGCGCTGGCCAATATGCGCATTCCAATCCACGCCCTTAACGCCAAAGAGCTCAAGGACAAAACCGGCGTCATTCAGGTGAATATGAGCATCAACGACCTGGAACAGCTGCAAAATATTATTAACAGTTTAAAGCGTATCCAGGGCATCAGCGAAATCAAGCGCACATCTACCTAAGGAGGAACAAGCTTGCGGGCTATTTTACAGCGGGTTACCCGGGCAACCGTTACTGTCGATGGTGAAGTCAAGGGCGCCATCGGCGCCGGGCTGTGCATTTTGCTGGGCATTTCGACAGAGGACACAGGGGCGGAAGCAGAGTTTTTGGCGGACAAATGTGCCGGTCTGCGTATTTTTGCCGACGGGGCGGGCAAGCTCAATCTGTCACTTTTAGACAGTGGGGGAGCGGCCCTTGTCGTTTCCAATTTTACCCTGTATGGCGACGCCAAAAAGGGCCGTCGCCCTTCCTATATACAAGCCGCCCGGCCAACCGAGGCGGAAAGTCTGTATGACTATTTTGTGGCCCGTCTGCGGGGCTGCGGCGTCGACAAGGTTTCCACAGGGGTCTTTGCCGCCGATATGCTGGTTTCCATTGACAACGATGGACCTGTGACCCTCATTTTAGATACAACTGAGCTGATGCCAAAGGCGCCCAATCAACGATAAAAGGTGATATGATGAATTTATATGTATTGCCCGTAGGCGGGCTGGAGACCAACTGTTATCTTTTGGCCAGCGACGAGGGCCACGCCGCCATCATCGATCCGGGCGCCGACGCCCCGGATATCATCCGCTCGCTGGCGGCTTACCAGCTCACCCCTTCTTTTATCATTCTCACCCACGGCCATTTTGACCACATTGGCGCTGTGAACGCCCTGCGCCAGCAATACCATATTCCCGTCTATGCCAGCGAAAAAGAGCTGTATCTGTTGGGGGATACGACCCGTAACCGGGCTCGTTATGTCAAAGTGCCCCAAAATGACCATATTGTCACCCCGGATCTTTTTGTCAAAGAAGGGGACAGTCTTCCATTGGACGAGCTGACCCTGCATATACTGGAGACGCCGGGGCATAGCAAAGGCGGTATCTGCATCCGTTGCGGAGACCTTCTTTTCACCGGGGACACGCTGTTCCTCCACGACATCGGTTACACTCACTTTGAGGGTGGCAGCTATGCCGACATGGAGCAGTCGCTGCGTAAATTGCGGGATCTGCCGGGCGATTACACGGTGCTGCCCGGGCACGGCCCCCATACCACCCTTGCTGAGGAACGAAAAAACAATGAATATATTCTTAAACTAGTATAATATGAGTATATTTTACAATATTCCCCCTTTACCGATTTGTTTCGCGTTTTTTGCGCTCTATTTTCCTGCCGGGAGCACTTTTTATGGTTATTATTATAGATGGTCATCCTTTTGAATATGAGTTGCGCAGCCTGGCCATGATGTTTTTTCCTGGGGTCAGGCTTATTATTCGCACCGAAAAAGAGAATATCACCGGTGACTTTGTCCACACTCGCATCCAGCAGGAAGGGGACAGGTTGGCGCTCTTCTGCGCCGTTTCCATCGGCGGCCAATACTGTCACGATACAGTCGACGCCTCTTCGCCCCATCTGTCCTCCAAAGAGAATTTATGGGCTCTTGCGCGAATGGAATACGGTCTTTTGGCCAAGTTGACTGGAATCCGTCCCGCTTGGGGCATCTTAACGGGTATACGCCCGGCCAAACTGGTGCGGATGTTAAGGGAAAAGGGGCTGGAGGATGCTCAAATCCGGCAAAAACTTCAAGATGAATACTTTGTGTCCCCCCAAAAGCTGAATTTGGTCATGGACACAGCGGCCAATGAGCAGGCTATTTTGGCCCAACTGGCCGATGACCGATTCAGTCTCTATGTTTCGATTCCTTTTTGCCCCAGCCGTTGCGCTTACTGCTCTTTCATCTCCCAGTCGGTGGCAGCCGCAGGCGCTCTTGTGCCAGAGTATCTGTCCAAACTGGAGGAAGAATTGATCCTTACGGCTCAAATTGCTGGGGAACTGGGCCTCAAACCCCAGACTATTTACATTGGCGGGGGTACCCCCACAACCCTTTCCGTTGCTCAGCTTGCCCATTTGATGGAGACAATTCAACAACATTTTAACCTTTCCGCACTGGCGGAATATACGGTCGAGGCTGGCCGACCCGATACTGTGGACATCCATAAGCTCCAGGCCATTTTGGCTGGGGGAGGGGACCGAATCAGTATTAATCCACAGACACTGAACAATGCGGTACTCAAAACCATCGGCCGCAGTCACAGTGCCCAAGACTTTTTGGATGCGTTTGCCCTTGCACGCCGTGCCGGATTCACCCGAATCAACACCGATCTGATTGCCGGGTTACCGGGGGACACCTCCGAAAGTTTGGCTTCCACATTGCGTCAAATCATCGACCTTGATCCAGAAAATATCACGGTTCATACACTTTCCCACAAAAAATCAGCCCACCTCGACCGCGATATTTTAGAGCAGGGTATCGCCCAAACGGTGGCACAAATGGTACAAATGTCCCAGGATATGCTTACGGAAGCCGGCTATCTGCCCTATTACCTATACCGGCAGAAAAACACGGTGGGGAACCTTGAAAATGTGGGTTTTTCCAAGCGTGAAGCTTTCTGCCTTTACAATGTAAATATTATGGATGAAAGCCAAAATATCCTTGCTGTCGGCGCCGGAGGCGTCACCAAGCTGCAAGGCAACGCATCCCAACGCCTCAAACGTATTTACAATTTTAAGTATCCGTTTGAATATTTATCAGGCTTCGACGAGATTCGCAAGCGCAAATATGAGATTAAAGAATATTTTGGAAATTTCATTTAATTTTAATATAAACATCATTGTAATCCCATATAGGCGGGAGTATAATAAAGGCACCAAAGGAAAGGGAGTGGGTTTATGACAACAATTGATGATATCATTGCAAGAGCACGGGACGTGGCCGTGGCTGCCGGCAAGATGACCGGTGAGGTTTTTGAAATTTCTAAAGGTAAATTTCAGGCGTTAAAAATTAGTTCCAATATTCAAAAGAGCTACGAAAAATTGGGATCGATTGTCTATGATTCCATCAAATACGACACAGAGAATAGTGAGCTTGTCAATGTGTGTGTTGCCGAAATCGATGCTCTCATTGAAGAATTGGCGGATGTCAACAGCCGTATTTCCGATTTGAAGAGCGTGGTTGTTTGCAGCAGTTGTGGTTATTCTAACCCCACCACCGCCTATTTTTGCGCCAAGTGCGGCTCCAGCATTATGAAAAATGACGCCGAGTCTTACACCAACCGGGTCGATATTGACGAGGCGGATGAATCCAAATCATAAATAGACCTGCCGTTTGCTTGGGCGTTTCCCATTTGCGGGTGCTTTTCTCCCACAGTGAAGAGGAGGTGCGTGTTGCGCAACTCATTTTTTGCTCTCTATGCAGTTTTTCCCGTCTTTGACATATACATTT
>JAVBNO010000068.1:0-30302 GCA_031551485.1 Oscillospiraceae bacterium
GATTTCCCGCCTAAAATAAAAACAGGCTGGTAACCAGCCTGTTTTTATTTTGATGTAAATCCAATGGTCGAGGCGACAGGACTTGAACCTGCGGCATCTTGCTCCCAAAGCAAGCACTCTACCAAACTGAGCTACGCCTCGATGATATAATAGTATATGATGTTGTTTATAAAAATGCCTGCACATTATCTTACTGTATTCCCCCTTGTCCTGTCAAGTGATGATTGTTACTATCACAACGATGATATTGGAAAATGATGTAATTTCCTTTCACTCATCTCTCTTGTCTTTTTTATCTCATAATCATGATAAATGCCGCCGGCAAAAAACAGACAGGAAAAAGCCACCCGATTGGGTGGCTTTTTCCTTGTGGTTAGGGTTCTTATATCTGGGGTAAAGAAGTACGCAAAATAAATGGGGCATACTATATTAAAAACTCGTAGGTACGAAAGCCCCGGATCAGCCGGTAAATTTCCACCGCCTCGTCCTTCATCCGATAAAAGAGGTAATAATTGCCCACCAGCTTCATCCGGTAACCAAGGGCCTCCAGCAAATCGTCTCTGGGGACAATTCCCTTTTGTGGGTCTTCGGCAATTTGCTCGGCAGCTCGGACAAAATCGGTGACAAAAGTTTCCGCCGAATTTTTACCCTTAAGGCGCATCAGCTGGGCGGCACTTCGAATGTCCTTTTGAGCACTGGGCAAATACCGCAATGTGTATCCGTCCATCAGGCGCTGCCCTCCGTCAAACTCTCCATTAATTTTTTGTGGCTTTGGACGCCCTTGCCGACGCGGCTTTCTTCCGCCGCCTCTTCCAGCTGCCGATAAAGGCTGAGAATGGCTTGTTGCTGCTCGTACAGCGCGTGGCTCATCACCACCAAATCTTGCTCGCCGTTTTTGGTGATGAACACCGGTTCATCGTGCTGATGGCAAAGGGTGGAAATTGCATTAAAATTATTGCGCAAATCAGAAATGGGTTTAATACTGGCCACCTGCGACTGCCCCTCCTCTTACACCGTTCTAACCTCTCTTTTGCTGCTGTCATAGGGACGTTCACTTGAAATGGGCATTTTCCATTATCAGGAAGTAACTTCATTTTATCACAATGCTGATAGCCAGGCAATAGAATTCATGTCTTTTTCTGTTGTCGAAATGACTAAAGTTTTCACCTTTTTATTAACAAATACACCATAAGATGGTGATTTTCGACCGAATATCCATGTTTTCAACCAAAAACATGGTCCCTATGGCAGGAAAAAAGGATTTCACTTCTAAAAAATCACCGGTTTCTATGCAATCAGTTCCTCTTTGTGGTAGAATAGTCCATAGCCAAAAAACTGAAAGGCTGGAAACCGGCGTTTTTGTGCTTTTTTGCAGAAGATAGAGGCTTTTTTCAAAAAGGAGCGAATGAAATTGGACGAAACAACCACCATCGCGGCCATTGCCACCCCCACCGGTCAAAAGGACGGCGGGATTGGAATTGTACGCCTTTCCGGCCCCAGCGCCCGGAAGATTGGCGCGTCTGTGTTCGCCCCCACCGATAAAAGCCGTTCCCCTCTTACCATGAAAGGATACACAGCCTGCCACGGCCGCATTCACAACAACGGGCAGGAAATTGACGAAGGAGTGCTGTTTGTATATGCCACGCCCAAAAGCTATACTGGCGAAGACGTAGTGGAGCTTTGCTGCCACGGCGGCAGCTTTTTGCTTCGCCAGGTGCTGGACGCTTGCCTTGGGGCCGGCGCCCGGCTGGCCGAGCCCGGCGAATTTACCAAGCGGGCTTTTTTGGGGGGCAAGCTAAGCCTCACCCAGGCCGAGGCCGTAATGGATTTGATTGCCAGCCGCAGCGAAAGCGCCGCCCGGGCCGCTTTGGCCGCAAGGGACGGCGTTCTCTTCCGCAAAATTTCCACATTGGCCGACCGGCTGCTGGATCAAAGCGCCCATCTGGCCGCGTGGGTGGATTATCCCGAAGAGGATGTGGAGGCCCTGGAACCCGAAGTCCTGCGGCAAAATCTGGGGGATGTCAAAACCCAGCTGGAGGCGTTGACCACCACTTACGAGCAGGGGCGTATTTGGCGAGAGGGCATTGACACGGCCATTGTCGGCCGCCCCAACGTGGGCAAATCCACCCTTATGAATCTGCTGTCCGGGTGGGAGCGGAGCATTGTTACCGACATTCCCGGCACAACGCGGGATGTAGTGGAAGAGACGGTGCAATTAGGCGATATCATCCTGCGGTTATCCGACACTGCCGGCATTCGCCACAGCGACGACCCCGTGGAACAGGCGGGGGTACAGCGCAGCAAAAATCGCCTGCAAAGCGCCGGTCTCATTCTCGCCCTCTTCGACAGCTCCTCCCCCTTAACTGACGACGACAAAAAGCTGCTGGAAAGTTTGGATGGACGCCTCACCATTGCCGTCATCAATAAAAGCGACCTACCCCGCCAATTGGATATCGATTATATTGCACAGCATATAAACTGCATGGTGGAAATTTCTGCCGCCACCGGCGAAGGCATCGCCGAACTGGAAGCCGCAATTACCCGGCTTTTCCACCTGGGCAGACTTGACCCCGCCGAACCGATGGTGGCCAACCTCCGCCAGCTGGAAGGGGTGAAAGCCGCCGCCGCCGCATTGGACGATGCCCTGGCCGCCATCAACGCCGGGGCCACGCTGGATGCGTTATCCGTTTGCATTGACGAAGCGGTGGACGCCCTTTTAACCCTGACCGGCCAGCGGGCCAGCGCCGCCATTATTGACCGGGTGTTTGAAAACTTTTGTGTAGGCAAATGACAAAAAGCCCATCTTAAGGAGACATCTGATGAAACTGTATATTAAGCAAAAATTTTTTTCTTTTACCGCCGACTATACCGTGAAAGATGAGAACGGCGACGACCGCTATTATATAGAAGGCGAATTTCTCACATTGGGGCGCCAGCTGACCATTTACGACGCTGCCCGCAATTCCGTGGCCCGCGTTAAGCAGGAGGTTTTTCACCTGCTGCCCACCTTTGTCGTCTATGTGGGAGAACAGCCGATTGCCAAAATCGTCAAAGCGTTTACCTTTTTTACCCCTATATATGAAATTGTAGACAGCAATTTTGTGCTGGAGGGTGATATTCTCGGTCATGAATACGATGTGGTAGAGGGCAGCCAGCCCCGGATGCACCTGTCTAAAGAATGGTTTACCTGGGGCGACAGCTATGCTCTGGATATTTATGATGTTCAGTATGAGCTGATCTGCCTGGCCATTACCATGGCGGTGGATGCCTGCATCGATGCTGCCCAAAGCAGCTAAAATAAATGCTGAAATTGCTATTTTGAGATGAATTATACTTAAAATTAACGATATTATAATATTATTTCCTTGGTATTAAGCCCTGTTGGGCAGCGGCATAGGCCCTTTGACGCCTTAATTAGTGCCGCTTTTCACAAGATTTCCACATATCAACAGAAATATGTGGGGTTTAGGAGGAACCACTTTGGATTATCTGGCAGGACAATATGATGTAGCGATTGTTGGGGCGGGCCATGCCGGTGTGGAGGCCGCGCTGGCTGCCGCCCGTCTTGGCGTCAGGACAGTGCTGTTTACCCTGTCTTTGGACGCACTGGCCAACATGCCCTGCAATCCCAACATTGGCGGCACCGCCAAAGGCCATTTGGTGCGGGAAATTGACGCTTTGGGCGGCGAAATGGCCAAAGCGGCTGACGCCACCACCATCCAAAGCCGGATGCTCAACCGGGGCAAAGGCCCGGCGGTACATTCTCTGCGGGCCCAGTGTGACCGGGCCATGTACCATTTATATATGAAAGAGACAGTGGAGCGTCAGCAGGGGCTGGATGTGAAACAGGCGGAAATTGTAGAGATTCGCACCGACCCAACCCGCCGCCATGTGACCCAAGTGGTGACTGCTTTGGGCGCTGTGTATGACGTAAAGACGGTCATTATTGCCACCGGCACCTATTTGGTAGGCAAAATATTTGTAGGGGACTATACCGCCATGACCGGGCCCGATGGGCTGCAGCCCTCGGTGGCGCTGTCCGCCAATTTAAAAGCCCTGGGGCTGCCCCTGCGCCGCTTCAAAACCGGCACCCCTGCCCGGGTGCACCGGAATTCCATTGACTACACCAAACTGGAAGTGCAAAGCGGCGACGAACCCGTCGTCCCTTTTTCCTTTGATACGGTGACGCCGCCGGAAAATAAAGCTGTTTGCTATATTGCCTATACCAACGAAAAAACCCACCAGGTCATCCGGGACAATCTGCACCGTTCGGCCCTTTATGGCGGCGCCATTGAAGGCATTGGCCCCCGTTATTGCCCCAGCATTGAGGACAAAGTGGTGCGCTTTGCCCACAAAGAACGGCACCAGCTTTTTGTCGAGCCCATGGGATTGCATACTGAGGAAGTATATTTGCAGGGCATGAGTTCCAGTCTGCCCGAAGAAGTGCAAATCGCCCTTTACCGCACCATTGAGGGCTTTGAGCATATTCAAATGATGCGCAACGCCTATGCCATTGAATATGACTGCATTGACCCCACTGTACTGGAGCATACCCTGGCGTATAAGGGAATCGGGGGGCTGTTTGGCGCCGGGCAGTTTAACGGCACCTCTGGCTACGAAGAAGCCGCCGCCCAGGGACTGATCGCCGGCATTAACGCCGCCCACCAGGTATTGGGCCGTCCGCCTGTCGCCCTCCCCCGTTCCGGTTCTTACATCGGCACGCTAATTGACGATTTGGTGACCAAAGGCTGCCTGGATCCTTACCGCATGATGACCTCCCGGTCGGAATATCGGTTATTGCTGCGCCAGGACAACGCCGACGTCCGTCTGACCCCTTTGGGGCATTCGCTGGGGCTGATTAGTGACGAACGCTATGCCCGCTTTTGCCGGGAGCAAGCGGAAAAAGAAAATGAAATCAAACGTCTTTGGGCCCTCACCCTTCATCCTTCCCCGGTTTTAAACCAAATGTTGAAAACTGTTAACACACCGGAACTGACAAACCCCCTGAAAGCGGCCGAACTGCTGCGCCGTCCCGGCGTGACATTGGAAATGTTGCATGCCCTGGACAATGCGCCTCCCGCCCTGACCCCCCATGTGGCCGAGCAAGTGGAAGTGGAAATTAAATATGAGGGATACATTCAAAAGCAGCTGGCCCAGGTGGCCAAAATGGCCAAGCTGGAAAATCGGCCTCTTCCTGTCCCCATGGATTACACCCAGGTGGCCGGCCTGCGGCTGGAGGCCATTGACAAGCTGAACAAAATTCAGCCGGTGAATTTGGGACAAGCGTCCCGCATTTCCGGCGTCAGCCCCGCCGACATTTCCGTGTTGCTCATCTACCTGAGCCAAAAAGGGGACGGCTGACCCATTCCACCGGTTTTCCCCCCTTCCCTTTTCTCCACCTGAAACCCATTTCGGAGGTGCCATTTTCATGGATCATGCAGCCATTCAAGCCCTCATCCGGCAGGCGGATTTGCCTGAACTGCCGTCCTCTGTTCTGGAGGGGTTAACCGAGTACGGCCGTCTGCTGGTGGAATGGAACCAGCGGGTCAATTTAACCCGCATTACCGAGGAAAAAGACATTTGGATTAAACATTTTATCGACTCGTTGTTAATCACCCGCTACTTCTCTCTGCCCGCGGACAGCACGCTCATTGACATTGGCACCGGCGCCGGGTTTCCTGCCGTCCCGCTAAAACTGCTGCAGCCGGACATCCACATCACATTGCTGGACAGCCTGCAAAAGCGTATTTTATTCTTGCAGGCCTTGTGCGATGCGCTGCGGCTGGAGGCCAACTGCCTGCACGCCCGGGGGGAAGACGCCGCCCATCAACCCACCCACCGGGAATCCTATGGCATCGCGACGGCCCGGGCGGTGGCTGCGCTTCCTGTGCTGGCGGAATATTGCCTGGGATTTGTGAAGGTGGGGGGCGTGTTTTTGGCATTGAAAGGCCCCGAACTGGCCGAAGAGCTGGCCGCCGCCCAATCCGCCATTGGCAAAATGGGCGGCGCTGTGGAAGATATCAAAGAATACAGCCTTCCCGATGGCAGCCGCCGCAGTCTGATTATCATTCGTAAATCGGGCCCTACCCCGCCCCATCTGCCCCGGTCCCAAGCGAAAATGGCCAAAGCGCCCCTGTAGCTTTCCGGGGCCTTCATAACGCGCTTTTGCCCCCCCGCTGTTGGCGGAGGGGCTTTTTTGTCGCAACTTGCGATGGAAATTATTGGAAATATCTTCGCCTCTATGGTACACTGGAATTAACCAGTGAGATGTCTTTTGGATAAAGAGAGCATCGGCTGGCTGTTCATTTCCTTCTTTTAAGGTAGAATTATTATTCAACGTTTTATCCCCAAAAAGATGAAAAGGAGCCTTTTGTCATGCTGAATCTATTTGGGAAAAAAAATATCCTGGGCAAAATTTTGCTGCTGCCCATTGACAAAATTGCCCCCAATCCCAATCAGCCCCGGCGGGTCTTTGAACCGACGGCTTTAGCGGGTTTGGCCCAAAGCATTTCCCAAAACGGCCTGCTGCAACCCATTCTGGTAACCCAAACAGACAACGGGTACACTTTAATTGCCGGCGAACGGCGGCTGATGGCCTGCCGTCAATTGGAATGGACAACCATTCCCGCCATTGTGCAGCAGTCTATCACCCAAAATCCTGCTGTTTTGGCCTTAATTGAAAATTTGCATCGGGAAGATTTGAACTTTTTTGAAGAAGCCGAGGCCATTGCCAATTTAATTGCCCAAGGAGAGCTTTCCCAACAGGAGGCCGCCCAGCTGCTTTGCAAGTCCCAGCCTGCCATCGCCAACAAATTACGCCTTCTTCGTTTTCCACCCAAAGTGCAAGACGCCATTTTGCGGGAAGGGCTGACCGAGCGCCATGCCCGCGCCCTTTTGAAGTTTGAGGACGAAGAAGACCTGATGATGGCGGTGGCTTATGTGGCCGAGCATCAGCTCAATGTGGCCCAAACGGAGCAATATGTAGACAAAATGGTGCTTCCCCCTGACAAAAAGCCGATCTCGAAAGGCGTGATTCGGGATGTGCGCCTTTTGTTCAACACCATCGCCAAAGCAGTGTTGACGGTCCGCGAGGGCGGCATTGGGGTGGAAACCCTGCAAACTGAAGATGAAAACTATATTAGTTATGTGGTGCGCGTCCCCAAATCCGGCGTCTTTCTGCCGCCCGGGGCTGTGGAGGAATCCCCTTTAGATCACCTGGGCCGCTTGTAAGCTCTCTCCTTTTTCCTTTGCCAATATTACCCGGCGCAATCTGCCCCTGCCCGGCAGAGCTTAGCTTTTTATTACGCCGCGGTAATTTGGGATATAACTTCCCCAAACTGATTGCCAAAAGGCCCCCGCAGGAGAAACGGGGGTCTTTTGGCGTTTCTTTGCACCGGCACGCATATATAGTTCTCAGCACGGGCCATCAACAATGCCGCAAGTGCTTTGCATCAAAAAGCATACCCGTTGCTATGCTGGCGCAAAAGTTGTGGAAAAAATGTGTTTCACATGAAACAATCTCTTTTTTTCTGCAAAGGGTTGTGCTATACTGGAAGGCACATATCCAGCAGTCATCCACCCGTTCCATCAAAATCAGACACCCATGAATGTCAGCATATTGGAGGTAATACCATGGGAAAAATCATATCTATCACCAACCAAAAGGGTGGCGTAGGCAAAACGACAACCGCTGTAAATTTGGCGGCTGCCCTGGGCGACCGAAAGCAGAAAGTCCTTTTGGTCGATTTCGACCCCCAAGGCAACGCGTCCAGCGGTTTGGGCGTAGACAAACGGGAGATTGCCACATCGACCTATGACATTGTCATCTCCAACCTCCCCTATTCGCAGGCGCTGATTCACACCAAATTTAGAAATGTGGATTTGTTGCCCAGCAGCATATCGCTGGCCGGCGCCGAAATTGAATTGGTGGAGCTGGATAACCGGGCGCTGCGTTTGCGGGCGGCTCTTTTAAAAGCCAAGCCCGATTATGACTACATTCTCATAGACTGCCCCCCTTCCCTGGGTCTTATCACCCTGAACGCCCTGGCAGCGGCGGACACCCTGCTCATTCCCATCCAATGTGAATACTACGCTTTGGAGGGTTTAAGCCAGCTGATTTCCACCGTGCGGCAGGTCAAACGGATGTACAACAGCGACATTGATATTGAAGGCGTATTGTTGACCATGTACGACAGCCGCCTTAATTTGACGCTGCAGGTGGTGGATGAGGTAAAGAAGTTCTTTCCACAAAAGGTATTCGCCACCGTAATTCCGCGCAACGTGAAGCTTTCGGAAGCCCCCAGCTTTGGGCAGCCTATTATGTATTTTGATCCCGGCAGCAAAGGTACCCAGGCTTATGGCCAGCTGGCCGACGAGCTTGTGGGGCGCAAGAGCTGAAAAGATAACCCTGAACGTGTAGGCAGAGGCTGATAAATGGCCGCCAGCCTCTGGCAAAATGAAAACAAGCGGAGCCGACGCGGCACGGCTGGACAGGAGACACAATGGCACAGAAAGGTGGACTTGGCAAAGGACTGGACGCGCTGTTTTTAGAGAATATTTCAGAAAGCGGCGCCGGCGTATCCAACTTGCGGATTTCAGAGATCGAACCCAACAAATCACAGCCCCGGCGTAACTTTGATGAGGCCGCCCTCAACGAGCTGGCGGATTCGATTAAGGAACATGGCGTGTTGCAGCCCATTGTGGTGCGCCCCATCGACTCGGGCGGCTACCAGATTGTGGCCGGCGAGCGCCGCTGGCGGGCCTCCCGTCTGGCAGGGCTGATTGAAATTCCCGCCATCATCCGGGCGGCGGACGATTCTCTCACCATGGAAATTGCACTGATTGAAAACCTGCAACGCGAGGATTTAAACGCCATTGAAGAGGCCCAAGGTTATAAGACTTTAATTGACTTATACAACATGACTCAGGACCAGGTGGCCAAGCGGGTGGGTAAATCCCGTCCCGTAATCGCCAACGCACTGCGGCTTTTAAGCCTGCCCTTCCCCACCATCGAGGCCCTGGCCCAGGGCGACATCACCCCCGGTCACGCCCGGGTGCTGGCGGGCTTAAGCGATCCGGCGGAAATTGGTGCCCTCACCCGCCGCATTATCACCGAAGGGTTATCGGTGCGCATGGTGGAGCGGATTGCCAAAGGGGAAAAGGAAAAGAAAGCGATTGAAAAAGGCGCCGCTACCCCCGTGGCATCTGACCCTTCTTCCTGGGGCGAAAGCTATTACAAAGAGGTAGAGCTGGCACTGCAAAACACACTGGGCCGACGCATTAAGATTTTCCCCCAGACAAACGGCGGCCAATTGCAGGTGGAATTCTTTAGCAAAGAGGATCTGGGTTATCTGGCCAGTGTGCTGTCCGGTGAAAAGGGCCATTGGTAAGTCCGATAACCCGAACCATTTTGGCCTATAATAATACACAAGTGATCAACATCCCAATATAATCCCACGGAATGCATAAGGAGTGATGACAGGTGCTTGACATCAAACGGATTCGGACAAGCCCCGACAGCGTAAAACAGGCGATGAAAAATCGTAACAAAAATATGGATGAAGTGATTGACCGCATTCTGGCCATTGACGAAGAGCGCCGGGCCCTTTCCACCCAGGCTGACGAAATGAAGGCGGAGCAAAACAAAGCCAGCAAAGAGATTCCGGCCCTGAAAGCCGCCGGTCAGGACACTGGCCCCATCATGGCCCGGATGAAGGAGCTTTCGGAGCTGGTGAAAGGCTGCGACGGCAAGCTGGCCGAACTGGAAGCGGCCCAGCAGGAACTGCTTTACTCCATTCCCAATGTTCCACATGAAACAGTGCCCATTGGTAAAGACGACACCGAAAACAAAGAGATTCGCAAATATGGCACCCCTACCCCCTTCCCTTACGACCCCAAAGCCCACTGGGACATTGGGGCTGCTTTGGGTATTTTGGACCCGGAGGCGGCCGCCAAAGTGACCGGTGCCCGTTTTCATTTTTACCGGGGCCTGGGCGCGCGGTTGGAGCGATCGATTTTTAACTTTTATCTGGACACCCACACCCAGCACGGCTACACTGAAATTTTCCCCCCCTTTATGGCCAATCGGGCCTCGATGACCGGCACCGGCCAGCTCCCCAAGTTTGAAGAGGATATGTTCAAGCTGGAAGGGCTGGACTATTTCCTCATCCCCACTGCCGAGGTACCTGTCACCAACCTCCACCGGGATGAGATTTTAGATCATGCCAATCTGCCAATCAAATATTGCGCCTACTCCGCTTGCTTCCGCGCCGAGGCGGGCAGCGCCGGACGGGACACCCGCGGCCTGATTCGCCAACATCAGTTCAACAAGGTCGAGCTGGTCAAGTTTGCCGACCCCGAAAAGAGCTACGACGAACTGGAAACTTTGACCGCCGATGCCGAGCGTGTGCTCCAGCTGTTGGAGCTTCCCTATCGTGTTGTCGCTTTGTCCAGCGGCGACCTGGGCTTTTCCAGCGCCAAAACCTATGACATTGAAGTGTGGATGCCCTCCTATAACCGCTATTTGGAGATCTCCAGCTGTTCCAACTTTGAAGATTTCCAGGCGCGGCGGGCCGCCATCCGCTTTAAAAAAGACATAAAAGACAAAGCCCAACTGGTGCATACCCTTAACGGTTCCGGCGTAGCTGTCGGCCGCACTGTGGCCGCCATCCTGGAAAATTACCAAAATCCAGACGGCAGCGTCACCGTGCCCAAGGTGTTGCGGCCCTATATGGGATGCGACGTCATCCGCTAATTTTTGCGTTATCCACATTTTCCACAGAGTTTTCCACTTTTCATTGACAATAAGGTGATGAGCATATGCTGAATCCCAAAGGTACCCATACCGCCACTTTTGTAGTCCCCTGTTACGACTGTGACTGCAACAACCGCATGCGCCTTTCCGGTTTCCTCAAACATACCCAGCAGGCAAACACCGAGCAAACCGATAGCCTTGGCATGGCCTATGAAACGCTGTATGCAAAAGGCATGGTCTTTGTGCTGGCCAAGGTATACATCCAGGTGGCCCAAATGCCTTTGCCCGGCCAGGTGATGACCGTCCAAACCTGTCCCCTGCAGCCTGTAGGCGCCCAGTTTTTGCGGGAACTTGTCTTTGCAAGCGAAGAGGGGCCGCTGGCCCATATGTATGCCACCTATCTGCTCATTAACGCCCACAGCCGCAAAATCCTGCGGCCCTCCGCTTTTCCCTATTCCATGGAGATGGGCACCTTTACTGAAAGTATGCAGCTTTTTAAAATGGCCGTGCCCGAAAGTCTGGCCGAATTGCCCGATCGCAAGATATACTATAGCGACATCGACCTGAACGGCCATGTCAACAACGCGGTCTATGCCGACATCGCTTTGGACTGCCTGGATTATACGCTGTGTTCCACCCGAAACATCACCGAATTTCGGGTACAGTTTATCGCCGAGACATTGCCCGGAGAGTCGTTGCGTTTGTCGGTCGGCCAAAGCGGGTGCGACCAGTATTTTATCCGGGGCCACAACCCCAAGGGCGTCGGCTTTGAAGCCCAGGTCAATTTTGGCGGTCGTATTAACCCTTAAAGATAAAAAAGACCAATTCACAAGTTATCAACCATTCAACCGGGAGGAACTGTTATGCTTAATATTAAGTATGAGGAAAAATTCAAAAAGGAAGCACTCACCTTTGACGATGTGCTTCTCATCCCCGGCAAGTCAGAAATATTGCCCACACAGGTTGACTTGTCCACAGTGCTGGCCCGGGGTATCCGCCTGAACACACCGATTATGACGGCTGCCATGGACACCGTCACCGAATCCCAAATGGCCATTGCCATTGCCCGGGAAGGCGGCATCGGTGTGATCCACAAAAACATGACCATTGAAGAGCAGGCCACTGAAGTCGACCGGGTCAAGCGGTCGGAAAATGGCGTCATCATCAATCCCTTCTTCCTCTCCCCCGATCACTATGTCTACGACGCCGACGAGCTGATGGGCAAGTATAAAATTTCCGGCGTGCCCATTTGTGAAAACCGCAAACTGGTGGGTATTATCACGAACCGGGATTTAAAATTCCTGGACGACTACAACGTAAAGATCAGCGAAGTGATGACCAAAGAGCATTTGGTGACTGCCCCGGTGGGTACCACTTTGGACGAAGCCAGAGAAATTCTTCGCCGTCACAAAATTGAAAAGCTTCCCCTGGTAGATGGCGACATGAACTTAAAAGGCCTTATCACCATCAAAGACATTGAGAAAGCGGTACAATATCCTCGCACCGCCCGTGACCAAAGCGGCCGCCTGTTGTGCGCCGCCGCCGTGGGCGCCACCACCGATTTGATGGAGCGGGCCCAAGCTCTTGTGCGCAATCAGGCGGATGTGCTGGTTTTAGACTCCGCCCACGGTCATCACATCGGCATCCTGAACAGCGTGAAAGAATTAAAGGCCGCCTTTCCCGATATCGCCCTCATCGCCGGCAACATTGCCACCGCCGCCGGCGCCGCCGACCTGATTGCCGCTGGCGCCGACGCCATTAAAGTAGGCATCGGTCCCGGATCGATCTGCACCACCCGCGTGGTGGCCGGCATTGGCGTACCCCAGATTACCGCCGTCTATGACGCCTGCTGCGTGGCCGCCCAAAAAGGCATTCCTGTCATTGCCGACGGCGGCATTCAATATTCCGGCGATATTGTGAAAGCATTGGCCGCTGGGGCAAGCGCCGTCATGCTGGGTTCCATTCTGGCCGGCTGCGAAGAGTCCCCCGGCGAAAGTGAAATTTATCAGGGCCGCCGCTTTAAGGTGTACCGAGGTATGGGCAGCCTGGCCGCCATGCAAAGAGGTGGCAAAGACCGCTACTTCCAGGAGGACGCCCCCAAGTTGGTCCCCGAAGGCGTGGAAGGCCGCGTGCCCTATAAAGGCAGCGTGGCCGATGCTGTCTTCCAGCTGGCGGGCGGCATCCGGGCTGGTATGGGTTACTGCGGTTGTCCCACCATTGCCGACCTTCACGAAAAAGCCCAGTTTGTCCGCATTACCGGCGCGGGGCTTAAGGAAAGCCATCCCCACGATATCTACATTACCAAAGAGGCCCCCAACTATTCCATCAATCCATAAAGCGAAAATAGAGAAGCAACACAAAAGCCCTCATTTTGGAATGAGGGCTTTTGTGTATCGTAATTGCCAACACTACTTTCTCAAGTCAACAAGATATACGTCGCCAGCGGGTGGTTTTGTATCACTTCTTTGATGAGCCATACCTAAGCAATACCTATATATTCGACATATGCACAAGGTTTATCCTTTTGTACCCCAGACCAGAACCAAAACAGCTCTCATCATACGCCAGGCGTTTCCTCCCACCTATGCCCTCGCCCTAAGGATGGGGCGTGGGGAAACCATGTGGTTTCCCCAGAAAATGTTTTTGCATACTTTTTGCGCCAAAAAGTATGGGCCGGTCGCGGCCCGAGCGACAAGCTATATGTCTGCCGGAGCGGTTGTATGCCTGCCTTTCTGCTATTTGATATCGGTACCAGCCTTTTTTCTTTACGCTTTGTACCCCAGACCAGAACCAAACCTGTTTTCCCCACAGGATGCGCGTTTCCTGCGCGCCTATTCCCTCGCCCTAAGGATGGGGCGTGGGGAAACCATGTGGTTTCCCCCAGAAAATGTTTTTGCATACTTTTTGCGCCAAAAAGTATGGGCCGGTCGCGGCCCGAGCGACAAGCTATATGTCTGCCGGAGCGGCTGTATTTTTGCTGTACTTTGATTTAAACGGAGCGAACTTTGCTCCGACGCACCAGTGGGATGCACGTCGCCCGCAAAAGGTTGGTAGCGAGCCAAAGGCGCCGCGAGGGCGTTTACAACCGAGCAGCCGACGTGAACGTGACCTTTTGCGGAAAAGGAGGAGCAAGCGAGCGGTGTGAGAAAACCCCCACATGCGAACGCATGCAGGGGTTTTTGAACGGAGCGAACTTTGCTCCGACGTGGTGACCCGTACGGGAATCGAACCCGTGTTACCGCCGTGAAAGGGCGGTGTCTTAACCGCTTGACCAACGGGCCTGGTAGCGGTAACTGGATTTGAACCAGTGACACTTCGGGTATGAACCGAATGCTCTAGCCAACTGAGCTATACCGCCATATGCAAAAAGGTGCGATGATCATTATAACTGAATCGCCTTATCTTTGTCAACCTTCTTTTGCTTGAAAAAAAAGAAAATCTGCAAAGACCGCAAACTGCTTGATCTCGACATTCTTTCTACCCCGGCCACAGCATAATGGAAAAAATGCCCGGAAAATAATGGACATATGTTTTCACTTGTTTCGCACTTGTAAACGATTCCAATTTTTCGTTGTCTGCTTCTTTTTCCTATGTTATAATTTGATCGTTCAATGTAGCCGAAAGGAGGTCCGCCCTTGTCAAAACGAAACCTGTTGGCCCTGCTGTGCGCGGCGGCCCTTTGTCTTTCCGGCTGCTTCTCTTCCCGCGTGCCCCCTGCCGTTTCGCTAGATCCGGTCGCCGGGCTGAAAGCCTCCGTCGATTTTTTTGACATTGGCGCCGACCCTTACGCCGCCATCCCTGCCGAAAACCAGCCTTATGGCTACACGCACTTGACCGACGGACAAAAAATTCTTTACCGGCTGTTGGAGCATATCACCCTGACCCCGGTAGAGGCAGGCGCCATTGACGCCACCTTCTCCGACGATGATATGAATCGGGCCTTTACCGCTTATTTTTTTGACAACTATGATACGCGATTTTTCCACCAGCTATACAAATTCAGCACCCACCTGTATAACGACCAACCCATTTACACCACCTTTGAGCTGGAACCCGCCAGCCGGGATCTGGTGGCATTGCAGACCGAGATGGATGTGATTGTTGACGGCATTATGGCCGCCGCGCCGCCCGATATGACCGACTATCAAAAAGTGCGCTACCTGTGCGAAACACTGGCAGATTTAATTGCTTACAACGAGGCCGCCGTGCCTGAAAGCGAAGGCTATGTGAACAACGAAGAAAACCAGCTGTGCGCCTACGCCTATGGGGCGCTGAAAAATCACAGCGCTATCTGTGACGGTTACGCCCAGGCCTTTGCCTATGTGGGCAAAAAGATGGGGCTGCAAATTGTCACCGTCTTTGGTACTGCCGACAACGGCGAAGTCAAACAGTCCCACGCCTGGAATAAAGTGAAGTTGGACGGCGAATGGTATGCCGTCGACCTGACCTGGTACGACATGGACGTGCTGCGCAACAAAGTATTTTTACTGGCCGCCGACAATGAAATTGCCGACAGTCATATTGAGGAGGAGGGCGCCAACTATTACGGATTTTCCTTCTTCCCCTTCCCTGCCGCCAACGGCCATACTTATAACGCCTTACGCCAGGACGGCATGTGTTTCTCCTCCGCCGACGCCGCTGTCTCCGCCCTGTTAAGCCGGCTGACCGCCGGTGACCGGTTCGTCCAATTAAAGCTGGAAAGCGAAGCGTTAATGATCGAAACCATTGACCGCATTAACAGCTATTACGACAGCGAAGTGGAGCTGCCCCGGCTGGCCGACAGCCTTTGGTGCAAAGTCATTGAAACCCATGCCCCCAGCTGTACGCTGATTGTCCAGCGGGTGGATGTCCGATTCGTAAGCGTCTACGACGAGTAGATATCTCGCAGCAATTACAAACCATCTGCTTTATAAGCAGGTGGTTTTTCTTAACGGGCGTAGCCCTTGCTGATGGGCCGGCCGATGCCAAGAAAAATTCTTCCCCACGTAAGCCAAGCGTCTCCTGTGCACCCATACCCTCGCCATAAGGATGGGGGGTGGGGAAACCATGTGGTTTCCCCGAAAAATGTTTTTGCATACTTTTTGCGCCAAAAAGTATGGGCCCGTCGCGGCCCGAGCGACATGCTATATCCCTGCCGGAGCGGCTGCACACCTATGCCAATTCTATATTAATATCGGTACCAACGCATTTTCTTCATCGCAAAAGCACCACTGAGCCTTGTGCCCAACCCGAAGTCCTCCTGGGCAAAAAAAATCCCTCGGCCACAGAGCCGAAGGATTTTTATTTCTGTCATGATTTTTGATTCTGCATCCTTTAATCCTGCCGGGGCAGATGGTTGCGGTACCGGTCCATCAGGCCTTTAAAAAGCTCCCCGTTGGTGGGCGGTGTCCAGGTAATGGCGTTGGCCCCCGCGGCAATGGTCTGTGCAATAGATTCATCGGTGGGTCCGCCGGTGGCAATGATGGCCACATCGGGAAAGGCACTGCGGATTTTGGCCACAAGGGCGGGGGTCTTGGCTGCCGCCGAAACATTCAGAATATCGGTGCCCGCCGCAATGCGCCCGGCGATATCGTCTTGCTCGGAAACCACCGTGACCACAATGGGGATATCAATGAGCTCCTGCATTTCGACAATGGTCTCGTTGGGGGTGGGCGCGTTTACCACCACGCCGATAGCCCCTTGAAACTCCGCGTGCAAAGAAAGGTTAAGCACCCGCCGTCCGGTGGTGGTGCCGCCGCCCACGCCACAAAACACCGGGATGTCCGCCGCCAGCATAATCGCCTGGGTAATAATGGGCTGGGGGGTAAAGGGGTATACAGCAATCACAGCGTCCGCGTTGATGTTGCGGATAATAGACACATCGGTCGTAAAGACGATAGAGCGGATGCGCTTGCCAAAAATTTTGATACCGCTGGCCTGGCGGATGACCTCAGGCACGGTGACCATATGCTTGCGCAAATTGCCTTGAAACTCCGGCATGTAAACAGAGCTTTCCATTTGAACATCCCTCCTGTTGCTTGCCAAACCGTTTATCCTTCCGGCACTAAAATTTGGCTGATTTTATGAAGCTCGCTGTTTTGGGCAATAATCAATAGTTTGTCCCCCGGTTCCAGCGTCACGTCGCCCCGGGGAATAATCAGTTCACTGCCGCGGCTGACAGAGGCCACAATACTTTGGCGCGGCAGCCCCAATTCACCAATGGGCACACCGCGATGGGCGTAATGGGGTGGCAGCACCACTTCGCTGATAGACGCTGTGCCGCCGCTAATGGATATCACCTGGCGCAAGGCGGTGGCATCTACTTCCCGTTCGATAATGCGGGCAATGTTGTCGGTGGAGGATATGGGAATATCCACTCCCAGCTGTTTCAGCACCGCCATATTTTTGGGGTTATTCACACGGGCCACCGTTTTAGGAACGCCAAAGCAGTTTTTAGCCAACTGGCAGGCCACCAGGTTTGCCTCGTCCTTACCCGTCACCGCAATGGCGGTGGCGGCCTCGTTGGCCTTTGCCAGCTCCAGCACATCCAGCGTGGTGCCGTCGCCACAGATGACCGGGGCGTCCAGCTCGTTGGCAATGCGGGTACACTGTTGTTTATCCCGTTCCACAATGGTGGGCCGGTGGCCGTGCTCGGTCAGGGTTTTGGCCAGATAAAAGCCAACCTTCCCCGCGCCGATAATCAATATATTCATGGCATCTTTTCCTCCGATTGTTCTCAATAAAACTGCATCGGCCTACTGTGCCGATCGGCCGTACAGGATTTTATCTCCGGCCTCCAGAACATAGGGCACATCCGGCCGGTTGAGAAGCACTTTCCCATCGGGCCGCAAAACACCTACAAACGCTTCATCCTCTGCAAATTCCAGTTCATCGGTAAGCAGGCCCACCTGTTTGGGTAACACCGTTACAGTGGAAAAGGTCACCACCGACTGGTCAAACACCACCCGTTTGTCTTCGGTGCTGTCGTCTATAATCGAACGGATCACATCGACGGTAAGGGTTGTAGGGCAAACTGTTTGCAATCCAAACTGGGAAAATACCCCTTTGCGCCGGGGGTCATAAATGCGCGCCAACACCCGGGGCACTTTAAAAAATTCCCGGGCCACCTGGGACACCATCAAATTGACATTGTCATCCTGGGTAACAGCCACCAATACATCGCATATTTCAATGCCGGCCCGTTTGAGCACATCAATATCAATCGGCACGCCGGTAATGGTTACGCCGGCAAAATCATCGTCCAAGCGGTTAAAGCTGTCTTCGTCCTGTTCCACCACGGCGACGTCATAGCCCTGTTCCGAAAGCAGGTTGGCCAGGCCGGAACCTACTTTACCGCAGCCCACAACAATTACATTCATAGCCGCGAAAATCTCCTTCTCTACAATAAAGTCATTGGTGTTGCATAATTATATGTTAGTATATACCCTTTGACTTTAAAAAGGAATAGAAAAAGCGAAAACGGCCAAAAAGAATCATAGGCGGTTTTTTTACCCTGGCCCGGGACAAAAAACCCGTATTCAAAAGACGTCATTTTTTCATGGTTAAATTGTAATGCCGTACGAAAAAGAGTATAATATCAAAAGATTCCGACCCCGCCCCGTAAATAAGGAGGCTATGCATTGACACATCCCCACCACCGCGACAGATTGATTAAAATCGGGCTGGTTATATTTTTCCTGTTGATGATGGCGCTGCTGCTGTGGCCTATTATCCGGGATATGATTCCGGTAATGCAAGAAATTATGAATGGTGAAGATCCCCAACTCCTGAAAGAGTACCTCCGCTCTTTGGGTTGGGAAGGCGTCGCCATTACCTTTTTGCTGCAAACGCTGCAAATCGTATCCGCCGTGGTGCCCGCCGCGCCGGTGCAGGTGTTGGCCGGCATCACCTACGGCATTGGCCGGGGCCTTGTCATCTGCCTGGGCGGTATTTTGCTGGGCCACGGCCTTGTCTTTTTTGCCATCCGCCGGTTTGGCGAAAAAATTACCGGCCGGCTGTTTGGCGACCAGGACATCCAGTGGCTGAGCCGGCTGCGCCACTCCCGCCATCTGCCCACCATTCTGGTGCTCATCTATATTATTCCCGGCGTGCCCAACGGCATGATCCCCTATTTTGCCGCTACCACTCCCATCAAGCCCAAACTATACTTCACCCTCATTTTTTTGGCCAGCATCCCCGCCATTCTCTCCTGTACCTTTATGGGGGAGAGCATCGTCAGCGGCCACTTCACCACAGCCCTGGTCATTCTGGGCATTTTTGCGGTCGTGGCATTGGCGCTTTTTGTCCTGCGCAAACAAATTTTCTCCGCTTTTGACGATGCCGGCGGCGAAGATGAAACGCCCAAGTAAACGTGCCTTTTACATATTATAATATACATTCCACATAGGCTGTGGAAAACCTTGTGTCCAAGCTGATTTTATGGTATAATGCATTCACATTGTTTCCGATGAAAAAGGGGGACTCCTCCCCCGTTATCCACATGGTTTAAACCGTTTTGGCCCTCTGCCGCTCCGCCAAAATCCCTTCTATCAACATAAGAAGCGAGGACAAGCTTATGGATTCCTTTAAAGATGTATTCGAGTCGGTGCAGGAACTGTGCCGAAACGAACTTTCCGAGGTTGCCTACAATCTTTGGATCAAAGATATTACCCCGGTGCGTCTGGAGGGTTCTTCTGCCATCCTCCACATCCACTCTAAGTTTAAGAAGACAATTATTGAAGAAAAATATCTGGATTTGCTAAGCCGTTCCTTCGAAAGCGTGCTTGGTTTTCCGGTGGATATTAAGCTGCTGTTTGACGAACCGACCGACACCGCAGCCGGCGACCTGGCCCCCGAATACCAAAGTGAACACACCGGCCCCACCGGCAACGGCGGCGAATATGAATATACCTTCAATACTTTCATTGTGGGCCCTGCCAACAAATTTGCCCATGCCGCCTCTTTGGCGGTGGCCACCAACCCCGCCCGCAGCTACAACCCTCTGTTTATTTACGGCGGTTCCGGCCTGGGCAAAACCCATTTGCTCTACGCCATTTGGGACGAGATTAAACGCAACCAGCCCGACAGCAATATTATTTATGTCCGCGGCGAAGAGTTCACCAACGCCCTCATTAACGCCATTGCCAATGAGTCCACCATTGCGTTTCACGAAAACTTCCGCCGGGCCGACGTGCTTCTTGTCGACGATATCCAGTTCATTGGAGGCAAAGAACGTACCCAGGAGGAATTTTTTCATACCTTTAATACCATTTATCAGGCCGGCAAACAAATTGTGCTCACCTCCGACCGGCCGCCCAAAGAGATTAAAACGCTGGAGGACAGGCTACGCACCCGTTTTGAATGGGGTCTGCTGGCCGACATTCAGCCCCCTGATTTCGAAACCCGCATCGCCATCATCCGCCGCAAAGCCCAGCTGCTGGATTTGACCATTCCCTCCGAAGTGTCCGAATACATCGCCAACCGCATTAAAAATAACATCCGCCAGCTGGAAGGCGCCGTCAAAAAGCTGAAAGCCTACGAGCAACTGGCCGGATCCGCCCCCTCCATTATCATGGCCCAAAACGCAATCCGGGATATCCTTACCGATAATCAGCCCATCCCCGTCACCGTCGATCGAATCATTACCGAAGTATCCCGCACCTATGGCGTGTCCCCTGCCGATATTCGCTCCAGCAAACGGTCGGCCCAAATTTCTACCGCCCGCCAGCTTTGCATGTACATTGTCCGCGAAATCACCCAAATGTCAATGGCCACCATCGGCGAAGAATTTGGCGGCCGCGACCATTCTACCGTCGTCTATGCCCTGCAGCAGGTAGACAACCAAATGAAAAACGATTCCCGCTTTAAAGAGACCGTGGAAGACATTATTAAGAACATTCGGGAGCGGTAAAAACTTTTCTTTCAACATTCCACCATTTTGTTTTACACCCCTTGTGGAAGTCTGACAAATGAAAATAAATTTGCTGTTTGCACCATTTGTTTTGTTCACAAATTCTCCACAAATGCGCTGTCTTTCTTCCACAATTTTTCACGCCTTTTCACTTCCTGTTTTTGGAAGTTCCGCCATCCACAAACCGTCCCCATTCCCTTCCACAGTAAAGGCGGAATAAAAACTCTTTTGGCAAGCGGGAAAAAACGACATTTCCACATATCCACGCCCCCTACTACTACGACTATATTTATATATTCTATTCTATCTATATTAAGAAAAATCTGTTGGACCGGGTACGGTTTGAAAACCGCCTTTTGTGAATAACTGAGTTGAGGTGAGTCATATGAAATTAATTTGTGAAAGACAACTTCTGTGCGATGCCGTACAAAACGTTTCTTATGCCGTCTCCCAAAAATCAAGTCTTTTGTCGCTGGAAGGGATTTTAATGAAGGCAAGGGACAACCGCCTTCATTTGACAGGGTATGATTTGGAGCTGGGTATTTCCACCACCATAGAAGCCAAAGTGCTGGAGGAAGGGGAAGTCGTTCTTTCGTCCAAACTTCTTTCCGACATTATTCGCAGAATGCCCTCCGATGAAATTTCCATTACCACCGACGCCAAGAATTTGGCCGAGATTAAAGGCGGCGTTTCCGAGTTTACGATTTTGGGCATTGCAGCCAGCGAATTTCCTGAGCTGCCGGTCATTGCCGGAACGGCGTCTTTGGCCTTGCCTCAAACCGTGATTAAGTCGATGATTGCCCAAACCCATTTTGCCATTGCCTTGTCCGATTCCAAACCGGTACATACCGGCGCCCTTTTCGATTTGGAGGAAGAAACGCTTTCCATTGTGGCAGTGGACGGTTACCGCATGGCGCTGCGCAAAGAAACAGTGCAGGGGCAAAAGGCTTTAAGCTTTATTGTGCCGGGTAAAACATTGGCCGAACTATTAAAACTGCTGAAAGATGACGATACTGTAGTAGAGATGCAGCTTTCCAAAAAGCATATTATTTTTGAGGTAAACGGTTACAGCATGGTGTCGCGGCTTTTGGAAGGGGAATTTTTGGATTATAAATCCGCCATTCCCAAACAAAAGACCACCAGCGTGGAAGTGGGCACCCGCCCCTTTGTGGACAGCATCGAGCGCACATCCCTGCTCATTTCCGACCGGCTGAAAAGCCCCCTGAAGCTAACCTTTGAAAAAGAGCGTATTGTCATGAGCTGTTCTACCCCTATCGGTAAAGCCCACGACGAAACGGTCTGCCAGTTTGACGGCACGCCGGTGGAAATTGGATTTAATAATAAATATCTCTTGGATGCCTTGAAAGCGTCCGAGTGCGATAAAGTAAAATTGGAGATTGGCGGCGCACTGTCTCCCATGAAAGTGGTGCCTTGCGAAGGGGAAAGCTTTTTGTTTTTGGTGCTGCCCGTCAAACTGAAAAACGAGTAAACAATGAGAGAGAAAAAAGAGATTACCAGACAGTCTGTAGCCATCAATACACCCTTTATCCGGCTGGATGCCCTTTTAAAATGGGCGGGTCTTGCCGAGACCGGCGGCCATGCCAAAGAGATCATTGCGGCGGGGCTGGTGGAGCTGGACGGTGAAGTGTGTACCCAGCGGGGCAAAAAGATTACCCCCGGCGACAGCGTTGCCGTTTACGAAGAAACCGAGGAAGGGCCGGCGCCGACCAAAGAGCACCGGTTCTGCCTCCTTGAGGTTGTTGCCGGTGAAGATAACTGAATTGACGGTTGCCAACTTCCGCAATTTGGAGGCGCTGCATTTCAGCCCCTCCCCCGGTGTCAATGTCATATACGGCGACAACGCCCAAGGCAAAACCAACTTAACCGAAGCCATTTGGATGTTGACCGGAAATCGCAGCTTCCGCGGAGCCAAAGACAGTGAGCTGTGCCTCTTTTCTGCCGGGAGCTGCCATATCTATGCCCAATTCGAGGCGCGGCAGCGTCTGCAAACCCTCCGGCTGGATATTGCCCCCCAGAAAAAGGCTTTTCTCAATGAATTGGAGCAGCAAAGTGTATCCGATATTGGGGGCAGTCTGCAGGCAGTGGTTTTCTCGCCGGTTCATCTGTCCATGGTAAAAGACGGCCCCTCGGCCCGCCGCCGGTTTTTGGATGGCGCCATCACCCAGCTTCTCCCCCGCTATCCCCGCTATTTGGCCGATTTAAACCGTATTTTAATCCAGCGGGCCGCCCTTTTGCGGGAGATACCCCGCCACGCCGCTTTGCTGGACCATTTGGAAGAGTGGGATGTGCAGCTTAGCAAAGTAAGCGCCGCGCTGCTGCGCGCCCGTTGCCGTTACACCCGCAGACTGGCCGCCCAAGCCAAAGAGATTTACGCCGGCATTGCCGGCGGCGCAGAAACATTTACCCTTGCCTATAAGCATTCGGTGCCCGGCCTTGCCGCCCTGTTGGACGGCGAAGACGCCGCCGATGAAATGATACAGCCCCAGATTATGGCCGCCCTGCGAAACGCCCGCGCCGAAGATGTTCGCCAGGGGGCGTCCACCGTGGGACCCCACCGGGATGACCTCCAGATAGACATTGACGGTATATCCGCCCGGGCCTACGGCTCCCAAGGCCAGCAGCGCAGCGCCGTATTGGCCCTTAAACTGGCGGAAAGCGCCATTTTGTCCGAATCCACCGGCGAGCAGCCCATTATTTTATTGGATGATGTGTTAAGCGAATTGGATGCCGGGCGGCGGGAATATCTGTTAAGCCGCCTGGACGACCGCCAGATATTCATCACCTGCTGCGACAAAGAGGCCTTTGCCGGACTGCTGACCGCCCCCGGGGCAAAGACCATTGCCATCAGGGCCGGGCAAATTACCGAAGAGATATAAGCGCCAAAACAAAGACTTGCCAAAAGGCGGCAGGCGAAAGAATGAAAAAGCACAATGCCATAAGGAGGCGGTCGCTTGTATTTGCATTTGGGACAAGGTATGGTGGTGCGCACCGCCGACGTGGTGGGCATATTCGATTTGGACAACACCAGCATTGCCAAAGCCACCCGCCAGTATTTGGCGCGGGCCCAAAAAGCGGGCCAGGTGGTCAACGTGACCGACGAACTGCCCAAAACCTTTGTGGTGGCCCAGCCAAAAGGCGGCCGGCCCACCGTCTACATCTCCCAGATTTCGGCGACCACCCTTAAAAAACGCGCCAATTATATTGCCGGGCTGGCCAATTTGTGACCGCCCGGACAGCATAGATAGCTAAATTACGAATGCTACACAATTTGCCATTGCGAGGTGCCCCAACCCATGGATGAACAAAAAAACCAGACCCCCGAAACCATTAATCTGATCCCGGATCAAAATTACGACGCCTCCCAGATTCAAGTGCTGGAGGGGTTGGAAGCGGTGCGCAAGCGCCCGGGCATGTACATTGGCTCCACCGGCAGCCGGGGCCTGCACCACCTGGTGTATGAAATTGCCGACAACTCCATGGATGAAGCGCTGGCGGGATTTTGCGACCACATTGAAGTGGAGATTTTGCCCGGCGATATCATCATGGTGCAAGACAATGGCCGCGGCATTCCCGTGGGTATTGAGGAAAAGACTGGTCTGCCCGCTGTAACCGTTGTATTTACCATTTTGCACGCCGGCGGCAAGTTTGGCGGCGGCGGCTACAAAGTGGCCGGCGGTTTGCACGGCGTGGGCGCGTCGGTGGTGAACGCGCTGTCCGAGTGGCTGGAGGTAGAAGTTTGCGACGGCCAGTTCCGTTATCACCAACGGTTCGAACGGGGCAACACTGTCACCGAGCTGACCAAAATGGACGCCGTTGACCACACCGGTACCAAAATTGCCTTTAAACCCGACGCGAAAATTTTTGAAGAAACAGTCTATGAATTTGAGATACTCCAAAACCGCCTGCGGGAGCAAGCGTTCCTAAACGGCGGCATCCGCATCACCCTGTCCGATAAACGCAACGCCGAACCCCGGGTGGAGACCATGTGCTACGAGGGGGGTATTCGCAGCTTTGTCGACCACATTCACAAGCGCAAAAGCGTCGAAGTGCTCCACGAAGATATCATCTATTTAAGCGGCAACCAAAACGGCTCGCTGGCCGAGGTCGCCATGCAGTACAACGACAGCTACAACGAATTGATTTTGTCCTTTGCCAACAACATCAACACGGTGGAGGGCGGTACCCATGAAATGGGCTTTAAGACGGCCCTGACCCGGGTGATGAACGATTACGCCCGCAAAAACAACATCCTGAAAGAGGCCGATAAAAACCTGACCGGCGAGGATGTGCGGGAAGGGCTGACCGCCATTATTTCGGTCAAACTTACCGACGCCCAGTTCGAGGGCCAGACCAAGGCAAAATTGGGCAACACCGACATTCGCAGCCTGGTGGACGGGCTGATCGGCAGCCAGTTGGCCACCTACTTTGAGGAAAACCCCGCGACAGCCCGCACCATCCTGGAAAAATCCCTTGGGGCTGCCCGCGCCCGAGAAGCCGCCCGCAAAGCCCGCGAGCTCACCCGGCGCAAATCGGCGCTGGAAAGCGCTTCGCTGCCCGGCAAACTGGCCGACTGTTCTTCCAAGGACAATACATTCACTGAAATTTATATCGTCGAGGGTGACTCCGCCGGCGGCAGCGCCAAAAATGGCCGCGACCGCCGCTTCCAGGCCATTTTGCCCCTGTGGGGAAAAATGCTCAACGTGGAAAAAGCCCGCCTAGACAAAGTGTACGGCAACGACAAGCTCATGCCCGTGATCACCGCCCTTGGCTGCGGCATCGGAGAAGAGATGGACTTGACGAAGCTGCGCTACGGCAAGCTGATCATCATGGCCGACGCCGACGTGGACGGCAGCCATATCCGCACCCTGTTGCTGACTTTTTTATTCCGCTTCATGCGCCCGCTGATTGAAGAGGGGCATGTCTATATCGCCCAGCCCCCCCTCTTTAAAGTAAGCCGGGGCAAGCAGGTGCGCTACGCCTTTTCCGACCGGGAACGGGACGAGCAAATTGCCGAGCTTTGTCCCGACGGCAACGGCAAGGCCGACGTGCAACGGTACAAAGGCCTTGGCGAAATGAATCCCGACCAGCTTTGGGAGACGACAATGGACCCTGCCACCCGCACCATTTTGAAGGTGGAGATGGAGGACGCGGTGGCTGCCGACCAGATTTTTACCATCCTGATGGGGGATAAAGTGGCCCCCCGGCGGGAATTTATTGAACAAAACGCCCAATACATTCAGGAACTGGATATTTAAGGAGTGAAGCAGCGTGGCGCTTTTTAAACGAAAAGAGAAAGCCCAGCCTGAAGCCTATAAAATTGATTTTGAGGGGCAAACCCCCATTGCCGAGATGGACTTTCGCCATGAATACGAAAACCTGTTGGAGGCGCTGGCCATTCAGGACCAGGGCAAAAGCCGCTGGCGGCCGATTGCCGGCAGCGCGATGCTGGTGTTTTTTGGCGCCCTGGCGTTGCCCACCATTTACGCGTTTAGCAAAGTGTGGGCCGTGCTGGCGGTTTTCATCGTCATTTTGCTGGTAGCCCACAGCCTGTTTGGCAATACCTACACCCGCAGCTTTACAGCCAAAAAAATGGCGGAAGAAGAAAAAGACATTGTCCGCCATCTGAAAATATTCCGCAGCGGCATCCAGGTAACCCAAAGCGGACAAGAGATGAATGCGCCGTATCGCCTGATGAAAATGTACGAAAGCGACCGGCAGTTTACTGCCCAGTTTGGCCCCCTGCGGATGTTGGCCTTCCCTAAAAAAGAGATGGGCGACAATGTGCCCCTTTATCGGGAAGTGTTTGTCACCAATTTGGGCAAACGCTTTTACAAGCTGGACGCCAAAGGCAGAATCGTTGAAAACGAGAAAAAATAGACAGGTTACATAGCATAACCACTAACCATAATCCGGGGGTTTTACAATGACCGAAGAGCAACAGGGCAAAATCATACAGGTCGACATTGAAAGCGAGATGAAGAAAAGCTATCTCGCCTATTCCATGTCGGTCATTGTGGGGCGCGCCCTGCCCGACGTGCGGGACGGGCTGAAGCCGGTGCACCGCCGCATTCTATACACCTCCCATGAAAAGGGGTTGACCGCGGACAAGCCTTACCGCAAATCCGCCGAAACGGTGGGCGTTGTGCTGGCCGATTATCATCCCCACGGCGACGCCTCTGTCTACGACGCCATGGTGCGCATGGCACAGAATTTTTCTTTGCGTTATCCGTTAATTGACGGCCACGGCAACTTTGGATCGGTGGACGGCGACCCGCCCGCCGCTTATCGTTACACCGAGGCTCGAATGAGCAAGCTGGCCAGCTATATGCTCACTGACATTGATAAAGAGACGGTGGAATACACCACCAACTATAACGACAGCAAAAAAGAGCCGGTCGTCCTCCCTTCCCGTTTCCCCAATTTGCTGGTAAACGGGTCCACCGGCATTGCCGTGGGCATGGCCACCAACATCCCGCCCCACAATTTGGGCGAGGTGGCGGATGCCGTCTGTTTGCTGATTGACAACCCCGACGCCACCCTGGACGACCTGATGGAGCATCTGAAAGGCCCCGACTTCCCCACCGGCGGCATCATTATGGGCCGGGCGGGTATCCGGGCGGCGTATGCCACCGGCCGCGGCCGCGTGGTGCTGCGGGCGCGGGCGGAAATTGAAGAGATGAACAACGGCCGTTTCCGCATTGTAGTCACCGAAATTCCTTATATGGTAAACAAAGCCCGCCTGATTGAAAATATGGCGGAATTGGTGAAAGACAAACGCATTGAACAGATTAGCGACCTGCGGGATGAATCGGACCGGGACGGCATGCGCATTGTCATTGAGCTCAAACGCGACGCCAACCCCCAGGTCGTATTAAACCAGCTTTATACCTTTACCCAGCTGCAGGACACGGTGGGCGTCATTTTGCTGGCCATTTCCGGCGGCGTGCCCAAAGTGATGACGCTCAAGCAAATGCTGGAGGAGTATTTGGCCTTCCAGGTGGAGGTCATTACCCGCCGCACCCAGTTTGACCTGACCAAAGCGAAAGAACGCGCCCATGTGCTGGAGGGCCTTAAAATTGCCATCGACTTCATTGACGAAGTCATCGCCATGCTGCGGGCCGCCAAGTCGATTCCCGAAGGCAAAGACGCCCTTATGACCCGGTTCGGCCTTACCGATATTCAGGCGTCCGCCATTGTGGCCATGCGTCTTGGCCAACTTACCGGCATGGAACGGGAAAAAATTGAGGAAGAGCTGCTGCAAATTCAAGAAAGAATTGCCGAGTACGAGGCCATTTTGGCCGATATGAAAAAGATATACGCCATTGTGAGAGAAGAGCTGACCGCCATCCGGGATAAATTTGCCGACGACCGCCGCACCGAAATTGCGGCCGTCAGCGGTGAGATGGACATCGAAGATCTGATTCCTGTGGAGGACTGCGTCATCACCTTGACCCACTTTGGCTACATGAAACGCCAGCCGATGGATGTCTACCGCACCCAGCGCCGGGGCGGCCGGGGCATTTCCGGCATGACCCGCCGGGAGGAGGACTTTGTAGAGGAGCTGTTCATCTGCTCCAGCCACGACTATGTCCTTTTCTTCACGAACAAGGGCAAAATGTACCGCATTAAAGGCTACGAGATTCCCGAGTGCTCCCGCACTTCCCGGGGCAACAACATTGTCAACATCCTGCCCCTGGAAAAAGAGGAAAAAGTGACTTCGATGATCCGGGTGGATGAATTTGACGAAGACAGCTTTCTGGTCATGCTCACCCGCCAGGGCGTCATTAAGCGCACATACTTAAACGCCTACCGCAATGTCCGCAGAAGCGGCATCATTGCCCTGACGCTGGACGATGGGGACGAGTTGGGCTGGGTGCGCAATACCCAGGGCGACGACGAGCTGATTATAGCCACCAAAAAGGGCATGGCCATTCGCTTTAACGAGTCCGAAATGCGCCCCATGGGCCGTGGCGCCAGAGGCGTGAAAGCCCTTTCCCTCTCCACAGGGGACGAAGTGGTGGGTATGGCCCGCCTGCGGGAGGGTGCTTTGGTTCTGACCATTTCGGAAAAAGGCATGGGCCGGCGCACCGACGGCGAAGATTACCGCAAGACCAAACGGGGCGCCAAAGGGGTGCGCAACTTCAACGTGGAAAAAGGCGGCCTGGTGGCCGGCATTAAAGTGGTGGATGAGGAGGATACTGTCATCATCATCACCGATGACGGTGTTATCATTCGCATTCCCGCCGGGCAAATTGCCCAGCAGTCCCGATATGCCGGTGGCGTTCGGGTGATGCGGGTGTCTGACGAGGCAAGGGTGGTCACATTGGCCCGCGCCCCCAAAGAGGAAGAAAGTGCCGGCGACGATGACGAAGAGTTAGAGGAAGATGCCCCCGAAGGGGAAAGCCCAGCAGGTGAAAGCCCGACCGAGGAATAAGCCGGGCCATAGCAGCAGTTAAAAACGAACCACCCGCATTCATAAGCGGGTGGTTTTCCTTATGGATACAGCCCTACCCTATTTTTCCGTCTCTACCCTTTGTACCCCAAAAACTGATATCAGCCTTTTTCTTTCTTCGCCGCTTGTACCCCAGATCAGACCTAAGTCCGTTCTCCTTATAATCCACGCGTTTCCTGTGCACCTATGCCCTCGCCCTAAGGATGGGGGGTGGGGAAACCATGTGGTTTCCCCAAAAAATGTTTTTGCATACTTTTTGCGCCAAAAAGTATGGGCCAGTCGCGGCCAGAGCGACATGCTATATCTTTGCCGGAGCGGCTGTACGTCTGCTCCAATTTGATTCAATATCGGTACCAGCTTTTTCCATTCGTCGCTGTTTGCACCCCCATATAGACCCAACACCGTTTTCCCCAAAAGCCAGGCGTTTCCTGCGCACCTATGCACTCGCCCTAAGGATGGGGGGTGGGGAAACCATGTGGTTTCCCCTAAACAATGTTTTTGCATACTTTTTGCGCCAAAAAGTATGGGCCAGTCGCGGCCCGAGCGACAGGCTATATCCTTGCCGGAGCGACTGCACACCTGCTGTATTTTGATTTGACATCGGTACCAACGCTTTTTTCTGTCCATCTCGAAAACGCCGCTTAACCCTTCGTCTAATATGGAGTTTTCTTAAACAAGAAAAGCCATGGCGCCATGCCACGGCTTTTTCATCGGTCAAAGCAAAATTTAAAGTTCGCCTGCCACGAAGTCATCCTCTTCGGGCTTGCCGTGGTACAGTTCCCGCAGGGTAAAAAGCTTGGCTTTGTCGCGGGCGGCCCTGCTGACCAATTGGGGGGAGAAACCGGTCCGGGAAAAGAGCGCGAAATACCACTCCCAATAATCATCTGTGTGTTTGGCCTTTTCCATCAATTCCAGCAGCGCTCCTTCATCCATGGCCCAGGAAGAATAACTGCAATCGGCAAAAAGACACTTGCGGGAACGGCGGATATCGTAGGCGTTCAGTAAAATGTCAATATGCTGCTCGTTGCGCTTGGTGGGCACCTTGCCCCACCAGCCACCCATGTCGCCGGGGGGGAAGGGGCAAATTTCACTGCCGTGTTCCGCCAAAAAGTCTATGCAAATCGCTTTAAAGACATCTTCCAGATATTCATCTAAACGAGGTTCCACTTTTTTGGCGAAGACTTCTT
>JAVBNO010000031.1:0-83941 GCA_031551485.1 Oscillospiraceae bacterium
TGTATTTGCGATCATAATCCTTCGTGCTATCGTCCCGTACCACGGCGGATTGATTGCTTTGCAGCAACAAAATAATATCGTAGGTGTCAATCCAAATTTCGGCCAGCGCTTCCTTTTGAGATTCATCAAAAACAAGCTGCAGTCCAAAATGCAAATGGGGCACCTTCATGCCGTTTACATTTTCCTTGACACTATAACCGGTCATACCCATATATCCGATAACATCCCCCGCCTGGACAATGTCCCCTTTTTGAAAAGCGGGATTAAAAGGATGGTCCTTGCGCAGATGGCCATAAAAGTAATAGCGTTTGGTATCCAAGCTGCGTATGCCGATCCGCCAACCGCCATATTGGTTCCAGCCCATCTCCTCCACAATGCCGCCTTCCACAGCAATAATGGGGGTGCCAATATTGCCCATCATATCATGACCGAGGTGAGGCCGAGTATATCCATAGCTGCGGTTATTCATAAAGTCGTCGCTTTGGCTGACGCCATACCCTTTGGCAATCGGATAAAAGGCTTTCAGACCATATTTTTGTACCACAATGGTTTTTGCACTGTCCTGGGGGTCGGGGGCCTCAATGGCATATTCGCCCACGAATTCGCCCAATACCGTATGATACACCTCATAAAAGAAATCATAATATTTATTGGTGCGCAAGTCCTCCAGACTTTCGCCCGCCAGCATTTTGGCGGCAATGGCATCCATCTCTTTCGCTTTATACCGCTTCCAGTTGCCGTAATACTTTGTACCGGTCAGCGCCAAAAGCTCCACCCAATTCAGTATTTGGCCGTTCTTGTGCGCTTTTATATCATGGTTAAGGGCATTTTTAAGCGCGGACAGCGGTATGTTAAATTCTGCCCATTTAATAAATTCTTTTTCTCCGTCTACCCGAGTCGATACAGTTGCCGGCTGAGGTGCGGCCACCGCCATGACAGGCGAGACCACCAAAAGTATCATTGCCACCGCTATGACAAGACACCGGGAAAGGCACATCACATTATAAGTGATTGGAGCTTTTACAGGAGATTGCATCCGATCACCCCCATAACCAAACTAAAAAACACATAAGACCACTATATGCGATTGCCACCAATTTATCTGCCCAAGCAAATGGTAATCAAATCCACAATAGGGGCTATTCTCCAGCCGTTTGCTGTGCTATAATCAACATAAGCGAAAATGCTTGTGGGAGGGAATCCGCATGCTTACGATGGATCTAATCGCAAATGCCCGGCGTGTGCTTTTTGGCGTGGCGGAGCAAACCGCCATGATTCCCGCGACCGACCTGTGCCGTCAAAGCGAGGTTTTTCTCAAAATGGAAAACCTACAAAAAACGGGTTCATTTAAGCTGCGTGGGGCTTATTATCGCATTTCGCAAATGCCGGAGGAGGAAAAGCGCAAAGGCGTTATCGCCTGCTCTGCAGGCAACCACGCCCAGGGTGTGGCGTTGGCAGCCGCCCGGGAGGGTATCCCCTGTGTCATTTGCATGCCGGAAGGTGCTTCCATTTCCAAAGCGCAAAAGACCCGTTCCTACGGGGCCGAGGTTGTGTTCTGCCCCGGCGTTTTTGACGACGCCTACGCCAAGGCCAAAATGCTGCAGGCAGAAAAGGGCTATGCATTTGTCCACCCCTTCGATGATCTGGATGTCATTGCGGGGCAGGGTACCATCGGGCTGGAAATCTTGGAGCAGGTGCCCGATGTCGATGTGATTTTTGTACCGGTGGGGGGCGGCGGGCTTTTGGCCGGAATCGCCTTCGCCATCAAGCATATACGTCCCGGATGCCGGGTTTATGGCGTCGAAGCGGCAGGCGCGGCATCCATGAAAAGCTCATTGGAGGCAGGCGCCGTCGAAACGCTCGCCAGCGTAGTCACCATCGCCGACGGCATTGCCGTCAAGCGCCCGGGGGATGAAACGTTTGCCCTTTGCCAGCAATATGCAGACGGCATTGTCACCGTCAGCGAAAACGAAATTGCCTCCGCCATACTTACGCTGCTGGAGGACTACAAAGTGGTGGCCGAAGGGGCAGGCGCCGCGGCAGTGGCGGCCGCCATGTATGGCAAAGTAGATATTCGCGGCTGCAAAGCGGTCTGCCTTGTGTCCGGCGGCAACGTGGACGTCAATCTCATTTCCCGCATCATCAGCAAAGGGCTTAAAAAAACCGGCCGGGTGATGGAATTTTCCACAGTGCTGGACGACAAACCCCGCCAGCTCAGTGCCCTTTTGGATGTGGTCTCCCACGCCGGCGCCAACATTCTTTCGGTGCGGCACGACAGGGACGATACCAACGTGGATGTGGGCAAATGTGTGATAGATCTGTCGCTGGAAACCAAAGGCCGCGAACATGCCGCCGAAATCATCGAGATTTTAACCCAAAAAGGGTATTCTATACTTACACAACACTGACTTACAATTATATATTGGAGGATACTATGCTACAATTGGCAGTGGTTGGCACTAACTATATCACCGATCGATTTACCGAAGCCGCCAGCCGCGCGGGCGGTTACGCGCTTCATACCGTCTGCTCCCGCAGCCGCGAAAGGGGAGAGGCCTACCGGCAAAGGTTTGGTTATGCCAACGCCGTCACCAATATCGCCGACGTTGCCGCCGATTCCGGCGTGGACATTGTCTATCTGGGTACACCCAATTCTCTCCACTATGAACAGGCAAAAATTTGCCTTTCGGCGGGCAAGCATGTGGTGGTGGAAAAACCGGCCTTTTCGCTTTTGCGGGAAACCGAGGAATTGGTTGCCTTGGCCGCGCAAAAAGGCGTCTTTTTGTTTGAGGCCATTCGGGTGATTCATCATCCGCACCTTCGCCTTGTCAAAGAGCAGCTTCAACAGATTGGCCCGGTGCGGTATGCCTATTTCAATTTTATGAAATACTCCTCCCACTATGATGAATACAGGGCGGGGCAGATTGCCTCCACGTTTTCACCGGTCTATTCCGGCGGTGGGCTTTATGATTTGGGTGTCTATTGTCTTGCCAACGCCCTTTATCTATTTGGTTTTCCCCAGGCCAGCCATTTTTCCGCTGTTAAATTGGCCAGTGGCGTAGATGGTGTTGGCACCCTTTTGCTGGAATACGACGGCTTTCTCTGTGTCCTTTCCTCAGGCAAAATTTCCAATTCCCAGCTGGACAACGAAATACAAGGGGAAAATGGCACAATTCTTTTTGAAAGCACATGTTTTCAAAATATTCGCCTCATCAATCAAGAGGGGACAAAAACTGTCGCCACATGTGATTACGGCAGCCACGGGGACATGTTTTTGGAGGCGGATGCTTTTGCCCGCATCATCCGCGAAAATGACCGAAAAGCCTACGATGAGCTCACCCAATATTTATTGTGGGAGTCGGAGCTTTTGGAGCGCAGCCGACGGCAGGCCGATATTGTGTTTGCCGTTGATCAAATATAAATTTCTTGAGGTCCCTATTTTAAATTTGGAGGTATCGTATGTTAGACATCATTATTTTGGTCTTTTGCACCACGAAAGTTTCGGGCTTTTTTAAAGCCGCGGGCAAAAAAGGCGCAGGTAAGTATATTGGCGGAATCATCGCCTGCTACTTGGGCGGTGCCATTCTGATGATGGCGGGCCTGGCTGTTGTGTCCGAAGTGGATTCCGACGCCCTATGGCTTATGCTGTTTCCCTTCCTGTTCTATATTTTAGGCATCATTGGCGCGGTCATTGTTTACAGACAAGGTAAAAAAGCGGCCGGCCCACCTCTTACCACCTACTATTCTCCCTATTCTGCCCCTGTGCAACCGGTCGGATCCAACCCCCACATTCACTATGGGCAAAGCTGTGGTGCTTGCGGCGCCACCAGCGACCAGCTGGCCGCCGTCAACGACGGCCAATGGGATGGGCTGGGATTTTGTGCCCAATGCAATCGCTATTACTGTGTGAATTGCCAGCAGACAGTGGGTTTTGGCCAATGTCCCGTCTGTTCCGGGGCGCTTACAGAAAAGGCATCGTCGCCTCTTGCGTAATGCCGGCTTTTGGCCTATAATACATAGATATATTGGCGCAACGATGCGTCATAACCCCATTATTCTTTTGGGCCGGCGCCTCTTTTTGGCTGTACCGGCTCTGAAGCGGAGGTAGAATCCTGTGCAAAAAAGCGAAATTAAAAAAATATTCGAGGAAGTCACCAACTACATCGATTCCGAAGTGACGGTTTGCGGATGGATTAAGACCCTGCGGGATTCTAAGTCCCTCGGCTTTATTGAGCTGTCCGACGGCACCACATTTCAAAATCTTCAGGTGGTGTTTGAAGAAAGTAAAGTCGGCAACTTTAAAGAGATCATTAAACAAAATGTCGGCGCGGCCATTGTGGTGCAGGGCAATATTTTATTGACTCCCCATGCACAGCAGCCTTTTGAGCTCCATGCATCCTCCATTGAGGTGGAGGGCGCCTCGGCTCCCGAGTATCCTTTGCAGAAAAAACGGCATTCGCTGGAATATTTGCGGAGTATTGCCCACTTGCGGCCCCGCACCAATACTTTTGCCGCCGTATTTCGGGTGCGGTCGGTGGCTGCTTACGCTGTCCACAAGTTTTTCAATGACCGTGGCTTTGTCTACGCCCATACCCCCATCATCACCGGCAGTGACTGCGAAGGGGCAGGGGAGATGTTTCGCGTTACCACATTGGATGACAAGACGCCGCCGCTAACCCCCGAGGGCAAGGTGGATTACAGCCAGGACTTTTTTGGCAAGCAGACCAGCCTGACCGTATCCGGCCAGTTACAGGCCGAGTGCATGGCGCTGGCCTTCTCCAACGTCTATACCTTTGGGCCCACTTTCCGGGCGGAAAACTCCAATACTCCCCGCCATGCCGCCGAGTTTTGGATGATTGAACCCGAAATCGCCTTTGCCGATCTGGCCGATGATATGCAGTTGGCCGAGGATATGATCAAATTCGTGCTGCGGTATATTATGGAGCAGTGCCCCCATGAAATGAAATTTTTTAACGATTTTTATGACAAGGAACTTTTGGCCCGGCTGGAGGGGCTGGTGAGCGCCTCTTTTGGACATGTGACCTATACCCAGGCGGTGGAGCTGCTTGAGAAATCCGGGCAGGAGTTTGCGTATCCGGTCTTTTGGGGCTGCGATCTACAGACCGAGCACGAGCGCTATCTCACAGAGCAAATTTTCAAATGTCCCGTCTTTGTCACCGATTATCCCAAAGAGATCAAAGCGTTTTACATGCGTCTGAACGATGATAATAAGACTGTGGCGGCCATGGATTTGCTGGTGCCCGGCGTCGGCGAAATCATCGGCGGCTCCCAGCGCGAAGAGCGTCTGGATGTGCTCACAAAACGCATTGAAGAGATGGATATGGATCCGGCCGATTATAGCTGGTACTTGGATTTGCGGCGATATGGCGGCACGAAACACGCCGGCTTCGGCCTGGGGTTTGAACGGCTTGTCATGTATATCACCGGTATCAGCAATATCCGGGACGTAATGCCCTTCCCCCGCACCACCGGTTCCGCCGATTTTTAAAATACCAAGACAAAAGGCGGTGTGGCAAGCACCGCCTCTTTTGTCCTTTTCCTCGGGGAGTTATGATGGAAAGTATTCATACAAAACTGGCACAGCTCCGACAAACTGTTACTGCGCTCACAACGCAGGGCCTATGCCTTGCTTTTTCCGGCGGTGTCGACAGCACCCTTCTCTTGGCGGTGGCGGCCCAAACCAACGGGCATGTGGAAGCCGTGACCTTTCAAACCCAGCTCCATCCCGCCGCGGATCTGCCCGAAGCCCAACGCATGGCACAGGCGTTGCATGTGCCTCATCACATTATCACTGTCGATGAATTTGCCGATGCCCGCATCATGCAAAACCCGCCGGAGCGTTGCTATTTTTGCAAAAAGCTTCTCTTTCAAACGCTGCGGGATTTTGCGACAGAACAGGGCCTTTCTGTGGTGGCAGACGGAACAAATGCCGACGATCTTCAAACCTATCGCCCGGGTCTTCGGGCAGTTGGTGAGCTGGGCATTGCCAGTCCGTTGGCGGAACTCCGGATTACCAAAGCCGAGGTGCGGGCCATGGCCTCCGCCTTGGGTTTGGAGGTGGCCGACCGGCCCTCGGCCCCTTGCTTGGCCACGCGGCTGCCTTACGGCACACCCATCGAAGTGGAAACCCTTCGGCGCATTGAGGTCGGCGAAACTTACCTCAAGTCTCTGGGATTTCCGCTGGTGCGGCTGCGCCTTCATGGCGATGTGGTGCGCCTCGAAGTACCCAAAGACCGCCTTGGGGATTTATTGGCGCAGGCAGATGACCTAACGGAAATGCTAAAGGAGCTGGGTTTTGCCTATATTACCCTGGATTTAGCAGGATTTCGCAGCGGCAGCATGGATGAACCATTGGATTTAAGCGCAACTAAGTGAGGCGACTGATATGGATGTAAAACAAATCTTGCAAAAAGTATCTGACGGCGCGTTGACCGTGGAACAGGCATCCGCCATGCTCAGGGATTTGCCCTACGAAGATTTGGGCTTTGCCAAACTGGATCACCACCGAGGTCTTCGATCTGGGTTTGAGGAAGTTGTCTTTTGCCAAAGCAAGCAAACCGCCCATCTAGTGGAAATTTTTTGCCGTTTTTTTGAAAAGGGCATTAACATCATGGGTACCCGCGCCAGCGCCGAACAGTTTGAAGCCGTGGCCGCTGTTGTCAAGAGTGCTCAATTTGACCCTCTCGCCGGTATCATTACAGTGATGCAGCGTCCGGTGGATCCCATTGGCCTGGTGGCCGTCTGCACCGGCGGCACCGCCGATTACCAGGTCGCGGAGGAAGCAGCCTGCACGGCCACATTTTTCGGTTCCCGGGTGGAACGCTACTATGATGTGGGCGTGTCTGGCATTCATCGGCTGCTGGACAAACTGCCCCAAATCCGCCAGGCCAGCGCCGTTGTGGCCGTAGCCGGCATGGAGGGAGCGTTGCCGGGGGTGCTGGCAGGGCTGCTGGAGCGTCCTGTCATTGCGGTGCCCACATCGGTGGGATATGGATCCAACTTCGGGGGTCTTTCCGCTTTGCTCACCATGCTTAACAGTTGCGCCGAGGGCATTGGTGTCGTCAACATCGACAACGGTTTTGGCGCGGGCTATTTGGCCACCCAGATCAATCGGCTGGCCTGTGGCCAATAGGAAAAGGGAAGAAGGGATCATATGGGTCAAACACTTTATTTAGAATGTTACAGCGGCATTAGCGGGGATATGACCGTGGCCGCATTATTGGATTTGGGGGCCAGCCAGGCAGAACTACTGCGCCAGCTGGACACATTGGGGGTGGACGGCTACCACATCCATTTTCATCGGGTCGAGAAACAGGGCATTGCCGCCCTGCGTTTTGAAGTGGCCCTGGAGCATGAAGCGGATGACCATGACCATCCTTCGGAACATACGCATGAGCATGCTCACATTCATGACCATACCCATGACCATACTCATCGCAACCTCCATGATATTTTGCATATTATCGACCATAGCGGCATCAGCAGCCGGGCGAAACAATGGGCTGCCCAGATGTTTACCACAGTGGCCGAGGCGGAAGCCAAAGTCCACGGAAAGCCTGTTGCCGAGGTGCATTTTCACGAGGTAGGCGCGGTCGATTCCATTGTGGATATTGTGGCGGCGGCCATCTGTCTGGATATGCTTGATGTGGGCACCATTATTTGCTCGCCTTTGCACGAGGGTACAGGCACGATTCGGTGTGCCCATGGTGTGATGCCGGTACCCGCCCCTGCCACCGCCCAAATTGCGCTGTCAGCAGGCATCCCCCTTGTCATTACCGACAACCGGGGCGAGATGGTGACCCCCACGGGCGCGGCCATTGCGGCGTTGGCCAATCGTTTTGGCGTGCCGGCGGCCATGCGCATTCAAGCAATCGGCATTGGCGCGGGTAAAAAAGATTTTCCCCAGGCCAATGTGCTGCGAGCCTATTTGATTGGGGAGGACGTTCCCGCCGCCACCCGCGATCAGGTTGTGCGCCTCAGTTGCCATATTGACGACAGCACCCCCGAAGAGTTGGGCTACACCATGGAAAAACTATTTGAGGCTGGGGCGCTGGATTGCGTCTATACGCCTGCTTATATGAAGAAAAACCGCCCTGCCTGGGAATTGACTGTGCTGTGTCCGGTGGGGGAGGAAGGGCGTATGGCCCGGGAAATGTTTTTGCATACTTCCACCATCGGCCTGCGGGTGGAAACCATCGGCCGCATTAAGATGGAGCGGCGGCTGGAAACGGTGGACAGCGTCTATGGCCCTGCACAGATTAAAGTCTGCCGCTATGGTGACATTGAGAAGAAAACAGTGGAATACAATTGGGCCAAAGAGGTGGCGGACCGTCATAAAATATCGATTCGAACCGTATATTCGCAGGTTTTGGGGGCGAATTCCCATAAAATTTGCAAGAAAGAAAAATAAATATTGCATATTCTTTGTCGCGGTATTACAATAGGTTTCGGGCATTCGTCCCTTAGAATTATCCTGAGGAGGGTTCATTGTGTCGGAGTACAGCACTATGAGCAAAGCGGAGGCGGCTTCACTGCTAGGCCGTCTACAAGAAGAATATGCAGTCTATCAGAAAAAGGGCCTTAAGTTGGATATGTCCCGGGGCAAACCGGGCGCCGACCAACTGGATCTTTCCATGCCGCTTTTAGACTGCGTTACCAGTACAACCGACTGCAATGCGGGTACCGATTGTCGTAACTATGGTATTCTGGACGGTTTGCCGGAGGCCAAAGTATTGATGGGGGCGCTTTTGGGCGTGGGCACCGACGAGATTATTGTAGGGGGAAATTCCAGCCTCAATTTAATGTACGACGCCATCGCCCGGGCCATGACGCACGGCGTTGTGGGTTCGCCCCGGCCCTGGTGCATGGAGCCGGTGCGAAAATTCCTTTGTCCGGTGCCAGGCTATGACCGGCATTTTGCCATCACCGAGCACTTCGGCTTTGAAATGATTCCCATCGAGATGACGCCTACAGGGCCGGATATGGATGCCATAGAGAAACTGGTCTCCAGCGATGCCACCATTAAGGGCATTTGGTGCGTGCCCATGTATTCCAACCCCCAGGGCATCACCTATTCCAGCGAGACAGTCCGGCGCTTTGCGGCACTGAAGCCCCTTGCCCCCGATTTTCGCATTTTTTGGGATAACGCCTATTGTGTCCACCATCTTGATATGGAGCACCAGGACACGCTGGATAATATTTTGGCAGCCTGCAAAGAGGCGGGCAATCCTAATATGGTTTATCTTTTCGGCTCCACATCCAAAATCAGCTTTCCCGGCGCCGGCGTATCCGCTATCGGCGCTTCCAAAGAAAATATTGATGCCATTAAAGCCGTTATGACATTCCAAACCATCGGTCATGACAAATTAAACCAATTGCGCCATGTGCGCTATTTTAAAGATATAAACGGTATTATGACCCAAATGGGGCGACACGCGGCCATTTTGGCGCCCAAATTTGCCATGGTGCTGAATATATTGGAGATGGAGCTTGGCAGCATCGGCATTGCCCGGTGGTTTAAGCCCAAAGGCGGCTACTTCATTGCCCTGGATGTGCAGAAAGGCTGCGCCAAGCGGGTTGTCCAACTTTGCAAAGAGGCTGGCGTCGTGCTGACACCGGCGGGGGCCACCTACCCCTACGGCAACGATCCCAAAGATAGTAATATCCGCATTGCCCCTACATTGCCGCCCATGGACGAACTGGAAAAGTCGACGCTGCTTCTTTGCCTCTGTGCCAAAATAGCGGTGCTGGAACAAATGGCAGCTTAAAAGATCACATAAAAAGAGCTTCTTTGGGAAGCTCTTTTTTCGTATCGATTGCCTTTTGAAGGCAAAACGTGTACAATTGTAAGGGATTTTTCCATTAGAATGGGGATGATATTTGATGCGCGACCAATATGAAAGTCCGTTTTCCAGCCGCTATGCGTCAGATGAAATGCAGTATCTGTTTTCGGCCGACTACAAGTTTCGAACATGGCGGCGGCTGTGGATTGCCCTTGCCAAGGCGCAAAAAAAACTGGGGCTTCTGATCACCGACGAACAAATTGACCAGATGGAGCGCCACGCCGACGATATCAACTATGAGGTGGCCGAGCGGCGGGAGCGGGAAGTCCGCCACGACGTGATGAGCCATGTTTACGCTTTTGGGGAGCAGTGCCCGGCAGCCAAACCGATCATTCATCTGGGTGCCACCAGTTGCTATGTGGGCGATAACACCGATATCATCGTCATGCGGGATGCTCTGGTCGTCGTGCGACGCAAGCTTGTGAATGTCATTGCGCTGCTGACCGATTTTGCCCGGGAATACCGCAATATGCCCGCCCTTGCCTATACCCATTTGCAGCCGGCCCAACTGACAACGGTGGGCAAGCGCGCCACATTGTGGATTCAGGACTTGATGATGGATCTGGCGGAAGTGGAGTATCGCATTGATACCCTTAAGCTGTTGGGGTCCAAGGGTACAACCGGCACCCAGGCCAGCTTTATGGATTTATTTGACGGAAACTCCCAAAAGATTTTGGCCATGGAAAGTTTTATTGCCGAAGATATGGGTTTTTCCGACGTGGTTGCTGTTTCGGGACAAACCTATTCCCGCAAGGTCGATGCCCAGGTTCTGGGCGCGCTTTCGGGCGTCGCCCAAACTTGCAGCAAATTCTCTCATGACTTGCGGTTGCTGCAAAGCTTTAAAGAGATGGAGGAACCTTTCGAAAGTCAGCAAATTGGTTCGTCCGCCATGCCCTACAAGCGCAACCCTATGCGCTGCGAGCGGATTACATCATTGTCCCGCTATGTCATGGTTGATTGCCTGAACCCGGCCTTGACTGCCGCTACCCAGTGGTTCGAGCGTACATTGGATGACTCCGCGAACCGCCGCATTGCCGTTTCGGAGGCCTTTTTGGCCGTCGATTCCATTTTGGGTATTATGCTCAATGTATGTGACGGACTGGTGGTCTATCCCCAGGTCATTGCACGGCGGGTGTGGGAAGAGCTGCCGTTCATGGCCACTGAAACCATTATGATGCGCGCCGTGAAAAGGGGAGGGGACCGGCAAATTCTGCATGAACGGCTGCGCCAGCACAGTATCGACGCCGGCCGGATGGTGAAAGAGTATGGCGAGCCCAATGATCTTTTGCAGCGCATTGCGGCGGATTCCAGCTTCGGCATGTCTATGGAAGAGCTGGAGGGACTGCTGGATCCGGTACAATTCACCGGACGTGCCTGTGAACAGACGGAGGAATATTTGCTGGAGTTTATTGTCCCAATGCTGGAGAAAAACCGGGGTATTTTGGGCGAAAAATCGCAACTTTCAGTATAGTGTGGCGGAAAATATTCAATTGACTTTTTGGAAATAATACCATATAATATCGCTTATGGGTTTCCCCGTCAATTGCAGAGGTTTTACATGTATGACCCAAGTCATTTTGGGTCATTCTACTGTTCTCGGCATATTGGGGCAATTGTCTCGGCAGGGACTTATATTGGAGGATTGCAGATGAAGAAAAAGGGTAAATCAGTCTTTTTCATTGTTGCGATCTTAATTTTCGGGTTGGGCTATTTGACCTTTTTCGGATTAAGATCCACATATGGAGACATTCAGAAGACCCTCATTAAAAGCGCCCAGGATATCCGTTGGGGTATTGATATCCGCGGCGGCGTGGATGTTACGTTCAGCCCGCCCGCCGGCACAGATGCGACAGATGAGGAAATGGCAGCCGCAGCGTCCATTATCAAGGTTCGCCTGATTGGACAAGGCATCACCGATTATGAAGTTTATATTGATAATGTGCGAGATCGTATTATCGTTCGTTTCCCGTGGAAATCGGGAGAGACGGACTTCAATCCCGAACAAGCCATTAAAGAGCTGGGCGAAACGGCCTCACTTACCTTTCGTGAAGGATATGAAACGGATCCCCAAACCGGTCTTCCCACAGGTGTGACCGCTAATACGGTCATTTTGGAAGGCCGCGATGTGATTTCTGCCGAAGCGCGTGTGAACACAGAAAACAACCAATATATCGTAACTCTCAGCCTTTCGCCGGAAGGTACGAAGAAATTTGCCGACGCGACAGGGCGCCTTGTGGGTAATGTGATCTCCATCTGGATGGATGATACCATGATCTCTTATCCCAAGGTCAACAGTGCGATTCCCGACGGTAATGCTGTTATCGAAGGTAATTTTACGTTGGAGCAAGCGCAGGACCTGGCCAACAAGATTAATGCCGGTGCGTTGCCCTTTAAGCTGGAAACCAGCAACTATAACACCATTTCTCCCACCTTGGGTGCCGGTGCCCGCGATGCCATGGTTCGAGCCGGTATCATCGCTTTTATGTTGGTATCAATTCTCATGCTTCTCAAATACCGGTTGCCGGGGTTTGTGGCGGTTATCGCCCTGGCCGGCCAGGTAATTGTCATGATTGCCACCATCACCGGTTTCTTTGCCCCGTTCCCATCCTTTACCTTAACGCTTCCCGGTATTGCCGGTATTATATTGGCCATCGGTTTCGGCGTGGACGCCAACGTCATCACAGCCGAGCGTATTAAAGAGGAACTGCGCAACGGAAAGTCTGTGGAAAGCTCGGTGGCATCCGGCTTTAAACGGGCATTCTCGGCCATCCTTGACGGCAATGTCACGGTCATCATCGTAGCGGTTGTTTTGATGGCGGCCTTTGGTCCCTCCGACGGCTTTTTTGCCATCCTCCTCAGCCCGGTGCTGCGGTGGTTTGGCCAGACAACGGCGGGCGCCATTTACTCCTTTGGCTTTACGCTGTTGGTGGGTGTGTTGCTTAACTTGATTATGGGTGTGTTGGCATCCAGACTGATGCTCACCTCTCTTTCCAAGTATAAGGGCCTTAAGAAGCCCTGGCTGTACGGAGGTGAGAACAATGATTAATTTTATCGGTAACCGTAAATATTTCTTTATTTTCTCTATTGTGATTATTATTGCCACTTTTGCTTTTGCCATCTTTCATGGCGTTCAGTTGGACATTCAGTTTAAGGGCGGCTATATTGTCACCTATTCCTACGAGGGTGAGCTGGATAAAGACGCTTTCGGAGACGCCATTCAAGGCATTATAGACCGCAAAGTTTCGGTACAAGAGGCAACAGATATTGTATCCGGTCACAATAATATGACCGCCTCGATTGCCGGCGGGCAGGGTCTGGATGCTGATGCGCAAATCGCGCTTACAGAGAAGCTGCAGGAAATGTTTCCCAACAATCATATTGAAACCGAGGCCGTCAACAGTGTCGATCCTATTGTCGGTCGAGAATTTCTCCTTAAATCCCTTGTCGCAGTACTCTTCGCAGCTCTTTTGATGGTTATTTATGTGGGTTTCCGTTTCCGCAAAATGCACGGTCTTTCTGCCGGTGTGATGGCTGTGGTGGCTTTGTTCCACGACATTATCATGATATTTGCCGTATTCGCGTTTGCGGGTATTCCCCTCAACGATAACTTCATTGCCGTTGTGCTGACCATTTTAGGATACTCTCTTAACGACACCATCGTCATCTACGACCGTATTCGTGAAAACTCCCACCTTTACGGCAACCAAATGTCCCTTGGGGATCTGGTGAACAAATCGATTAACCAATCTCTGGGCCGTACGTTGATGACGACGATTACAACAGTGTTGGCCATTTCTGTGGTGGCGGTCGTATCGGTTCTCAACCATGTAACCTCTATCGTCTCCTTCGCGTTCCCCATGATCGTGGGTATGGTCTCTGGCGTCTACTCTTCCATCTGTGTTGCGGGCCCGCTGTGGGTGTTGTGGGAAGAAAGGAAGCTCGCCAAAGCCAAAGCCAATAAGGGCGGTAAGAAGCACAAGTAGGATTCATGGCAATCATTTGTAAAATTTTTATAAATACGGTATGAGTTACTCATAAAGAGGCAAACTAACGAGGGTTAGTTTGCCTCTTTTGTATTTTCTTCAGATTAGCATAATTTGTTAAATCCAGTTAAGATCATCCAATATATCGCATAATATCAGGACTTTTTTGACTTAAAGAGTCATTTTAGTACCTTTTGGGTAACTTTTTTTACCTCATTTCGATACCATTACATTGTGCGTATTTCGTTGCCTGTTGTGGGTGCAAAAATACAGACGATGAAAAAAGGAAGAGAGTGTTAAACAATGATATGTCATGCCGTTGCGGCCAGAATTAAGGAACTATGTAAACAGCGAGGGATTACCATTAATAAACTCGCAACTATTTCAGGAGTTACACAATCCACCATCGATAATATCGTAAAGGGAAACAGCAAGAATCCGGGCATTGCCACCATTAAAATGCTTTGTGATGGGCTAAGCCTTCCTATCATTGAATTTTTTAATTGTGAAACATTCACCCATCTGGAGCAAGAAATAAAATAAGACCGGGTTTCACGCTGACAAAAGTGGGATAAAAACACATACCTGTATGCAACTGCACACAGGTATGTGTTTTATTTTTTGGGTGCAATGTCGTAATGGTATACCACATCTAATAACAATGCGATCACACAGGCCGCTACAAAGCAGGCAGGCGCTGTTTGCAAATACTCTTTGGCCAAATGATACATTTGCCGAGGAGCCGCACTATAGGGTACAAGGCAGGTTGAAATCATGCTGGCAATGTAGTATCCTAACATTGTTATGTATCCTACCATGATAGCGGATTTTGTAAAAGGATTTATGTTCTGAATGCATTGTTTCAGCTCCTTAAGCAACTCGATACCCCTCTTCTGCTTGTTAGCATGATGTATAAATGATATTAACCCCATTTTAGCACAATCAGCTTTCTGCGCTCAATGTGAATTATTGGCCTTTTTGCTGGATGATGATGGATTTTTGGAGGAATGCATTTGAAAATCGGAGTTTCAACAGCCTGCCTTTATCCCCGGCCCACGGAAGATGCGCTGGAAGCCTTTTTACAAGCCGGTGTCAAAACGCTGGAAGTATTTTTGAATACAGATCGTGAGCTGGAGCCGACATTTCTATACGATTTACGGCGACGCTGTGATGACTACGGCGCCCGCGTCGTCTCCATTCATCCTTTCTCCTCGGTGTCTGAAACCTTTTATTTTTTTACAAATTATCCCCGCCGCTTCGAGGATGGGGTAGAACAGTATAAGCGTTTTTTTTCCGCCGCGCAAATTCTGGGGGCCGATATTATCGTTTTTCATGGAGCCGTTGCTGAAATGCCATTGTCTTCGACATTCTATGTCGAGCGTTTTGGCAGGCTTTGGGAAGTGGCGAATGAAATGGGTGTTATGCTGGCCCACGAAAATGTCTGTCGGTGCAAAGGCAACAGCCCCGCTTTTTTCCAGATGCTTCATGTCGCTTTGCCACAAGTAAAATTTGTACTGGATTTAAAGCAAGCAATTCGCAGTGGGTCGGACGTAGAATCTTTTTTGTCGGTGATGGGCCCTCATCTTTGCCATGTGCATGTCAGCGACCACGACGACGCCCATGACTGTATGGTACCCGGAAAAGGGCAAATGGATTTTTTTGCGCTTTGTACCCGGTTGGATGCCTTTGGATATCAAAATGCGCTCATTGTCGAATTATACGCAGATAATCATAATGGTGTAGCCGAAATTGTGCAGTCTTTGCCGCTTCTTTTTACATAAACTTATCATTCTCTGGCCAAGGTCGATTTTTGTCGAACGATTTGGACTATACTTTAACAATAAAAGTATTATACTAGGATGTACCACACTTTAAATGAAAGAGGTGATACCTGGTGATTTACTTAGACGACGCATAACGTAATAATCAGCTGGGGGTAAAAAAGTGGAAAAGGAAAGTAATGTAGACGCATCTGATGCCGTGGGCTTAGCCTATGTGGTTACGGAAGCAGCCGAGACTGCAACCGAATGGGGTACAATGTGTACATACGGCATCAAAGGGGTAAACGCACAAGGCGAAAATCTTGTAGTAATCAATGATATTTCTGGGGATTACGATCAATTGGCGGCGCTGGTGGGGCGCTGCAACCGGGCACAATTGTCGCCCATTCACTTGTCGGACGTCATCGAAGATTTTTTTGGCAGTCTATAAAGTCATGTGGGAAAAACACTTGTTAAATATCTCATATTTTGGTATGATGGCATCAATCGGATATGCCGGAAAATGAGGTGACAACACGTGAAATGCCCTTTTTGTGGTTATGGTGAAAGTAAAGTTATAGACTCCAGGCCCACCGATGAAGGTGAAAGAATCAGAAGACGACGTGAATGTCTGAAATGTGAAAATCGCTTTACCACGTATGAAATTATTGAAACTACGCCACTGATGGTGGTGAAAAAGGATGGTTCACGAGAAGCTTTCGACCGAGACAAGCTTTTGACAGGCTTAATCAAGTCCAGTGAAAAACGTCCCATCCCGCTGTCAAAATTGGAACAAGCCGTAGATGACATCGAGGTGCATCTTAAAAACTCATTGGACCGCGAAGTAATGTCCAGCCAAATTGGAGAGCTGGCCATGGAAAAGTTAAAGGAAATTGATCAAGTAGCCTATGTCCGATTTGCATCTGTGTATCGTCAATTCAAGGATATCAACTCTTTCTTATCCGAACTCAAGATGATCCTGGAACCTGACCAAAGCGAGTGAATCTGCGGCCTCCGTTACCGGAGGCCGTTTTCTTTTTGCGTTGACTTTTTCATAAAATATGCGATAATATTTCGTGAAATCAAGAAGGAGGCATAATTAGATGAAAGCACTTTCGAACCAGGAAATATTGAACCGTGTGCAAAAGGCTATGCGCGACGAAGCTTCTGCGCTTCAATATTTGGCTGATTATTTAGAAGAAAGCGTGGTCGCGGATGTCGTCAATCTGCTGGCCCGGCACCAGGGCCATGTCTTTACCACAGGCTGCGGTACCTCCGGCGTTACAGCAGAGAAAATTGCTCACACGATGTCTTGCATTGAACTCCCCACCCACTTTTTGCCCCCCGCCGAAGCGATTCACGGCGGCCTTGGACGTGTAAGGGAAGGCGATGTCGTTATATTCATCACAAAAGGCGGCGCTTCTTCGGAACTGACCCCTATTATGGAAGCTTGCCTAATCAAAAAAGCCATCTGCATCGTGACTACTGAAAATCCCCAGGGCGCCTTAGCCAAGCAGGCCCAATACATTGTGCCTATGAACATTCACTTCGAGGCCGACCCTTTCCAAATGCTGGCCACCTCCAGCACGCTGGCGGCCATGTCGGTGTGGGACAGCATCATCATTGCGCTGTTGGAGATGCGGGAGTTTACCAAAGACCGCTTCAAAGTCATTCATACCGGTGGCGCGGTAGGGCAAAAATTATTATCCGAAAACAAATAAGTTGCATAGTCAAAACAGCCTCCTTTTGGGTATACTAAATCCCAAAAGGAGGCTGTTTTGACTATGGCTTTGGAAAGCATCAATTTTTCCGTTCCCGATATGATTGGCAACCACAGCGAAAAGGAGATTAAGCGTGGGCTGGATACGCTACGGGGCGTGAGATCTGTCAGCGTGAATCTTGTCAGCAAAAATGTGGCGGTGGATTATGACACAACAGCCGTCAGCAAAGAAAGTATCGAGCGAAAATTGTCGGCCCTGGGCTATACCGGAAGCTTTTGGCAACCCCCTTTTTAATCTCTTCCTTATCTGCTCAAAAGCGCTCCGCCGAATGAAAGGCGAAGCGCTTTTGTTTGATCTGTGATTTCTTCAGGCGGATAGATTCTGCAATAAAAGTTCGTGAATTGCGTGGGCAACGCCACTTTCCCAACAGGGTTTGGAGACAAAGTCTGCCGCTTGCTTGATAAAATCGGGACTGTTGCCCATGGCAACACCAATTTTAGACGCCTGCAACAACAGCAAGTCGTTTTCACTGTCTCCCATTGAAATGACATTGTCAAACGTAATACCTAAATGGTTTAAAAGCTGCTCCACGCCGTAGCGTTTGTCCATTCCCTCTGGAAATACTTCCAGGCTGGTTGTCCCCGAGTAAGCGGTGGTGATGCCTGGGGTATCCAGTATTTTGGCGCGGGTGTCGGCCAGCATTTCCACATCAGGGTTCGGCAAATAAAACTTAAACACATCATATTGGTCCAAGTCTTCGGGAAAACACTCTAATACAATCTGGTTGGCCATGTAGTAAGCAATGTGATGCGAATGCAGGCCGGTTTCCACCAGTTTTTCTTTCACGCCGGCCGCACAGGCTACACCATTGTCCACATAAGCGTGATAAAACGCATGGGTGGCATTCAGTACATGGCAGGCCTTTTCAACCAAATCCCACGGCATAACCTGTTTGAATATGTAACGGGATGCCGTCAAATCATACACGGTGCTGCCGTTACAATTGACCGCATAGTCACAGCAGCCATCCAGCGCGTCAATGGCTGTCTGGCAGTCCGAAAGGACCCGGCCGGAACAAATCGCAATTTTCATACCGTTTGCTTTCGCTTGTTGAATGGCGGCAATATTTTCGGGTGAGACACGTTCTTCTTTGTCAAAAAGGGTTCCGTCAAGATCAAGCAGCATCAACTTAATGGCCAACACGCTCCCAGTCGCTTTTATATTTTAGAAGTTGCCACCAGCATAGCATATTCGCAGCTATTTGAATAGCATAAGGTTCGCCCATTCTCGGTTATGTTGTTAAATTCTCTTTTCATCACAAAATTCACAGTTTTCACGCGAAAAATTTTACATATTAACCTTTCCGCGATATAATAGGCCATACGAAATGATAGGCCGGCTGCGGCAGAAGGATGAATCAAATGAATCAAAAAGTGATGGTGGGGATGAGCGGTGGCGTCGACAGCTCGGTGGCTGCTCTTTTGCTGTTGCAACAGGGCTACGAAGTTGTGGGCATCACATTTAAATTGTGGGACGAGCCGGCTGGTGCCTGCGGCAAAAGTTGTTGCTCCCTCTCCGATGTCAATGACGCCCGAGAGGTCTGCCAAAAGCTGGGCATCCCCCATTACGTGCTCAATTATAAGGAACTCTTTCGCACCGAAGTCATCGAATACTTTATCCGGGAATATGAGAACGGCGCTACCCCCAACCCCTGTATTGCCTGTAACCGGCATATTAAATTTGCCCGCTTTTTAGCACATGCCAACGCCATGGGCTTCGATCAAATTGCCACCGGTCATTACAGCATCATTCGCTATGAAGAGGCAACTGGGCGACATTTGCTGAAGCGGGGCAAAAGTCTTCCCAAAGACCAAAGCTATGTGCTGTACCCCCTGACACAAGATCAGCTGGCTCGTACGCTTATGCCACTGGGAGCCTATGACAAAGAGACAGTCCGGCGGATAGCCCGGGAGAACGGACTGGGCACATCCCAAAAACCGGACAGCCAGGATATCTGTTTTGTGCCCGATGGTGACTATATGGCTTTCATCCGCTCCTACACCGGCAAAGAGGCCCCTCTCGGCCGTTTTGTCGATACGCAGGGGAACGACCTTGGCCCCAGCAAAGGCGTCTATGCCTACACCGTGGGCCAGCGCAAAGGGCTTGGCATTTCACTGGGGCGGCCCGCCTTTGTGTCCGCTCTTGACCCGGTCGAAGGTACGGTTACACTCACCTTTTCGGAAATGGATTTGCTTGCTACACGCATGCTTGTTCGCGACTGTAATTTTATCAGTATGGCCAACCTTACCGGCCCCACAGAGGCCCAGGTCAAAATCCGCTATGCCCACCAGCCCGCCAAAGCCGTCATTCGGCCTTTTGCCAATGCAAACGGGATGGAAGATGGGGTGGAGGTGCTGTTTGCCGAGCCACAACGGGCTATTACGCCGGGGCAGGCTGCTGTTTTTTATGACGGTGATACTGTAATCGGCGGTGGCCGCATTGAAAGAGCCTTGCTTTAATAATGGCTAATAAAGAAATTGCAAAGAGGCCTCTGCCGCAATGGCAGAGGCCTCTTTGATGTGAAACTAAATCTGATTTAGTCGCAGCAGCGTCTGTTGCAGCCACAGCAGTCGTCATTGCCGCCGCCGCAGCAGCAGCAAACGATTACCAACAGAATAAGTATCCACAGACAGTTATTGCCGCCAAAGAAAGAGTTACAACACATTGAAAAGAGCCTCCTTAAGATTGGGTTCAAAATATATTATGACCTGCCAGGATTTTGTGTGAATGCTTTGGTTAAAACTGGCATAAGCGTTACTATCCTGGCAATATTATAGTATGAAAGAAATACAAAAAGGTGTGTAAACACGATAGGAGAGGGCAATGTTTCGCTTTAACGGATTTACCCAAAAGGCCAATGCCGCCATCAACATCGGCATCACCCAGGCAGGCTATCTGGGACATACTTATGTGGGCAGCGAACATCTGCTGTTGGGCCTCATCAAAGAGGGTAGCGGCGTTGCCTACAATGCCCTTTGCCAAAAACAGGTGGGCTACGAGGATGTTAACGCCATGCTCATCAAAAATATTGGCAGGGGTATTGAGTCGAACCTGACTCCCTCCGATTTTACCCCCCGTTGCAAACGCATTTTGGAAAGCGCCATTTTGGAAGCACGGGGTTTTGGCCACACCTATGTAGGCACCGAACATATTTTAATGGCCATCCTGAAGGAACCAGATAGTTACGCCGTACGTTTTTTGCGGGAGTTTGGCGTGGACACCGACCAACTTTACCGCACATTGGCCGAAACAATCGGCGTGGATACAGGCGACTTTTTCAGCTCCGACAAGGGTAAAAAGGGTTCAAGCCGCCCGGCTCGCGCCACGGCCACCCGCACCGCCACCCTGGACAGGTTCAGCCGTGACCTGACCGATTTAGCCCGGCTGGGCCGATTGGATCCAGTGGTGGGGCGGGATAAGGAAATTGAGCGGGTCATCCAGATTTTATCCCGCCGCACCAAAAACAACCCCTGTCTTGTGGGAGAGGCCGGTGTGGGTAAAACAGCCATCGTAGAGGGTCTGGCGCAGATGATCGCCGATGGCAATGTCCCGGACACACTGCGCAACCGCCGGTTGGTATCGTTGGATTTAAGCGGCATTGTAGCCGGTACAAAGTACCGAGGCGATTTCGAAGAACGCATTAAAAACACCATCGAGGAGGTGGTGGGTGCTGGCAATGTTGTTTTATTCATTGACGAGATGCACACTCTCATTGGCACCGGCGCGGCGGAGGGCGCCATCGACGCCGCCAATATCCTCAAACCACAATTGGCCCGGGGTGAATTACAGGTTATCGGCGCCACCACTATCGATGAATATCGCAAATTCATTGAAAAAGATGCGGCGTTGGATAGGCGTTTTCAAAGCATCATGATCGAGGAACCGGGGGAAGAGGATGCCGTCACCATTTTAAACGGCTTGCGGGAGCGGTACGAATCCCATCATAAAATTAAAATTACCGACGAGGCTATCGAGTCGGCAGTCAGCCTATCGGTGCGCTATATTCCCGACCGCTTTTTGCCGGATAAGGCCATTGATCTCATTGATGAAGCCGCCTCAAAAGTGCGCATCAAGTCCACAGCCTCTTCTGAAAGCCAATTGGAGCTGGAGGAACGGTTGCAGGCTCTTAAGCGGGAAAAAGAAGCGGCTATCAACGCCCAGGATTTTGAATTGGCCGCCCATATCCGGGACGGCGAGCGTGAACTGCGCGGTGAGCTGGAAGCCGAACAGGCTCAATGGTGCTCTATACCCCGGGAGAGCAGTTGTGTTACGGCCCAGGATATTGCCCAGGTCGTCTCCGATTCTACTGGCATTGCCATCACCAGTATCACCGAGGAAGAAGGGGAGAGGCTGCTGAAGCTGGAGTCCCTGATCCATGAAAAAATTATTGGGCAAGGCCAGGCGGTGGGTGCAGTGGCTCGCGCCATCCGCCGCAGCCGCGTGGGGCTTAAGGATCCTAACCGGCCTATCGGCTCATTTGTGTTTTTGGGCCCCACCGGCGTTGGCAAAACCCAGCTCTGCCGCGCCTTGGCCTACAGCCTTTTTGGCAGCGAACAGGCGCTTATTCGACTCGATATGTCGGAATATATGGACAAATATTCCACATCTAAACTCATCGGCTCTCCTCCCGGCTATGTGGGATATGAGGAAGGCGGCCAGCTGACAGAAAAACTGCGGCGCAAGCCTTATTCTGTTGTGCTGCTGGATGAAATTGAAAAAGCCCATCCCGATGTTTTTAATCTCATGCTTCAGGTCATTGAGGACGGCATGCTGACTGATTCCCAGGGGCGGCAGGTCAGTTTTAAAAACGCAGTGCTCATTATGACCTCCAACATCGGTGCTCGGCTGATCACCGAGAAAAAAGAGATGGGATTTGCATCGGACCCGCAGAAAAGCCGCAATAAAGAAGTCAAAAATGAGATCATGAAAGAGCTGAAAAAAACCTTCAAGCCGGAATTCCTTAACCGCATTGACGATATTATTATCTTTGAAAAATTGTCACCGGCAGAAATGCGGGAAGTGGCCCGCACTATGCTCAACGACGTGTCCGTCCGCCTTCAAAAAATGCATATTGTCATTCGCTTTACAGAAGAGGCAGTCAACGCCATTGCCGGTGAAGCCGCCGATTCGGATTATGGGGCGCGGCCACTACGGCGCTCGGTACAAAGGTTGGTAGAAGACCAAATTGCCGGCCAGATGCTGGAAGGCGATCTTAAAGCAGGGGACAGTCTTTTGTGTGATTGGCAGGGCGGCGAAATGGTGGTTGTGTCGGTATAATTCTTTTAAGGAGTAACCAGCGGTTGCCATCTGCTTTGGGGAATGATATGATTGTTTTACCAATCCACGCAACAACATTCAGGAGTGTGAACAAATGCAGATCGGAAAACAATCGTCAAAAACCACCATTGTGAATGAGAGCAACATCGCCAAAAGTCTTGCCAGCGGCGATTTGGATGTTTTCTCTACCCCCAGCATGATCGCCCTGATGGAGCACGCCGCCGCCGAGGCGATGACTGAATATTTGGCCGAGGGCGAAAGCTCGGTGGGTACCAAAGTGGATATTGCCCATATCGCCGCAACCCCCTTGGGAATGCAAGTGACTGCCACGGCTGAAATCACTGGGGCGGATGGTCGGATGGTGTACTTCAAAGTATGGGCGGAGGATGAATGCGGCCTCATTGGGGAGGGCACTCACACCCGGGCCGTCATCGACCGGGTCCGCTTTATGCACAAAGTGGAGCAAAAGAGCAAGTAAGTATTTTGCAATTAAAAAACGGATGCCGTTCGGCATCCGTTTTTCATCTCTTTTTTTACATGTTTTTTTGCCGAGATTCAAAATAGGGAATCAGTGGGCAAATGAGCAAAGCGCCAATGGTGGTGATGATGATTTCGGGGCCCATGTACCCAAGGTTATAGCCAAAGGAATAGGTGACGGCGGCAAAACCGTCTTGGGCGATGGAAGACCACAGAAGGAAGCCGGATATAAAATGACATACAAAGCGCAGGATAGAAGCGACGCAGGTACCGGCAGAGAAAGCAATGCGATGACTGCGGCCTTCTTTGCGGAACATGCCGGCCAAGCCCAATACCCCAAATGCCAGCGCATAGTCAAGAATTAGAGAGCCAAGGAATGTCATCAGGTTAACGCCCCGCAAAGCATCCATACCCAACACCAGTTGCAGAATACCATATACGACGCCGGTCAAAAGTCCCCATCGTTTGCCATATACATAGCCGATAAAAGCAATGGGCAACATGCTGAACAGGGTGATGGAGCCGCCAAATAACCACGGCCCCGAAAACTTGATGAAGCTGAGTACGGTGCCCAGTGCAATCATCAGGGCGCAGTAGACAAGTTTTTGCGTGTGCTGGTTTTTCATTAATCATATTTCCCTTCGATGTATCGTAAAACTGAGAACGATGCAGCGGTAACAAAAAACGCCATACCGGAATGGCATGGCGTACAGGTTGGAATCAGATGTCCCTACGCTGGCATTATCCAGATCAGGTATAAGGGTTTAGGCTTACAAGCCATCTCTCAGCCGGATTTATCCAGCACCCCTGTCTTCAGTTTTCGTTTTTATTATACCCCACTTCCAGCGGGCTGTCAATCGGAATACCGGTGACGCCGTTGCCTTTTGGGTGCAATGGAGGTATAATTATTATATTGTGAGGAAAGGGTGAAATGCTTGAAAAAACTGGCCATTTTTGATCTTGATGGCACATTGTTGGATTCTCAGCGGGATATTGCAGAGGCATGCAACGAGGTGCTGGCGGCCTTTGGGCTGCCGACGCATTCGGTGGAGGCCTATGCCCGTTTTATAGGGCACGGCTTGCAAAAGCTGCTGGAGCGAGTTGTGCCCGCGTCCTGTACCGAGGATGCGGATTTAATGGGCCGTCTCAAAACCGACTACCTTGAGCGTTACGGCTATATCTGTGATGGGCGAAGCACTTTTTATCCTGGAGTGTCCGAGCTGTTGGGCGTTTTGCGGCAAAACGGGATCAAAGTGGCCATTGCCACCAACAAACCGGACGACCTGACCCATCGTATTATCGATTCCAGCTTGCCGGGTTTAACTGACGCGGTCTATGGCCAGCGTCCGGATATTGCCCCAAAGCCCAATCCGGCTGTCATCGAGGTCATTATGAAGCAATTTGGCATTGACGCTCAAGCGGATGTGGTATATGTAGGTGACTCAGAGGTGGACATCCAAACAGCCCGTAACGGCGGTGTGCCCTGCGTGGGTGTGACATGGGGCACCCGGTCCCGGGCGGAACTGGAAGAGCAAGGCGCCGCTTACATCGCCCAATCGATGCAGGAGCTGGAGACCGTGTTGCTGGGAATGTAAACAGGTGTTTTTCTCCAAATTATATTTTACTTGCTTTAGGGTATTGACAATTGGTTTTATTGCGGGTACAATAGCACAAACATCCAAAGCGATGATATTGGATAAAGGCAAAGACAGGGACAGCGAATTTGGCGCTTCATTTGCAGAGAGCCGGCGGTTGGTGAAAGCCGGTAATGAACCAAATTAATGCCATCACCCCCGAGCCGGAGGCCGAAAGCCGTATGATGCGGCCAGTAGTCCCTCCCGTCAGAGCGGCGTTACTCGCTCAGGACTTGTTGGAGTCTGTTAAGCGGCATGGATAACATGCAATGTGGGTGGTACCGCGGGTTAACCAAACCCGTCCCTGAAAATTTTTTCAGGGACGGGTTTTTTGATTTTGGAAAGGAGAAATATCATGGATAGCAAACTGATGGAAATTGCTGAACGAATTAGAGGCCTTAGGGAGATTTTGGAGTTTTCCGAAGAAGAAGTGGCCGCGTTTACCGATGTGACGCTGGAAGAATATCGCATGCTGGAAGCGGGCAAAAGTGATTTCACTTTTACATTTTTGTTTAAATGCGCCGAAAAATTTGGCGTCGACATGGTGGAGCTGTTGACAGGGGATCGGCCCAAACTGAGTTTTTACAGCGTTGTGCGCGCCGGCAAAGGCTTCCCCATTAAACGCCGACAGGGCTTCGAATACCAACACCTGGGTTATCTGTTTCGCAACAAGCTGGCCGAACCTTTTTTGGTCAAAGCACCTTATATAGAGGCGGAACAAAACGAGCCTATCCACCTTTCTTACCACGAGGGACAGGAATTTGATTTTATTCTTCAAGGCAGCCTCAAGGTCGCCATGGAAGATCATGTGGAAGTGCTTCATGCCGGCGACACGATTTACTACGATTCCGGCCACGGTCACGGCATGATCGCCACAGGAGGCGAGGAATGCATTTTTCTGGCGGTTGTCCTCAAAAAACCAGCTCATCAGGAGTGTGAATGAACATGAAAGATTTTTATAAACAGTTTTGCAAGGAAGGATTTGACGCCGCGGGTGTACTCAATTCGTTTGAACCTGTGGTGCCCGAAAACTTCAATTTTGCCTACGATGTGATGGATGAACTGGCGCGCCTTTACCCGGACAAACGGGCCATGGTGTGGTGCAACGACAAGGGGGAGGAGAGGTTCTTCACTTTTGCCGATTTCAAACGGTATTCCGACCGGGCCGCCGTACTGTTTGCCGGTGCGGGCATTGGCAAGGGGGATAAAGTAATGCTGATCCTCAAACGGCATTACCAATTCTGGTTTGCTGCGCTGGCGCTACACAAGCTGGGCGCCGTGGGCGTGCCTGCCACCAATCTGCTTACCACCAAAGATATCCTTTATCGTTTTACGGCGGCGGGCATTAAAAGTATTGTCTGTACCGCCGATGGCGATGTGGCCGAGCGGGTCGAAGAGGCCTGCGGCGAATATCACAATCTGGATAGCAAGTTTGTGGTGCGCGGTACCCGAGCCGGCTGGCTGGATTTCGACAGCGAAGTGGAAGGTTTGACCGACTATCCTGCTTTCCAGCGTGTCACGACAAAAAGCACCGATCCGTTGCTGCTCTACTTCACATCCGGCACCACCGGCTACCCCAAAATGGTGCTTCACGAGCATTCTTACCCCATTGCCCATATTGTGACAGCCAAGTATTGGCATAACGTGGGTCCCGATGATCTGCATCTTACCGTGGCGGAAACCGGCTGGGCCAAATCAGTATGGGGCAAGCTATATGGCCAGTGGCTTTGCTGCGCTTCCATCTTTGTTTACGACATGGATAAATTCGTCCCCAAAGATTTTTTGGAAAAAATTCAGCATTATCGCATCACGACTTTTTGCGCGCCGCCCACCATCTACCGCTTCTTCATCAAAGAGGGAATGGAGAATTACGACCTTTCTTCGCTGCGCTACGCCACAACTGCCGGCGAAGCCTTGAACCCTGAAGTCTACAACCGTTTTCAGGAGTTTACCGGCCTTAAACTGATGGAGGCTTTTGGCCAAACCGAAACCACTATTCTTACCGCTAACCTGGCGGGTACCGACCCCAAGCCCGGTTCCATGGGCAAGCCCAATCCGCTCTATCCCATTGAGCTTGTGGGAGAAGATAACAGCCCGGTGAATGTGGGTGAGGTAGGGGAGATTGTTTTGCGTACCGATGGTCCCCACCTTACCGGTATGTTTGACGGCTATTATCAGGACGAAGGCCGCACAAACGAGGTCTGGCACGATGGTCTGTATCACACGGGTGATACTGCGTGGAAAGACGAAGACGGCTTCTTCTGGTACGTAGGCCGCACCGACGATGTCATCAAAGCATCCGGCTATCGCATTGGACCCTTTGAGATTGAAAGCGTCTTGATGGAGCATCCCTCGGTGCTGGAATGCGCCGTAACCGGCGCTCCTGACCCGGTACGGGGCACGGTGGTCAAGGCCACTATCGTCCTCACCAAAGGGTATACACCTTCTGATGAATTGGCCAAAGAGCTGCAGGATTATGTCAAAAAACAGACGGCACCCTACAAATACCCCCGCATCGTGGAATTTACCGAAAGCCTGCCCAAAACAATCAGCGGCAAAATCCGCCGGGTCGAGCTGCGCAGCCAATCATAAAATCACAATAACAATCAATAGGCCGCCGGATGAAAATCCGGCGGCCTTTCTGCATCATACGATTATTCTTCCAACATTCTTTCCAGCCAAATACTGGCGATGTCAAGGGCCTGGTAAAGGCCGTTTTTCTCGGTCTTTTTGGCAATACGCTCTTTGGGGCGCAAATCAGCATTGGTGGAGAGAATCTGCACCGAAACTTTATTGGCCACGTCCAAATCGTCCTTTTTTTCCGTGGACAAAATTTGGAGCATGGCGACATATTCATCGGCCATATTGCCGTAGTAGATTGTACTGCCGTTTCTCACCAAAGGCTTTCCCTTGTAAGTCAGAAACTGTTCCGCGGTGTTTGCCATAAGCGTGTGTTCTCCTAAACCTTAAATTATTCTGTAGGCTATTATACCACAGGCCAGAAAGCCTGTAAACAAAAGAAATCGGCGAAAAACCAAATAAATTGGACGATTTTGGCCCTTAACCAGTTCATGAAAAACGGGCGGTCTTGCCGCCCGTGCCGGTTGAATCAGTCGTTCAGGTATGATTTCACCAGCGTGCGCAACAGCTCATCCCGGTCCACCTTGCGAATCAGGCTGCGGGCATTGTTATGGGTGGTAATATAGGTGGGGTCTTCGGACAGAATGTACCCCACAATCTGATTGATCGGATTGTATCCCTTTTGGCGCAGCGCCTCGTACACCGTGGTGAGAATCTGCTTTACTTCTTTGTCTTTTTCGTCTTGTATGGAAAACGAAATGGTTGGTTCCAACATGGCCATACCTCCATTCACACAAGGCATAGGCTGGCGATAAGCACAATGCCTGTTTACAGCATACACTACTTTTTCGCGCTTGACAAGCGCAAAAGTGTATTATTCCCGCAAGGATGCGCCAATATTCCCAAGGGATCCTACAATGGAAGCGGTAATGCCGTCCACTTCGCCGTCGGTGAGGGTGCGGTCAGCCGCCCGTAGCGTCAGGGTATAGGCCACACTCTTTTTGCCTTCTTGAATCTGGGCACCTTTGTAAATGTCAAACAGCTCCAGCGTCTCCAGCAGCACACCGCTCTTTTCCTCAATGACAGCAGCCAATTTGGCAACCGGCAAATTATCGTCACAGGTGATTGCCAGATCTCGGGTGACAGCGGGATATTTGGGCAGGGGTGTGTAGGCATGTTCCGGCGCGGCGGCGGCAAACAGCAATGCGCAGTCCAATTTGGCTACATACACTTTTCGCTGCACATCGTAATTTTCACAGACCTCGGGATGGATTTCGCCAATCATGCCCAGTATCATGTCCCCGGTCTTGATGACGGCATAGCGTCCAGGGTGGAAAATCGGGTTATTTTCCTCGGGAACAAAGTCACAACGCGGGGTGCGGCATCGGTTCAGAAGCTGTTCCACAGTGCCCTTTAGGCGGTAAAAGTCCATTTCGTCTCCATAAGCGCCAATGACCACATGGGCGGTTTCTTCCGGCAGAGGGTCGGCCGTAGGCCGATATTCAGTGGCAATCTCAAACAGCGCCGCCTCTTTATTACGATTGTTATAATTGCGTGCCAATGCCTCCATCATAGAGGGGATAGCGGTTGTGCGCATAATACTGGTATCTTCGCCCAGGGGGTTGGCAATGGTTACCGATTGGCGCTGCCATTCGGGCAGGCGAATTTTATCGTAATACTTGGGGCTGATGAAGGAATAGGTGATGATCTCGTTATAGCCCAGGGCCAGCAGCGTGTCGTTAATGCGGCGGTGGAACAGCTGCTTTTCACTCAGCTTGCCATCGGCCAAGCCCCGAAGGGTGGTGATGGGGATTTGATCATAACCGTAAATGCGGGCAATTTCTTCGGCAATATCAGCCTTATGCTCCACATCGCTGCGGTAGGAAGGCACCGTGACTTTGTCGCCCTCTACCTCAAAATCCAACCGCTTTAATATTTCCACCATCTTCTCTTTGGAAACGTCAATGCCCAGGAATGTTTTTGTCCATTCCGGTTCCAGCTCCAGGGTTCGTTTCCCCTTGTCGCTGTTGTCCACGTCAATAATGCCGTCTATGACTTCACCGGCCTCCAACATTTCCACCAGTTCGCAGGCGCGGTTAACCGCCGACAGGCAATTTTGGGCATCCAGCCCCTTTTCAAAGCGGGCAGAACTTTCGGTACGCAGTCCCAGCTTTTTGGCCGTCATCCGTACCGAAGGGCCACTGAAACAGGCTGACTCAAAGACAATTTGTGCCGTGTCATCCTCAATGCCACTGTGTTCGCCGCCCATCACGCCGGCCACGGCAATGGGTCCTGCCGGGTCGGTAATCGCCAGCATTTCGGGGGAAAGTGAACGAAGAATACCGTCCAGCGTCATGATTTTTTCTCCCGGCTTTGCCGTGCGCACAATAATTTTGCCATCATGCACATACTTGTAGTCGAAAGCATGCATGGGCTGGCCGGTTTCCAGCATGACATAGTTGGTGATGTCCACAATATTATTGATGGGCCGCACACCGCTGGCCCGCAGTCTTTCCCGCAGCCAGCGAGGGGAAGGGGCAATGCGGATGTTTTTGACCATGCGGGCGATATATCGGGGGCAAAGGTCGGGGTTTTCTACCGCCACCGCCAGATGTTTTTGAATGTTGTCCCCATCTTTGCCGCCTTTTACCACAGGAGTAGACAGGTTTAAAGGCAGGTTGAAGGTGGCGGCGGTTTCCCGTGCCAACCCGACCACAGACAGACAATCGGGTCGGTTGGAGGTAATTTCAAATTCCACCACAGTGTCGTCCAGTCCCAATGCGCCGGTAATCTCCTGCCCAATTTGGCACGCCTCTTCAATCAGGAAAATGCCATCTTCCACAGTATAGGGGAAGTCGTGTACGGTCAGCCCCAATTCAGACAAGGAACAGAGCATGCCTTCGCTGGGCTCGCCCCGCAGCACACCGCTTTTAATGCTTTTACCACAGGGCAGCTCGGCGCCATCCAACGCCACGGGTACCATGGCACCGGCTACCACATTGGTGGCTCCGGTCACAATTTGCACCGGTGCGCCTTTACCCACGTCTACCTGGCAAACAAAAAGGGAATCGGCATTTTTATGCTTCTCGATGGCCAACACTTTACCGACCACCACATTCACAATGCCGTCAGCTTCGTTTTTATACCCCTCCACTTTGGAACCGGACATCGTCATAGCCGCCGCATATTGGCGGGGCGATACATCGATTTTCACAAAATCGGAAAGCCATTTCATTGATAAATCCATTTATATCCCTCCTAAAACTGCTGCAGGAAGCGCAGGTCATTTTCGTAAAACAGCCGCAAGTCATCAATACCAAAGCGGCGCATAACAAGCCGCTCCAACCCCATGCCAAAGGCAAAACCACTGTATTCCTCCGGGTCAATGCCGCAGATAGACAGCACTTTGGGATGCACCATACCGCAGCCTAAAATTTCAATCCAGCCTTCGTCTTTGCAAAGGCTGCAACCCTTGCCGCCGCAGTTAAAGCACATAATGTCCATTTCGGCGGATGGCTCGGTAAAAGGGAAGTGGTGGGGACGGAAACGGAAACTGGCGTCGTCGCCATATAACCGCCGGGCGAACACTTCCAGTGTCCCTTTCAGGTCAGCCATGGTGACGCCTTTGTCCACCACAAGCCCTTCAATTTGGTGGAAGAGGGGGGAGTGGGTGGCATCGACAGCATCGGAGCGGTATACACGTCCCGGCGCGATGATGCGTATCGGCGGCTTTTGCTTCTCCATGGTGCGAATCTGCACCGGAGAAGTTTGGGTACGCAGGAGGGTATTTTCATTGATATAAAATGTATCCTGGGTGTCCCGGGCCGGGTGGTTTTTAGGGATATTAAGCGCCTCAAAGTTGTAGTAATCCAGCTCTACCTCCGGGCCTTCGGCAATGCTGAAGCCCATTCCCAGAAAGATTTCCTTAATTTCATCCAACACCAACGAAAGGGGATGCTTGTGACCAATGGGCCGTTTTTGGCCGGGAATGGTCACATCCAGTTTTTCGGCCGCCAGCTTTACTTTTAAGAGGGATGACTGCAAAGACGCCATTTTGGTCTCCAGCGTCCTTTCAATATCTTCCCGCACTTCATTTGCCAATGCGCCAATCACAGGACGCTCTTCGGCCGAAAGTCCGCCCATCTGCTTCAGGATGGCCGTTAATTCGCCTTTTTTGCCCAAAAAACGGATGCGCAAATCCTCCAATGCCTTGATATCCTGCACATTGGTAAGGGCATCCTGCGCCGTTTGCCGGATTTGTTCCAAAGCCGCTTTCATAGTATCCGTTCACCTCAACATATTATCAAAATCATGATATACAAAACAAAAAGCCTTTCGCCACAAGGGAAAACCCAAGGGGCGAAAAGCCAAAAACAACATTCCGCGGTACCACCCAATTTCCTGCCAAGCAGGCACTTTGGCTGCCATTAACGGGGCATATGCCGTCGCCGCCTACTTTGCTTTTGGCATTTCAGGGCGCCGCTCGAAAGTGAATTTCGGCCAATGTTCCAGCAGAATGCTTGCAGCCGATGGCATTCTGTCTCTGGGCGGGAAGCAAAAGGCGTACTCTCTTTGTCATCGCGTTTTTTAGTTATTTTACCACAAAGGTTAAAACCTATGTGATTATGGCACATATCATAGCACAAACCGGTTGGCGGCGCAAGTGTCGCCATTGAAAAAAGGCGATTTTTGTGCTATACTAGCTCTATTGTAAAGTTGATGGTGATGGAAGATATTCACATTTTTAGTGGGCTGTTAACATGTGTTGGGAGCGTTGGCATTGGTAGAGATTCAAAGCGGTATTGATCTGGTAGAAGTGGCCCGGGTGCGAAAATCGGTGGAGAACCCTCGTTTTTTGTCCCGGTATTTTTCCGAGGGAGAACGCGCGATCTTTGCCCAAAAGCCAAATGCCCACCAGACTGTGGCCGCTCATTTTGCCGCGAAGGAGGCCTTTGCAAAGGCTTTGGGGACCGGTGTCAGGGGCTTTGCTTTGTGCGAGATCGAGATATTACGCAATGAGCTGGGCGCCCCTTTTTTTGTTTTTTCCGGCGGCGCGTTGGCCCTGGTTCAAAAAATGGGGTACCGCTTTTCACTCAGTATAACGCATACCAGGGAGTATGCAGCCGCTGTGGTAACGGCATATCGTGAACTGGATTAGGCAGTTCATTTTGCGATGAAGGGTTCAGTCTGAGATAAAGAAGTGACGGGGAGACGAATGACATGATGATTTTAACGGCAGTGCAAATGAAGACATTGGAAAACAAAGCGGTGGATCTGGGTATCAGCCATTATAAGCTGATGGAAAATGCCGGCCGTGGGGCGGCGGAGTACATACAATCAATTGCCGGGGTAGAAAATCGCAATTGTATTGTGTTTTGCGGCAAAGGCAATAACGGCGGCGACGGCCTGATGGCGGCCCGTGTGCTGAAAGCGGCGGGGGCCAAGGTGGCGGTCGCCCTTACCGACGGCAAACCCACCACCCAGGAATCGCTGACCCAATATGATTTGACCTGCGCTGCCGGTGTGCCACTGGTGGATTGCGGTGTTCAAATGGAGTCAGTGCAAAAAGCGCTGGAACAGACAGATATTATTATTGACGCCGTCTATGGAACCGGTTTTTCCGGCAAGCTGGATGACCGCCATAGGCTTCTCAACCGCTTTATTAACGGTGCGGCGGCAGCGGTTTTTGCACTCGATCTTCCCAGCGGTGTTTTTTGTGACAGTGGCTGTGTGGAAGAAGATGCGGTGGTGGCCGATTTTACAATTGCTTTTGACAGCGCCAAACCCTGCCATTTTCAAAATCCAAGCCAGCAATACTGCGGTACAGTTCAAGTCGTAGATATCGGCATTCCGGCGGAAGCCAAACAACACATGGAAGTCAGTAATTCTCTGCTGGATGAGTCGATGGTGTTCGACCGCATCAAAGAGCGACCCAAGCAGAGCCATAAAGGGGACTATGGCAGGCTTTTGTCGCTGGTGGGGTGCCGTCATTATGTAGGCGCCGCCGCACTCTCTACTATGGGCGCCCTGCGAACGGGTGTGGGCTGCATGGTGATGGCCTCTACGGAAAAGGTTTGCAATCTGGTCAGTTCCCAGGGTGTCAACAGCATTTTTCTGCCACTGCCACCCACAGCCGGCGGCACGATATCGGAGCACGCATTTCCCATGTTAACCGCAGAAATGCAGCGCTGCAGCGCACTTCTTGTCGGGCCCGGCCTTGGCCGCAATGCAGAGACCGACCGTCTTGTCATCCGCCTTTTGGAAACCGCCACCATTCCAATGGTGATAGATGCCGATGGCATAAACATTTTGGCCGAGAATATAGATGTATTACGTAAAACAAAATGCAAAGTCATCTTAACGCCTCATGTGGGCGAAATGGCGCGGCTGTGCCAAAGACCGGTGGCGGATGTGCTGGCTGACCGGCTGCATATCGCAGCAGAATTTGCCAAAGAATACAATGTGATCCTGCTCCTTAAAGGCAGCCCGACCACCATTCACACCCCAGACGGCAAAGTGTATTACTCCACCACCGGCAATCCGGGCATGGCCAAAGGCGGCAGTGGAGATGTGCTGGCAGGGGTGATTGCTTCTTTGGTGGCCCAGGGTATGCCGGAGCTGGAAAGCGCTTTCTGCGGCGCTTACCTTCACGGCGCGGCAGGGGACTTGGCCGCGGCGAAATATTCCCAAGCCGCCATGCTGCCGGAAGATGTGGCCCACTGCCTTTGTGAAGTGTTTTTGCGCAATCAACGATAAGGCTGCGTGAGAAATATGTTCAAGAGAGTATTCTATCTGCTGTTGCTTAGTTGTATACTGATGACAGGTTGCGGCAACCCCGCCAAGGCTGACATACCGGACGAAATCACGAAACCCTTCGAAAGCCAGCTTAATATCAAATACGGAGATATTGCCGCCACGGCTTATTTTATGCGGCAAGACCCGGCCAACTGCACGCTGGTTTTCGATTCACCCGATTCCCTTAAAGAAATGGCGTTTGTTTTTGATAAAGAAAGTGTAACAGTCGCCTACAAAGAAATGCAGGTCACGATTGACCCCAAAAGCACCTTGGGCGGCGCCACGATACGGCTTGTCCTCGCCGCCATCAATCAAGCCGCCGAGGGCGAAGGCGTCCTGGCTACTTATGAAGATAACGTCCTTACCGTGACCGGAGAAAGTGAAAGCGGCCAGTTTATTCTTACGTTGGATGCCGAAAAGGGGAACATCCTTACATTAAGCATCCCTGCTGAAAAGCTGGAGGTAGAATTTTTTAATTTTAAAATATTGGAGTAATGAGATAAGAACAAAAATGATTCGTTTGCGCCTATTCATCTTGCTTTTTAATATGATATAAATGATAATAGCAAAAAGCTGCCCTTTCGCCTATGCGCAGGGGTGGCTTTTTTACTGTCAAAACAGCGGTCTTCTTAATAAAATAGTTTAGGAGAAATAATATTCTTTGCTATATTGCTCAATCGATTGACGTGTCAAAATTTGCGACCAAATTTTGGTCGCCGTATTACCAGACCATGATTACGTTTTTCGGTGTTGGGCACACTATAGTTGAGGAAAAAACGAGGATATTTTCAGTGGCAAAGGCTCAGGTTGCCTGTCGAAGGCTATTGATTCCTTTGCTGCGGTCCTTCGGACATCCAATATTAACAGTTAGGCGGAGCGTGATAGACGTGACCGTAAAAAGAGGCGAAATATATTACGCCGACCTCAGCCCCGTTGTCGGATCGGAACAAGGGGGAATCAGGCCGGTACTGATCGTGCAAAATGACGTTGGGAACAAATATAGCCCCACAGTCATAGCCGCTGCAATCACCAGCCAAAAGGAGAAATCCCGGTTGCCTACACATATAGACCTTAATCCCAGTAATTGTGGCTTGGCGCGGGATTCTGTTGTGCTTTTGGAACAAATCCGTACCATAGATAAACGGCGGCTTAAAGAAAGAATGGGCCGATTGGACGAGACCTCCATGAACAGCATTGACAAGGCCTTGTCCATCAGTTTCGGTTTGGGCTATGATCCCAACGGGGGCGCGACTACATAGTTTTGCATTTCCCCCGCAGTCTCTCACCATTTATTGCAAACAGCACAGCCGGGTTCGCGTTTATACGTTGAAATCCGGCTTATTTTTCATAGATAATTGTCGAAATATATTGAAAAATGTCAAAAACTATAATACAATATTTCCATTCTGGAAATCTGACAAAACTAAATGATAGCGTACTCAATTGAGGTAAGGGTGTATGAAGGATAAAGCTGCAAAGTTCGCGATGCAACTTTTTTGGGGCGTCCTGGTATTCATTTGTTTTTCGATGTGCGCAATGGCTGAGGAGATCAGGGATCCATGTGATGGCCTGTCATTTTCCTGCGCGCGATATTTTAACTTTTCACAAACAAAAGATATCCTTACCGCATGGGAACTTTCTTCAACGCCCGACCCTACTTATCTTTCGATGATTTCTCCTAGCAGCGACGCGGTGGTGCTTTACGAAATTTCCGGGGCTTCTTCGCTTGATGTAGCCCTATACAGCGAAAAGGGGACCTTTGCGACTCGCACTGGCCAAGGGGATGAGTACATCATGGGTGCAGTTGTGCCCAGTTCGCTTGATGGCAGTTGGCAGCGCCTGCGATATAGTCGTGCCAATGATACAACTTATCTCCAGCAGCAGGGGCGTATGATGCCGGGCATCTACTCGGCCAGCGGCGAAATTGCTTTTTCAGGTAACGAAACTTCCACCGGCCCGACGGTATGGTATGGGTTAACAATATGGGTATCTAACAACGGAATCGATTTTTACGAAACCGAAATGATGTTGTCACATGTGCAAATGATGGTGGGTGCCAACAGACACACTTCTTATTATGAGACCTACACCGCCATGATTCCGCCCGGCAGCAAATATATTAAACTCACCATCAATGATTGCCTATCATTTCGCAACAGCCAGAATCAGGGCTACCCCAATACACGGTCGGGCACCCAACGCTTGGCGCTGGTTGTTTTTACCGGCTCGCATTTGCAGGTGGGGCCACCAACAGCCCAGCTTGCTTCCTCTTCCCAGGCGGAACAAACCACAGATTCGCTGGAAACATTGTTGTCTAAGCTGCTGGCCAATTCCAAAGAGGATGATAAGACATCATCCAAAGTCTCTTCCAGCGCCAAGGCGTCCACAAGTTCAAAGGCTTCTTCCGGTTCCAAAACCGCTTCCAATTCTAAATCCTCTTCCCCTCGACCGGGTTCCGCCTCTGCAACCCCAGACCAACAGGAGATACAGTATTCAGTGGAACCCATCCCCCATGTGGTACAGGGTGCTGCCCGTTCCGCTGGCAACGGGCAAATATACGCTCTTATTTACATTGCTGCCGCCGCCGCGTTGATTTTCTATATTTTTCACCGGAATTTTAAACGCGGCCCATCATAGTTTTTGTTGACAAATGGCCATTGGTTTGCTATTATGTGCTAAGACTTTATATAGCCAACGCGATGATGAGGAATAGTAGCCAACAGTTTTGCGCACAGAGAGCCGTGTTTGCTGAAAATCGGCAGCAGTACTTTTGGGGAACTCGCCTAGGAGCGGTCGACTGAAATGCGGATTGGTATTTGGCCAATTTGTAGATAGGTTCGAACGGAAGCCCACCGATACAGGGGTCAGGCGCTCGTGAATTTCCGGGATTCATGGCCGCCGGTGAGTGGGCGCAATAGCGCCAATTGAAGTGGTAACGCGTGAGCCATCGGCTTTCGTCTTCTGTCAGCAGAAGGCGAGAGCTTTTTTGTTTTTGTGTTTATCGCACATAAAGTCAAAAAGATTCAGTTTGTTTTGGCAAAATAAATATTGGAGGAATTGTCAATGGAAAAATTGTTGGACAAAACAATCGGCGCAGTCATAGAAGAAAACGCAAGGTGTTTTCCTTTGGCACTAGCCGTCAAATATACCGACAGAGACTATCAGCGCAGCTGGCAGCAACTCAATGAAGAAGTGGATCGCTACGCCAAGGGTTTTTTGGCATGCGGCATCGGTAAAGGTGACCATGTGGCCATCTGGGCTACCAATATCCCCGAATGGTTGATCACCCTGTTCGCCACCGCTAAAATCGGCGCCGTACTCGTCACCGTTAACACCAGCTATAAAGTGTTCGAGGTGGAGTATTTGCTGCGCCAGTCGGACTCCAAAGCCATTGTACTGATGGACGGTTTCAAAGATACTGAGTATGTCGACATCATCAACAAAATTTGTCCCATGCTGTCTGAATCGGTACCCGGTGATCTCGATAATCCCATGCTGCCTTGTCTTAAAACAGTCATCCACACCGGCACAAACCATCCCAAAGGCATGGTCGGCTGGGATGAACTGGAGAGTAAGGGCCAAAGCGTATCCGATGCGGAATTCCGTGGCCTTACGGAAACCCTTGACTGCAATGATGTCATTAATATGCAGTATACCTCCGGTACCACCGGCTTTCCCAAAGGCGTCATGCTTACTCACCGTAATATCGTCAACAACGGCCTTTGCATTGGCGACTGTATGAAATTAACTGGGGAAGATAAATTGTGTATTCCGGTGCCGTTTTTCCACTGTTTCGGCCTGGTGCTGGCCATCATGGCCTGCATCACCCACCACACAGCTATGGTACCCATCACCCATTTCCGGGCGCTGGATGTACTCAAAGCGGTTCAGGATGAGGAATGCACGGCGCTTCACGGCGTACCCACCATGTTCATCAGTCTTTTGGAACATCCTGACTTCTCCAAATTCCGTTTCCCCAAACTGCGCACCGGCATTATGGCGGGTTCACCTTGCCCGGTCAAAGTGATGCAGCAGGTGGTGGATGTGATGGGCGCCAAGGAAATTACCATCGCCTTTGGCCAGACTGAGTCGTCGCCGGTATGTACGCAAACCACCACAGACGATACGGTGGAAGTGCGGGTCAGTACCGTGGGCCGTGTCCTTCCCATGGTGGAGGCCAAAATTGTCGATCCTGAAACAGGGGAGGAGCTGGGCCCCAATATGCCCGGCGAATTTTGCACCCGGGGTTATCATGTTATGAAGGGCTACTACAAAATGGAGGAAGCAACAGCCCAGGCTATCGATAAAAATGGCTGGCTCCACACCGGGGATATTGCAACTGTGGATAAAAACGGTTATTATAATATCACAGGACGCATTAAGGATATGATCATCCGCGGTGGAGAGAATATTTATCCTAAGGAGATAGAGGAGTTTCTCTATACCCATCCCATGATTAAAGATGTCCAGGTCATTGCGGTTCCCAGCATCAAATATGGCGAAGAAGTCGCCGCCTGCATCGTCCTGAAGGACGGCGCGGAAATTGACGGCGAAGCTGTTAAAGAGTATGTTCGTGAACGGATGGCCAGGCACAAAGTGCCCAGCTATGTGGCGTTTGTGGAAAGCTTTCCCATGACAGCCAGCGGCAAGGTGCAAAAGTACAAACTGCGGGAGTGGGCAATCGAAGAATTCGGGCTTAAAGATGCCACTGGTGTGGAAACAGCCTGATTGAATCTTGCTCACCAGTTATACATCGTACTCCCTGCAAATCGCCCTTTTTATGGGCAGATTCTAGGAGCGTGAACGTTGTTTATGGCGAACAAAGAACTCAACCTCTGTTTGGGGTGCATGTCGGAATTGCCGGAAGGCGAGACCACATGTCCTCTATGCGGTTTCCGTGAAGGCGAAAAAGCAAACCCGGATCATCTCTCTGTTGGCAATGCGCTGGCGGAGCGGTATTTGACTGGTAAAGCAGTGGCGTCTACCAGCCGGAATATCACCTACATAGGGTTTGATACGCAGGAAAAAGCAAAGGTTTACATTTGCGAGTATTTACCGAAGGGCCTGGCTAAACGCAACCATGCCACAGGGCGTGTGTTTGCTGTACCAGGAAAAGAAAAAGAGTTTGACGCCAAAACAGCGGATTACAACGATATGCTCTATGCCATCCAACGGGTTTCCAAAATAGAAGCGGTGGTTCCGCTTCATGAAATCATCCGCCAAAACGGCACTGTTTATGCTGTTTATCAATATATTCATACATTGACCCTTGGGGATTTTTTGACCCGCTGTGGGGGGAATTTGCGCTGGACAGCCGCAAAAAAATTCTTTATGCCCCTTTTGACCAGCCTTTCCAACCTGCATAACCAGGGCATCTATCACGGGCACATTTCGCCCCAGACGATTCAAGTGGATGAAACAGGAAAATTATGGTTATGGGATTTCGCTTTTTTCGATTTTCCAGAGGGCAAGGGCGAACTGGCCGCCGATTTGCAGCCGGGGTATTGTGCCCCCGAGCAATATGACAGCAACAGCTTTAAAGGCAGCTGGACGGATGTCTATGCCGTTGCCGCTGTGCTGTACCGTGCCCTCACCGGCACCAAGCCGGTGGTGGCCCCCGACCGGAAACTGCAGGACAATCTGTTGCCTGCTTTCCGTATGGACAAATCGATTCCCCACAATGTGTCTGATGCCATCGAATCGGCTATGATATTGGACGTCGGCAGCCGAACACAAAATATGGACAGCTTTTCTGCCCAGCTTTTGGAGGAATCCGGAAGCAATACAGCCGTTTATGATAGCGAATCTCTTGGAAACTTGAAAACAGACAAAGATACCCATACCACAGGTGGCAGAAGGTATATGATCATCACAATGGTCGGGACATTCGTGCTGCTGATTACGATATTGGCCGTTCTTGCCAATACCTTGTTCCCTGATTTGTTTATTCCCAACAGCCCTTCTTCACCCAGCGATTTAAGCGAATTGTCACTGGAAGACTCAAAACCCAACGAGGTCGAAGACCTGTTGCCGGATTTTGTAGGGGTGTTTGCTGAATCCATTCTCAAAAGCGTTCAATACACTGACCGGTACGATTTTGTGGTGAAAGAAGAATACAACGATCAATTTCGCGAAGGGGTTATTTTTGACCAAACGCCGCCGTCTAAAACCCCTATGCCTAACAAAGGCACCGTTATCTTATATGTCAGTAAGGGTGCGGAAACCGTCAAGATGCCGAAGCTGATTGGCAGCACAGTCGAATTTGCCAAAGAACAGTTGGCTGAAATGAACATCAAATTTGAAGTGGTGGAAGTTCCCAACGCGCCGGGTACACCCGGCCAGGTGATCGAGACATCCATACCCGCCGGCGAGGATGTCAATGTAGAGGAAGACACCGTCATCATTTACACCCCCAAAGACATGATTATCATCATCAACTAACCAAATACCATGTAGAGTGAGGAATTTTCATGAAACTGGCTTTTTCAACATTGGGATGCCCAGGCTGGACCTGGGATGAAATATTTGCAACCGCCAAAGATCTGCAGCTTAACGGCATTGAAATTCGCGGCATCGAAAATGAATTATATGCGCCGAATATTCGTCAGTTTGCGCCCGATAAGTTGACGGTTACCCTGCAAAAATTGCAAAGCGCCCAGCTCACGCTGCCTATGCTGGCTTCCGGCAGCTGCCTGGGCCTGGAGGGCAATCCCGGCTCCCAAATGGAGGATGCCAAAGCGTATATCGATTTAGCCAAAAGCGTGGGGGCCTCTTTTGTGCGGGTGATGATCACTTCCACGCCCCACCCGGTAGATGCCGACCTTGTCCAAGCCAAAGCCAATTACATAGCGCTTTGTGACTACGCCAAGGGTACAGGCGTTCGCGTACTCATTGAGACGAACGGCCTGCTGGCCGATTCTAAAGTCATGGCTGAGTTTTTGTCCGGCTGCGATGCCCAAACAGCAGGCGTGCTGTGGGATATCCACCATCCTTACCGTTATTTTGGCGAAAAACCTGCCGAGACGTGCCGCCTTTTGGGAAACTGGATTCAATACTGTCATGTCAAAGACTCTGTAATGGGGGAAAACGGCGTGACTTACCGGATGATGGGCTATGGCGATGTGCCAGTTTTCGACGCGCTGTCTACCCTCCAGGCCCAGGGCTATACTGGCTTTGTCTCGCTGGAGTGGGTGAAACGCTGGTGCCCAGACCTGGAAGAACCCGGCATTGTGTTTTCCCATTTTACCAGCTATATGCGCTATCTGTTCACCCAGCTTAAATAGTGTTTTGCTTGTACGCTCAAAGCCTTTGCAGCATGTTAACATGCTGCAAAGGCTTTTCCTATGTTCTCCCACCAGAATGGTGTTTCCGAATCCCACACATGTTGGATCAATATCTGTGCCGATTCCAATTCCGCCTTTAAATCTCCTATATGGTCATATTCAGCCAGGGCGGGCAGCTTGGCGACGACGGCAGTGATATCTTCCACTTTGTCGTGGCGCACATGGACCAGTAACCCATATTCCGATTTTTGCCAGTCATCGCAAAACGCCTCACATCGGATGATCACCTCCGCTTGTTCCCCTGCGGCTATCGCGTCTTCAATCGCGCCGATATGTGCCAGCATGCGGGTCCGGACGTAATCCAGGTGAATGAGGGAAGCGATGCAAATCATAAAAGTAGCTGCAAAAATCGCAACGGCAATTTTCACCCTTTTCATGGCTGCCTCTCCTTTGGCACCAAAAAGTAGGTGGCGCTCCGGTCACAGGTCATCATAAATACGTCCTGCAACCTATATCCCTTTTCTTGCAGCACACTCTCCAGCCAGGACTGGGATAAACGGCAGAAGGCAAGGCCTTCAGGCACTACACTCCCATCGCAGACGATGAGGGCGGGCGGCGCCTGACCAGCTGCATCCGGGGTTATATTCACCATTTTGGCCGTAACCGCTTGGGCTTCTATTTTTTGATAAACAGAAAGCCGCCCGGTTGTCTCCACTACGGCATAGTCCACATCCCGGATATCAAAAATATTGCTGCTGCGCAGTTGTTCCATCAAATCATCTACTGAAAGGCGCAGGTTTTTCATCTGCGCCTGGTCAATTTGACCATCCTGTATGACAACAATCGGATTGCCGGATACCAGCTGGCGCACCTTGCGGTGGTGCAGCCCAATGGCGGAAATGGTTACCTCAAAGCTTACCAGCAGCAGGATGGGAATAATGCCGGCGGCCAGGGGCACATTGGTGTCCTCCACCGGCAACGTTGCCAAATTGGAGATCAAAATGGTTACCACCAGTTCCGACGGCTGCAACTCGCCCAGTTGGCGTTTGCCCATTACACGCAAGGCAAAAATAATAATAAAATACACAATCACTGTGCGCACAATGGTTACATACACAAACAATCACCCCAGGTTAGTATGAGTCTGGGGCTTTTTGTTATGTAATATTTTGCAACATTCAACCACATCCCATTACATAATGTGCCAGAATGCCGGTCATAATGAATTTGGAGGACTTTAGCAGGGAGGCGAAGAATGATGGGGCTGTTTAGCTGGCTTCATGACGGACAGATTGAAGGGTACCAGGAATCACATCCCAGCAAAGATAAAGACAACAAGCTGACAGGCAATCTTTTGGATGATCTCATTGAAATCAAGCGGCAAAGCGGAAACACAGCGGATATGATTTACCGGGAAATTGAGGTATCGGGTATCAAAACGGCGTTGATTATGTGCGAAGGTCTTTTTAACACCCAGCTGGTGATCGAAGGCGTTGTAGAACCCCTTATGCAATATCCGCCCATTGCCACCACACCTGAAACCCTTCTTGGCTGGATTCGCCAGCAGGCGGTGATGGCGCCCGACCAAAAAGAGCTTTACACATTTGGGGAGCTCTTTGAATTTGTCATGTCCGGTTTCGTTGTCATCCTCGTAGACGGCTTAACCATGGGCGTGGCGCTGGGGTTACAGGGCTTTTCCTTTCGGAGCATCAGCGAACCTTCCTCCGAGGTCAACGTCAAAGGTTCCCGGGAAGGCTTTGTGGAGGCACTGCGTATCAATGTGTCAATGCTCCGCCGCCGGGTCAAAAGTCCTACCCTTAAGGTGGAATATTTCAATGTGGGCACCCGCAGCACAACAGCCGCCTGCCTTGTCTATTTTTCAGACATTGTCCCCGATAAGATGTTGGAGAAAATCCGATATAAGCTAAGCAAAGTGACAATGGAAATGGTGTTGGACAGCGGGCAAATACAACCTTTTTTGGCCAGCAGGCCGCTCTCTATTTTTTCCGGCACCGGCTCCACCGAGCGTCCGGATACACTGGCTGCCAAATTGGGGGAGGGCCGTGTGGGCATTTTATTGGATGGCAGCCCCTTTGCTCTCATCGTGCCTTATTTATTGGTGGAACACTTTCAAAGCTTCGATGACTATATCCACAGACCTTACTTCGCTCTTTTTGTACGAATGATCAAATACATGGCTTTCTTTGTCGCCACCCTGCTGCCGGGGATGTATGTGGCCGTGGTGAAGTTTCACCCGGAGCTATTGCCGAAACTGTTTCTCTTCAATGTGGCGGCCGCCAGCAAAGAAACCCCTTTTCCCATTCTGCTGGAAATGCTGCTGATCAATCTTATGTATGAAATTATGCGGGAAGCGGGGCTTAGAATGCCCCGCCCCATAGGACATGCCGTCAGTCTTGTGGGCGGCCTTGTCATCGGCGATGCCGCCGTCCGGGCGGGCATTGTTGGCGCTCCTATCGTCATCATTGTGGCGGTGACAGCTATCAGCGCTTTTGTGTTGCCTTCCCTTTATGACGTCATTACACTGTTGCGTTTTGGTCTTATCATTGTGGGAGGCATCTGGGGCGCCTTTGGGCTTACGCTGGCATTGGCCATGGTGTTTATAAGCATGTGCTCCGTCGAAGTGCTGGGCATACCTCTCACCACCACTGCTTCACCTATCAGCCTTTACGGCCTGCGGGACACCTTTTTCCGCCTTGGCTGGCGGCGGCTCCAGGAGCGACGGATGGTAGTTGACCAGCTTCCCGGTTCGGACATTCATTCGGGAGGGGGCATGAAAGATGAATGAGGGAAAGCTCATTTCCACCACGCAATTGGTCACTTTAATGCTTGTTTCCCGCCTGTTCACTGCTTCCATTTATATGTCCAGCGGAGACATCATTTACGGCACAGACGCAATGATCGCCATCGTGGCGGCCGCACTTATCCAAATTATTTTAATGATACCGGTCTATTTTCTCCTGAAAGGGCAGGGCGACCGGGATATGATTGCCTGTGCTTATATGATCCATCCGGTTGTGGGCAAAGTGTCCGCTGTGCTCTTATGGCTCTTTTGTCTTTCCATTGCAGGGGGGACGGTGCTTAGTTTCCAATATTTCTTATCTTACAGCGCCTACCCCATTGCCGGAGCTTGGGTCATTATCCTGATTTTTGCCGTCGCCATCATTTACGCCTCCTATATGGGGTTGGAGGCGGTGGCCAGGCTTTCTTTTTACGTCTTTTTTGCCTTTCTCGTCATGCTGGGTTTCATCGGTGTTGCGCTTATCCCCCGATACAGCATGGCACGTGTAATGATGCCGTTTGTTGAGGGCACCACTCAATATCCTTACCTGATTCTGCAATTGCTGACGCGCAACAGCGAACTTATACTCATTCCCATGATGATGCCGTTATTAAAAGGCAAGGTGCGCAAAAGCTTTTTTGGCTATCTTCTTATTTCCACTGTCCTATTGGAAGCGCTTACCGGTATTGTTGTGGCAGCATTGGGGGAATATGCCAAAACCCAAAAGTTTCCGGTTTATACTGCGGCCACCATTGCCGAAATGTCGGTGCTGGAACGGCTGGATTCTATTTACCTTACCGTGTGGATCTTCCTCGCTTTCGTCAAGGCCGCTCTCTTTTTATATATGGCCAACCGGTGTTTTTCTTATTTTGTGCGTTGGAAAACGGCGGATTGGTCAATGCCAATCGCCATGGTCATCATTGTGGGGGCCGCTGTCTATCTGTCCGGGGATGTGGGACTTTTTGGACAATTTTATCGCTTCATTGCATCAGGTATACCGATGGCCACTGTCCTTTTGGCATTGCCTTGCCTGTTGCTTTTGTTGCGCTTGGCGCAAAAAAAGAGAAAAGGGGCGGATGCCAATGGCTAGGCGATGCGTTTATGTGTTTTGCCTCTTTCTGGTGTTGGCCGTCTGTGGCTGTACACCGGGTGTCGAGCTGCGGGATCGGCTGATTGTGCAGGCGGTGGGTGTGGATTTGCAAAATAACAAATACGCTCTCACGCTGAAAGTACTGGAGACCAGCGGCAGCGGTGGCGAACAAAAGTTTGAGCAGGTCATTATGAAGGGAACAGGTGAAACGGTAGCCGAGGCTTTTGCCGACATCGATATACAACAGGGGATGAAAATTTTTCTGGGCAACAATAAACTCATCATTCTGGGCAGGGAAGTGGCGGAAAAAGGTCTTCAATATGCTGTCGATTACTTTAACAACAACCGGGAATCCCGGCCCACGGTGGTGGTTGTCATCTCCGATACGACTGCCGCTGATATACTCACCGCCAAATCAAACAAGCGTCTTATTCCGGCCGAAGCCATTGAAGCCAAGCTGGATGATGAGCGCCACAGTTGGCCTATGGCGGAAAGTGAGCTTATCAGCCTGATGGAAGGCATGATGTTGGAAGGCAAGGACCCTCATATCCCGGTGCTGAAAGTAGAGGAAGCAGGGGAGGGGGATCAGCAAATTTCCGTTTACGGTAGCGGGGTTTTTCGAGGTGACAGAATGGTCGACACCCTGAACCTTCAAGAAACACAGGTGGCATTGTGGGGCACTGGCAGGCATCAATGGGCCGTTGTTGTGGTGGAAGACAGTAAATTGGGAAAGCTTTCACTGTCGGTGGACAGTGTCAAAACACGCATACAAAGCCAAATTGTTGGAGGTGTTCCGACCTTTTCACTGCAAACTCACATTTCCACCGCGCTTTTGGAAACGATGAACGAAACGTCGGTGGTTCTGGCCGAGGAGGATGTGCAGCGCATTGAGGTCTTGCTAGCCCAGCAAGCTACCCAGGATCTTTCGGCGGTTTTTGGAAAAACTATCAAACAGGATTCCAGCGATATTTTAGGCCTGGGTGAACTTTTGCACAAATATGAGCCTGATTACTGGAAAGCCAACAGTACACGCTGGACGGATATTTTGCCGGACATTGCCGTCAAAATTGCGGTGGAATGCGATATAAAAAAGGTCGAAACCCCTTTAAAAGTATAGCAAAAGAAGGCGCTTTTACACAAAAGCGCCTTCAACGTTTCAATATCATTTAAATGATAGGAATTATTTTCACAGGAATATGCCGTTTCAGACATTCTTCAATTACAAAACGGGTACCTTTCGACTTCATATCCCAAAAAGCCAATACGATGTCAGCGTAAGTAATAATCTCAATGTTGCGGACAAGGGGTGCCGAACGGCCAAATATTCCATAATCAGGAACAAATCTTGTCAATTTGCGGTTGGTCGCTTTTGCCGCTTCAGCAGCCAATGTGTCAATTCCTCTTGCTCCGCCGCTGACAATTTCTGTGCAATTCTTTGGTATAAAACGGAGGATAAGCGTTAAATTGGCTGATGAACACAGACGAGAACCAACGATCGCCACTCTCATATTACCCATCCTTTATTGAGCCATATTTTTCCTTCATCATACTACAAATTTCGCCAGTGTAAAAGGCTTTGTGCCGGACAAAATATGTGCGGTGCTAAATAACGCCAAAACCGCCTAATTCAGGGTGATTTATCATGAATTTGCCTCAAATAAATCATTGCGCGGGGCCCACACTAACAAAGAAATCCCAAAATGAAACGAGGCGGATACAACTATGCATTTTAAGAGCTTTTACAAAAGCTTTGCGGCCACCTTCTCTCTGATCATCGCGATTACGCTTTGCTTTTTGCTATATGTCGAAAGTACCATTCCGGATCATATCAATGTTGTCCGGGGCGAAGAACCTTATCTTCCCTCCGCTTATCCATTAACAGTTACTAAAATGGATATCGAAACTATCCCTGCGTCGGCATCCATTTTGGCAAATGAAAGCTATAATGCCGATGTACGCCTGTTGGGTAGTTTAAGCATTAAAACGGTTCAGGTTAACGTGGTAGATCGGAAACGGGTTGTAGTGGGCGGTAACCCTTTCGGCATAAAAATGTTTACCGAAGGGGTTATGGTGGTCGGCATCAGCGACATTCCCGTGGGAAATACCACGCAGAATCCGGCCAAACAATCAGGCATTCAAACCGGCGATATTATATTAGAAATTAACGACGAAATAATCGATTCCAACCACAAGTTAGGGGAAATGGTCGCCAACAGCATGGGCGAAACACTTACCTTCAAGCTCCGGCGGCATGGTGAAAATATGGACATTTTTTTGACGCCTGTCAAGTCGGCAGCCGATTCCAAATACCGGGCGGGCATTTGGGTACGGGATAGTTCAGCGGGAATTGGTACTATGACTTTCTACGATCCCTCCAATGGCGTTTTTTCGGGTTTGGGCCACGCTATCTGTGATATTGATACCGGCGAGCTGATGCCCCTGGACCGTGGTGAGGTTGTCGACGTGGATATTACCGGTGTGCACAGGGGCGAAGCCGGCGCGCCCGGCGAACTGCAAGGCACGCTGATGAACCAAACCATTCTGGGCCAACTGGATGACAATCGGGAAAGCGGTATTTACGGACATATCAATAATGAGGACTATTTTACCGGTGCCCGTCTGGAATTACCCCTGGCTACCAGGTCGGAAATTGCCATTGGACCGGCTAAGATTCGCACCACGATTGCGGGCAATACACCAGAAGAATTTGATATCTATATCGAGAAAATTTTACTCAATGATACAACGCTTACCAAGAACATGGTCATTAAGGTAACAGACCCTGAACTAATTGAAAAATCCGGTGGAATTGTACAGGGGATGAGCGGCAGCCCGATTATCCAAAACGGGATGTTGGTGGGGTCGGTGACCCATGTATTTGTCAATGATCCGCTGCGAGGATTTGGAATTTTTGCCGAAAATATTTATTCCGACAATTTACAAAAAGAATGGAAAAAAGCTTCGTAATACGCTATAATAATAACCGGGTGACGTTAATTTTACCCGGTTATTGTGTTTTTTACATCTATCATAATTTCCTAAAATTGCGTCCGCGACAAAAACATTTTTTCGACGATTTTAGAAGAAAATTTATTTACAAAATTTACCAAAAAACCCTTGTATCATTTTCCAGAATATGGTAACCTGTAGTCAAATCTAAAAGACACCATAGGAGGATTGTCATGAATAGTAAAATGACCGTATTGATTTCGGACGATAGCAAGGAGTTTTCCACACAATGTTCATCTATTTTGCGCAGCTATGGGTTCGAAACCATCATGGCCCCCAAAGACGGAGTGAAGGTATTGGCTATTATTAAGGAGCAGCAGCCTTCCGTCGTTCTTATCGATGTTTTTATGCCTTATCTCGATGCCATAGGCGTCATGTCCGCCGTCAAAAAACTCAATATCGCCAATCCCCCTATCTTCATGACAATGTCCTCCTTTGACAATCCAATGCTGGAAAATGAGCTGATTAAAAGCGGTTCCATCTATCATTTCCTCAAACCCTTTGATACCCAAATTCTTTCCGAGCGTATTATTCAAATTTGTGGTATGGGTAAAGAAGATTACACCTCTCCCATCAGCATGATTCCAAAAGGCGAGCCAGATTTGGAACTCATGGTTACCGAAATCATACTTCAAATAGGTGTGCCTGCCCACATCAAAGGTTATCACTATCTTCGGGAATCAATTATCCTTGCTGTTAAAGAGCCGGATATTATTAATTCCATCACCAAGCTGCTGTATCCCACAGTAGCCAAAAACAACGGCACTACTTCGTCCCGGGTCGAGCGGGCCATCCGTCACGCCATCGAGGTTGCGTGGGACCGGGGTGATGTGGATATTCTCAATTCCTATTTCGGCTACACCATCCATAACTTGCGGGGTAAACCTACCAATTCGGAATTCATCGCTATGATCGCCGATAAGCTGCGTCTCCGCCTGAAAGCGGCCAACTAAAAGTGTCCAAAAATTTTCTGTTTTTAATGCGCATATGACATATGACATGGGTGGCTGTAATAGTCGCCCATGTTTTTTGCATATAGGGTATTAAATTTTGTGAACAGAGACGATTGGCAGGATTTAGCGTGGGTTAATGCTTGTGGAATATCGTCCATAGTGGTATACTGTTGGATAATACTCAACTGAAATTCTTTTTTCTCAACGAGGTCTTTTTCTATGAATCAACTTCTAAAAGCATTGCCCAATATGATTGTTATTACCGGCCATTACGGCTGCGGCAAAACCAATTTAGCCATCAACCTGGCCCTGCAGTTTGCCGCAAGTGGCGAAGAAACAACTCTGGCCGATTTGGATATCGTCAATCCTTATTTTCGTTCTTCCGATTTTGGGACCCTGGCCCATGCGCACGGTATTACGCTGATTACACCGGGCCTTGCAGGCAGTACGCTGGATATTCCGGCACTGGGTGGCCAATTGGATGCCGTTTTGCAGCAGCCGGGCGGCCGTGTGATTGTTGATGTAGGCGGCGACGATGCCGGCAGTTACGCACTGGGCCGATATGCCCCCAAAATTAAGACTAAAGATTATTGCTGCCTTTATGTTGTCAACCAGAACCGCAATCTTATTGGCACCCCCCGGGAGGCTGTAGAAATTATGCGGGAGATTGAAGGAGCCGGCCATCTGCCTGTCACCGCCATCGTTAACAATACCCACCTGGGAAAACTTACGACAGCGCAAGACGTGGAACATTCCACAGCTTATGCACAAGCGGTTGCCAAACTGGCGGATGTTCCGCTGCTTTTTACTACCTGCCCCAAAACGCTGGAGAGGCAGCTTATTACCATTGAGAACCTATTACCCGTGGATATTTACGTAAAAACCCCATGGGATGAATGATATAAAGAATATTACTTCACAAATTCTGAACCTATCAACGAGGAGGTGCAAAAATGGCAAAGATGACAGTTGATGAAGTGGTCTGTAAAGGCTGCGGATTATGCGTTACAGTTTGCCCCAAGAAGATCGTCCAGCTTTCCAAAGGGCGCCTGAGTGCAAAGGGATATTGTCCTGCCGAAGTTGTGGAAATGGAAAAATGCATTGGCTGCGGGATGTGTGCGATTATGTGTCCCGACAGCGCCATCACAGTAGAAAGGTAGTGAGAACATTGGCTGAAAAGCTCTTAATGAAAGGCAACGAGGCCCTTGCCGAAGCGGCTATCCAGGCCGGTTGCCGTCATTTCTTCGGATATCCCATTACGCCGCAAACCGAAGTCGCTGCCTACATGGCGCGGCGCATGCCCAAAATTGGCGGTACTTATTTGCAGGCGGAGTCGGAAGTAGCGGCTATTAACATGGTACTGGGCGCATCGGCAGCGGGCGCACGGGTGCTTACCTCGTCTTCCTCTCCGGGCATCTCTTTAAAAACCGAGGGTATTTCCTACATGGCCGGTTCCGATCTCCCGGCCGTTATCATCAACATCCAGCGGGGTGGCCCCGGTTTGGGCGGCATTCAGCCTTCTCAGGCTGATTATACGCAAGCAACCAAAGCCATCGGCCACGGTGACTTCCATGTGTTGGTTTTTTGCCCCAATACAGTGCAGGAAATGGTCAATATCATGTTTGACGCTTTTGACCTTTCCGATAAGTACCGCATGCCTGCGGTCATTTTAGGCGATGGCATGTTGGGTCAGATGATGGAGCCGGTTGAATTCCCTGAGCGCAAGGTGGAAACAAAGGACAAACCTTGGGCTACCAACGGCCACGAGGGCAAGCGTGCCCATAATGTTGTCAATTCCCTGTATCTTCAGCCCGAGCAATTGGAAGACCAGGTGCTGGCCCGCTTTAAAAGATATGAGGAAATCCAAGCCAACGAGGCCCGCGAGGAAGCCTACCTTGTGGATGATGCCGATATTGTGCTGGTGGCCTACGGTGCCACCTCCCGCATTGCCAAGTCCGCGGTCAATATGGCGCGTGCAGATGGCATTAAAGCAGGCCTTATCCGGCCCATTACCGCCTGGCCGTTTCCCACAAAAGGCATCGAAGCGGCCACGAAAACCGCTGCGCAGTTTTTGTGTGTGGAAATGAGCATGGGTCAGATGGTGGATGATGTTCGCGCTGTGGTTTGCGGCCGCAAACCGGTGGCTTTCTTTGGCCGCACCGGCGGCATCATCCCCACCCCCACCGAAGTATATGAAGAAATCAAACGATTGACAGGAGGTGCGAAGTAATGGCGATTGTCTATCAAAAATCCCCCAGTCTTACCGACGCCCCTTTGCACTATTGCCCGGGATGTACCCATGGCGTCATCCACAAGTTGGTGGCCGAGGTCATGGATGAAATGGGCTTTCAGGGCCAAGCCGTGGGTGTTGCGCCTGTGGGCTGTGCCGTTTTGGCCTACAACTATTTTAGCTGCGACATGGTGCAGGCGCCTCACGGCCGCGCCCCTGCGGTGGCGACCGGCCTCAAGCGCGCTTTGCCGGATAATATAATCTTTACCTATCAGGGCGACGGCGACCTGGCCGCCATTGGCACCGCCGAAACCGTCCACGCCGCCAGCCGCGGCGAAAATATTACGATTATCTTTGTCAACAATGCCATTTATGGTATGACTGGCGGCCAGATGGCGCCTACCACGTTGCCCGGCCAAGTTACCCAGACATCCCCCTATGGCCGCGATGTCCAGACGGCAGGTTACCCTGTTCGGGTGTGCGAGCTCTTATCCACATTGGATGGCGTTGCTTACGCCGAGCGGGTGTCAGTAGATACTATCCCGAATATCCGCAAAGCCAAACAGGCGATCCAAAAGGCGTTTACTGTCCAAAAAAATAAGCAGGGCTTTGGCATTGTCGAGGTGCTGTCCACCTGTCCCACCAACTGGGGTCTCACCCCGGTGGATGCCATTACATGGCTGCAAGCCAATATGATGCCGTATTATCCCCTGGGCGTCTACAAAGACAAAACGGCGGAGGAGGGTAAAGCGGATGGCAACCAGTAATATTTTATTTGCCGGTTTCGGCGGCCAAGGTATTCTTTTTGCTGGTAAAGTTTTGGCCTATGCCGGCATGATCGAGAACAAGCATGTGTCCTGGCTGCCTTCCTACGGACCCGAAATGCGGGGCGGCACCGCCAACTGCAGCGTCTGTGTCTCCGACGATCCCATCGGTTCACCCCTTGTGGTGCTTCCCGACATTCTGGTGGTCATGAATGTCCAGTCTTACGATAAGTTTATTGGCAAAGTGGCCCCGGGAGGCATTGCCATTGTCGACAGTGCGCTGGTTGATAAAAAGTGCGACCGTACCGATATCACCGTTCATTATCTGCCCGCCACCAGTCTGGCTGGCGAGGAGCATTTGGAAGGCTTGGCCAACATCATTATGTTGGGCAAACTGCTGGGCGCTTCCGGCCTCTTTAAAGAAGAGACTATCCAAAAAGCCATCGAGAAATGTGTTCCTGCCAGCAAAAAACATTTGCTGGAACCCAACTTGCGGGCCATTTCTGTAGGTGAAAAGCAGTAACCCGTAAAATTAATTTTTATTTTTATGCGAGCCATCGGCCCTAAAAGCCTGTGGCTCGCTGTTTTTGCTTCTAATACACCTTTTTTTCATCTTTTCAATATGATAAGCCAGGAGGTGCTTATTATGCCATGCCCAGCCAGAGTGAATGTTTCCACGGTGACAACGGCCAAAAAAATTGACTACGAAAGTTCTCCCATCCTTTCCTACAGCGTTAACTATCCCGAGTTTTCCGCCCCCGGCTATCGTGCGTCAATGGAAAAAATGAATGCCTATTACCGCCGGAAAGCCCAAGCCTTTTTGCGTTATATCAATGGCACGCTGCTGAAATCGGCCAAGGCGGACTATCGCAACAGCATCCAAAACGGCTTTCCGATCCACGAGTACGAGGCGCAGATGAATTTTACGGTCACATACAACCAGAATTGCATTGTCAGCCTTTACACCGATCAGTATGAATATACCGGCGGCGCCCACGGCAGCACGGTTCGCACATCGGAAACCTGGAATATCAAGACAGGCACCCAAATTCCGCTGCAAGCTTTTTTTCCTGGTAATCCCCATTTTCAGACGGAGCTTATCCAACAGATTGACAATCAGATCAGTGAACAAATATCGGCGGGGCAAAATAACTATTTTGACAACTACCGGGAATTGGTTGCCAAATATTTTAACCCTGCCCAGTATTATTTGACGCCGGCAGGCCTGGTCATTTATTACCAGCAATACGATATTGCCCCTTATGCCACCGGATTGCCTGTTTTTACGATCACAAACTTTACAATGCCGAAGCTGTAAATTTTGGGGTAAACCGAAAATGATGATCGATAAAAGGCTGCGCTATGGCGGCCTTTTTGGTATGTCTGGATATTGGAAAACGGCGAGGGAATATGATATAATGACCATGATTCTAAACGGTTTTTCACTTTTTTAACATCAAAGATTTTTGACGAAAGGGGGGCCGTGTGATGCTAAAATTGATTTACGGGCGGACCGGATGTGGCAAAAGCGAATGGATTCAAGAGAAAATTTGCGCAGCGGCCGCCGCCGGACAAAAAGTCATTTTGCTCACGCCAGAGCAAATTTCATTCGAAAGTGAAAGAGCCCTCAGCCGCCTGCTTGGCACCGGGATGATGCAGGTGGAAGTGCTAAGCTTTACTCGGTTATGCGAACGGATTTTCCGCCAGCAGGGGGGACTGGCCGGACGTCGGTTGGATCAAGCCGCCCGCTATATGATTATGAGCATTGCCCTCCAGGAAGTCAAAGATCTGCTGACCGCCTACCAGCGTCAAAGTGCCAATACCTCCTTTATTACAACCCTTGTGGACGCTGTATCCGAGCTGAAGAATGCGGGTGTCGTTCCCGGCGATCTCCTCCAAATTGGGGTGGACAAGCCGGAGGTCTCGTCGCAGCTTGCCCAGAAAACAGGGGAACTGGGGCATATTTACGCTGCTTACCAAGCGATTGTCGACCGCCATTATGTGGACCCGCTGGACGATATGATGCGGGCGGCCGTGTTGGCGGAGCAGTCGGGATTTTTTACAGGCTATACGGTTTTCCTCGACGCCTTCACCTCTTTCACGGCGGCGGAAAACCGGCTTATTGCAGCTATGTTAGGACAGGCAGACTGTGTCTACGCCACTTTCACCTGCGATGAAGCAGTTGAAAAAGATGGTACGGCCGATTACGGCGTCTTCGCGATCCCCAAACGTACGGCGCTTTCCCTCCAGCACATGGCAAAAGATGCCATGTCCACAGTAGATACACCCCTGATTCTTACGGACAACAATCGATATCATAACAACGACATGAAAAATATCGAGGTCATATGTGCCGGGAGATCCCTTCCCCACAACCTTACCAGCGATCATTTAGAAATCGCCTGCGCTTCTGGAATTTATGAAGAAGCAGACTATGTGGCAGCGCGCATTGGCGAATTGGTGCGTACCGGAATGCGCTTTCGTGAAATTGTCGTCATTGCCCGAGATATACAAAACTATGAAATGGCGCTTCAAAGCGCTTTTTCCCGCAATCAAATCCCCTTTTTCACCAGCCGACGGGCGGATATTGAAGCACAACCGTTGGTGACGGCGGTTGTGGCGGCTTTGGAGGCTGTGCGGGGCAGCTTTGACACGGCTCAAATCCTGCGCCTTGCCAAATCCCCGGTTTTGGGCATTTCCCCGGTAGGGTTGGCCGAACTGGAAAATTACTGTTTTGTGTGGTCGGTAGACGGCGCCACCTGGGAGACGGATTTCAGAGGGAATCCGGGCGGCATGCAGATTTCTGCCGAGGAAGATGGTTTGCTGTTGGAGGGCATAAACAGTATTCGCCGCAAACTTATGGGGCCGCTTTGCACCCTTAAACGTGCACTGCACGCCGCCGATGGACAAGCGGTTGCGGCGGCAGTGTACCAATACCTTGTGGATATTCATGCCGCCGAAAATTTGATGGCATATGGGCAGGGGCGAGGGGCTACCGATGGATTGCTTTTGGAAGAAAGCGGAGCAGTGTGGGATCAGCTAATTGGCATTTTGGATACATTTGGGACAATCCTACAGAATGTGCACTTCTCGACCACCCGGTATGTAGAGCTGTTGCGCCTCGCCTTTTCTGCCATCGATTTGGGCCAGCTGCCCCAAACGGTGGATCAAGTGCTGTGTGGCAGTGCCGACCTGATTCGTACCATAGGGGCCAAGGCCACCTTTGTACTGGGTGTCAACGAGGGGATTTTCCCACGCAAGCCGGCGCAAAGCGGCATTTTTTCGGACCGGGAACGCCAATGTCTTATGTCCCTCGGCCTTCCTTTGGCCGGCGGTGCTGTCGAGCATGTATTGGAGGAATGGTATTATCTCTATTCCGCCCTCACTTCATCCAGCGAGCGATTATTTGTAAGCTATTTAAGCGGTGATGCGTCCGGCGGTGCGCTATGCCCTTCCAGCATTGTCAGACAACTGGAAATTGCCTTTGGTCAGAGGGCTGTCTCCGCGGCGCTTCCCGGGCTCGAGATGATTCATAGCCCCGCCACAGTGGAGATGGAATATGCCAAAGCATGCCACGATGATACGCCTTTTTCGGCCAGCTTGCGGCAAAGTCTTGGCATGCTGGGTCGGCAAGAAGCAGTCGAAAGAATAGAGACGGGTGTCAATTGGGGCGCTGCCCCCCAACTGACACCCGAAACAGCAAAGGCGCTCTTTGGCAAGGAGATGCGTCTTTCGCCCTCCAAACTGGATCGGTACCACGAGTGCCCTTTCCTGTTTTTCTGTCACGACGGACTGCGGCTTTTGCCCCGACAAAAGGTGGAGTATTCCCCGCTGGAATCGGGAACGGTCATCCACATGGTTTTGGAGCATATGTTGTCCAAATACGGCGGCAAGGGATTATCCGATTTAACTCGGCGGACCATGTCCCATGAGATTTCAGCGCTTATTATGGATTATCTGCGAGAACGGGTGGATAACCTGGAGGAACTGCCCATGCGGTTTCGCCATCAGTTCGCCCGCCTTACCCATATCATTGCCCGTTTGCTTCAGCAGCTGGCAGGGGAGTTTGCACAAAGCCGGTTCGAGCCTGTGGCCTTTGAAGCCTGGGTGGGGGAGGAAGGGGTGGCACCTCTTGTTGTGCCCACGTCGGATGGCGGAACCGTAACGGTGGAGGGCAAAATTGACCGTGTGGACGAGATGACAGGCGACCAGGGGCGCTTTGCCCGGGTGGTGGACTATAAGTCGGGGAGCAAAAAGTTTGCCCTGTCCGATTTGCTTTATGGACTTAATATGCAGATGTTCATCTATCTGTTTTCGCTTTGCCAGAATGAGCCGACGCTTTTACCGTCGGGGGTTTTATATTTTCCGGCCAAAGTGGAGGCATTGCCCCTCCCCCGCGAGACGGACAGCGAGATTTTGGCTTTGCAGCACACAAAATCTCTGGAGATGGACGGACTTTTGTTGGACAATAGAGAAGCGTTAACTGGCATGGAGGAGGCCTTGGAAGAAGTCTATATTCCTGCAGGTCTTACAAAAGACGGGGGATATACCCGCACTTCGTCCGTGGCTACCAAACAGGAATTTGGCCTGATCAAAAACCATATCGTTAAAATGATATGGAAAATGTCGGAAAATTTGAAGCAAGGTGAAATTTTGCCGTTCCCGGTCGAAAATGGCGGCGCCATGCCCTGCCACTACTGCCACTACACCGCTTTTTGCGGCCACAAAAGCGATGACGCGGTGCACAAAGTGGAAAAAGTGGACCGCAAGGCTTTTTTCATGCAAATAGGAGGTGACGCCGATGGCAACGCGTAACTGGACTCCCGAGCAACAGCAGGCGATCGATGCCCGCGGCGGCAGTCTGCTGGTTTCGGCGGCGGCAGGCAGCGGCAAAACGGCTGTGCTGGCCCAAAGGGCTATCGGCCATTTAACAGACCCTGTCAATCCGGTAGATGCCGACAAGCTTTTAATTGTCACCTTCTCCCGCGCTGCCGCAACCGAAATGCGGCAACGTATTTCCGATGGCTTGCGTACACTTTTGGAACAGGATCCTACCAATCTCAATCTTTTGCGGCAGCAACTTCTTCTGGAATCTGCCCATATCAGCACCATTCACGCTTTTTGCCTTGACCTTATCAAAGAAAATTTCCAGGACCTCTCCCTTTCGCCCGACTTTCGCCTGGGGGATGAACGGGAGGTCAAGCTTTTGCAGGCGTTGGCGCTCCAAAAGGTGGTGGAGCAATATTATAATGAAGACACAGATGGCCAGTTTGCCGATCTGGTGGAGCTTTTCTCCAGTTCCCGGGACGACCTGAATGTAGAGCGCACTGTGATTACCCTCTATAATTTTCTGCGCGCCCACCCCTTTTATGAAGACTGGCTGGCGCAAAAATTGGCGCTTTATGACCCATCGTTGCCCTTATCCACATCCGATTGGGGTAAAGTGCTGCTGGATTATGCGTTGCAGGCCGTCGAATGTGCTTTGGCCCTCACCGACGAAGCACTTGATCTTATTCAGGACGATGAACCGATGCGTAAGGCTTATTTACCCGCTTTTTTGCAGGATAAAGGCGATTTGTGCCATCTGTATCAGATTATCCAGGCCGGTCAATGGGATGCCATTGTGGATGTGTTGTCCCATTTTGGATTTGCCCCGTTGGGCCGGTTGACCCAATATCCTGATGAAACTTTCAAGAACCGGGTGCAGGGATTGCGCAAAAAAGTTAAAACCATCATTGAAAAATTGCGGGATAAACAATTTTGCCAAACGGAAAGCCAGCACCAGGAGGACATGGAATATTTGCGGCCCCTGGTGCAACTTTTGTTTTCTCTAACCGTTGATTTCGGGCGGCAATATGATGCCATCAAGCAGGAACGCAAGCTGTGCGATTTTTCCGACTTGGAGCATTTGGCGCTGCAGCTTCTCTATGTCAAAGAGGAACCCAGCGGGGCTTACATACCGTCCCCATTTGCAACCGAAGTGGCTGGCCGCTTTGCAGAGGTCTTTATCGACGAATATCAGGATACCAACAGCACCCAGGAAATGATCTTCAAGGCGGTATCCCGAAATGGGAAAAACCTTTTTATGGTAGGGGATGTAAAGCAGTGTATTTACCGTTTCCGCCAAGCCATGCCAGAGGTGTTCTTGGAAAAGAAGCAGCATTTCCCCCTTTTCGATGGTCACGATTTTCCCGCCAAAATTCTGCTCAACCGCAATTTCCGCAGCCGGGCGGGGGTCACGGGCAGCATCAACTTTTTTTTCGCCCTCCTTATGGGCAAGACCATTGGCGGCATTGATTATAATGAAGAAGAACGGCTGATTCCGCAGGCTGCCTATCCCGCAAGCACAAGCAATACCCCTGAAGTTGTGCTGGACATTATCGATGCCACGGGCTACGAGGGCGAGGAGGAAAAAGCAGTGCTGGAGGCCCGGCAGATCGCCGGTCGTATACGCGCGTTACTGTCCGGAGGCCAAATCATCACACGCAAGGACGGCCAGGACAGCCCCATTACCCCTCGGGATATCTGCATTCTCATGCGTTCTCCCAAAACCCGGGTGGATGCCTATCTCAAGGTGTTTGCCGAGGAGGGCATCCCCCTTTGGGCGGATAGTCAGAGCGGCTATCTCCAAACCAGCGAAATCTCTGCTGTGGTGGCGCTATTGCGTGTGGTGGACAATCCCCTTTTGGATGTGGAAATGGTTAAGGCCATGATGTCGCCTCTTTTCGCCTTCACTGCCGAGCAAATTGCCAAACTTCGGCTCATAGACAGGCACAAGAGTATCTATCTGCTGCTTGGGCAGGCGGCACAGACAGGGGACAGCGATGTTCAACATTTTCTCTCCATCCTCGACGAATTACGGCATCTGGCCGCCGTTTTGCCGGTGGATGCTCTGCTGCAAAAGCTCTATGACTTAACCGCGTTCCCCCTGGTCGTCCGCACGATGGAGTGGGGCGAGGCGCGCCTTGCCAATTTGCAACTGCTGCTCCACTATGCCCGTGACTGTGAAAGCTGGGGTTATCGGGGGCTTTGCGGCTTTGTCCGGTTTTTAGATCAGCTGGAGCGGCAAGGGGAGGATTTACCCCCCGCTCTCTGGCAGGCCACCGACGCGGTGGCGCTCATGAGCGTTCATCGGTCCAAGGGACTGGAGTTTCCGGTGGTATTTTTGGCCGATGCCTCCCACGGTTTCAACAAAACCGATCTGCGCAGCCGCACCCTTGTCAACTCCCGGTTGGGTTTTGGCTGCATGCGGCGGGATTGGGAACGGCTCATCCAATTTACCACCATGCCACTGGAGGCGGTGCGCATTGAATGTGAAAACGAGATGCTGTCGGAGGAGCTTCGCATTTTATATGTAGCCCTCACCCGTGCCCGGGAGCAGCTTTTTATCTCGATATACGAGGATAAGCTGGCCACTAAACTGGCAGGGTGGGCGTCACCCGTATTGGCCGACGGCAAGCTGCCCGCCTGGATGATGCGTTTTGCCAACGCCATAGGCGACTGGATATTGATGGCAGCGCTTCACCACCCTGACGGCGGGGCACTGCGGACGCTGGCAGGCATGGAAGAGTGTGGCATTTGCGCTGCCCCAGACCGGATGTCTATTCAAGTTGTACCCCCCATCGAGAAGGTCGAACCGTCTGCAACGACCTCAGTGCCCGCCCAAGCCGAGGCGGATCCCCAGCTGGTTGCACAAATTATCCACAAAGCCACATTCCAATACCCCTATGAAGCCGAATTGGGGGTGCCGTCCAAGCTGTCGGTGTCCGACATTGTCAGCGCCGCCGGTGGGGATTACCGCTTCCAGCGCCGACCGGATTTTGAGCGGAACAAAGGTCTTACGCCGGCGGAAAAGGGCATCGCTTTGCACAAATTTATGCAGTTCGCCGTCTATGCGCAGGCAAAACAAAATCCTTCCGGTGAATTAAGCCGTCTTCAGGCGCAACATTTCTTATCTGCCGACGAGGCAGACGCCATTGCCGGCGAGATTTGGCGAATAGAACAATTTTTTGCCTCCCCTTTGGCGGAGCGTATTTTTGCCGCGGATGTCGTCCACCGAGAGCTGCGGTTTTTGTGGGAAGCGGGCGAAGGGATATTGGGCGCTTATACCAACGCGGTGCGGGGCGGCGCCACAACGGTGCTCCAGGGCGTTGTAGACTGCCTTTTTATCGAAAAGGGGCGTGGTGTCGTGGTGGATTACAAAACGGATCATGCCTCCAGTGAAGCGGCTTTGGCGGAACATTACCGGCCACAGCTGCTTTTGTACCGTGATGTCATGTCCCAATACCTTCATATTCCCATTGAAGAATGCATTTTGTACTCTTTCCAAATGGGCAAAGCGATTTCGATCGTTTAATTTTCCACAGGCCGCCCACATTTCAAGAGGATGTGAGATCAAGAGCGCCTTTTTCCGCATGAAAATAGCCCAATTTCCATTTGTGATAAACGGCATTTATATTTTTTGCTTGACTTTGCCGCCCAATTGTTGTAGGATGTGCTAGAAAACAAAGAAGAACACTCTGTTCTCACCTGTCCGTGTTTTTTAGGCGGCCCGGGTCAATATGCAGAAACAAAGCAGCACAAATATGTGCTGTCCCGATGTGTATTGAGCGTGAACAGGAATCTGTTCACGCTTTTTGTTTTAATTAGTTTTTTGGAGGTGTTTGACAATTAGCAATAAGGAACTGCCTATCAATGAGGAGATTCGCGCCAAAGAAGTCCGGCTTATTGGAGCGGACGGAGGTCAACTTGGTATTGTCGCCGGCAATGAGGCCCAGAGGATGGCGACAGAACAGAACTTGGATTTGGTGATGATCGCTCCTCAGGCTGCACCGCCGGTTTGCCGCATTATGGATTACGGTAAATTCCGGTTCGAGCAAGCCAAGCGGGACAAAGAAGCAAAAAAGAATCAGAAAGTCATCGATATTAAGGAGATTCGCCTTTCTTTAAAAATCGATACTCATGATTTTGAAACCAAACTGAATCACGCCATCAAGTTTTTGACAGCAGGGGATAAGGTCAAGGTTTCCATGCGGTTCCGCGGACGCGAAATGGCACATGCACAGTTGGGTACCGGCACCATGACGAAGTTTGCGGAAGGGTGCGCGGAAATTGCCAATGTGGAAAAAATGCCAAAACTGGAAGGGCGCAGCATGATTATGTTCCTGGCCCCCAAGCCTCAAAAGTAGGTTTTGGCGGAAAAGGGGAGAGATGCCTTCAAAAAGGCTTCCTTTTTTGCGGGTGTTTTTCACTTTTCCCCCTTCAAATGTAAATTCTTGCTCTATTCTTCATTCTTATCAACAACTTGCTGCGCTTGATAAGAGAGAGTATTCATTATCACTCGCCGGCGCGCAGCGGCAGATTGGATGTTAATATGCCTAAGCTCAAGACCCATTCGGGTGCAAAGAAAAGATTTAAGCTTACCAAAAGCGGTAAAGTCAAACGGGCCCATGCCTACAAATCTCACATCTTGAATAAAAAGGACACCAAGAGAAAACGCGGTTTGCGCAAGGCGACCTATGCGGACAGAACTAATGTGGATGCCATCAAGCTGCTGATTCCCTATAAATAAGCCTTTTTGATTTGGAACGATAATTTACCTGAAAATGGAGGAATATAGACTATGGCTCGTGTAAAGGGAGCAATGATGACCCGCAAACGCCGCAAAAAAGTATTAAAGCTGGCGAAAGGCTATTTTGGAGGCAAAAGCAGACTGTTTAAGACCGCGAAACAGGCGGTCATGAAATCCGGCAACTATGCTTACATTGGTCGCAAGCAAAAGAAACGCGACTTCAGAAGCCTGTGGATTACCCGTATTTCCGCCGGCTGCCATATGAACGGAATGAACTATTCCACTTTTATGAACGGTCTGAAAAAAGCGGGAATCGACCTCAACCGCAAAATGCTGTCGGAAATTGCCATCAACGATGCCGCCGGATTCACCGAATTGGTGAAAAAAGCGCAGGCGGCCCTGTAAATATCAGATTGATTGCGCCCGTGTCGCTGTCTGGCCCGGGCGCTTTCCCATACCCTATAAAGGAACAGATGTGATGCTGTGGTAGAAATTACGTCAAGGGACAACGCCGGCGTTAAGCAGGCGGCGCTTTTGATGCGGGAGCGTAAAACCCGCCAGCAAAGCCAACTTTTCTGTGTAGAGGGTGTCCGCCTGTGTGGCGAACTCATCAAACATTCCCTCCCGGTTCAGCGTTGCTATCTGACCCGATCCAGCATGCAGCAAGAACCGGAATTGGCCCAGCAGCTGCAACAAACGGCGTCGGAATGTTTTTTAATCAGTGAAGATTTGGCGCAAAAAATCTCCGGAACAGTGAATGGTCAGGGGATTATTTGTGTTTGTCCCCTTCTTGACAACATTGATTATGCTGTTAAAATATGTAATGATAGTCGCTACCTTGTTCTCTCCTCGCTGCAGGATCCTGGCAATGTGGGTACAATGATTCGCACAACCGCGGCTTTCGGCATGGAGGGTATTATCCTAAGCGCCGACTGTCCCGATGTCTATAACCCCAAGGTACTGCGGTCGGCCATGGGCGGCGTTTTCGCTCTTCCTATCCACATTTGCGAAGATATAAGTACGGTGCTGGGCGTGTTTGCCGAGCAAGGTGTGCCCACCTTTGCGGCGGCGCTGCGTCGGGACGCCATCCCGCTTTCGGTGACGGATTTTTCCCGCGGCGGCGCAGTTGTCATCGGCAACGAAGGCAGCGGCCTGTCCGACGCCGTGATCCAAAGCTGCCGCCATACGATCCAAATTCCCATTGTACCCGATGCCGAGTCTCTCAACGCCTCGGCGGCAGCATCGATTATTTTATGGGAAATGTTTAAACAAAGCGGTAAAATGCCAGGATGAGGTGAGGGAATGGGCGACTGGATATACTGGATCTGGTTCCAAATGCTCTTCGAACGGGGCGGACGCCGCGTTGAAGAAATTCTCGGCCATTACCATCACCCACAGGAAATTTACCATTCCACATTAAACGATCTCAAACACAGCGGTATTTTTAAAGCAACTGAGCTTGATAAAATTGCCGCTTTGCACATAGAGGAAACCAAAACCGTCATTTCGGCCTGCGAAAAAGCCAAATGCCGCATTATTACCCCTGATCATGAGGAATATCCCCTGCGACTGCGAAACATTTTCTCGATTCCCTGTGCGTTATATGTACTGGGAGATATTGCCGGCCTGGATAACCGCTTGGCCATTGCCATGGTGGGCACCCGGCGCTACTCCGAATATGGCAAAGAGGTGGCCGACCGTCTTTCCCGCGCGCTTGCGGCACATCATACGGTCGTCGTCAGCGGTTTTGCTATCGGCATCGACACCGTTTGCCACATCGGCGCCCTCAAAGGGGGCGGCCCCACCATCGGTGTGATTGGTTGCGGCGTCGATATTGATTACCCCGCCTCTAACCGGGAACTGAAGAAGCTGATGATTCAAAACGGAGCGATCATCTCCGAATATCCGCCAGGCACATTGGGCCGCCCGGAGCATTTTCCGGTGCGCAACCGCATTATTTCGGGCATAACCAGCGGTACCGTCGTTGTTGAAGGAGCCAAAGAGAGCGGTTCCCTGATCACTTCGGCCCACGCGCTGGCCCAGGGTAAAGATGTTTTTGCCGTTCCGGGTAGCATTTTCGCCCCCATGTCAGAGGGCCCAAACTGGCTCATCCGCCAGGGCGCCATCCCTGTTACCCAGGTCAGCGACATTTTGGATGAATACAAGTACGATTCTTACCGCCGTGTCGATGTCAAAACTCACAAAACTTACGAACAGGCGCAGCTTTCACTTCTTGAGGAGAACAATGCAACCGGGCTGACCCGCCTGCCCCTTAAAACAGGTGCAAATGCCAGCCAAGGCCCCAAACAATCCCAAAAGCCGACGCCAAAGGTGGAGGCGCCCCCGCAAAAGGAGCAAAAACGGCCTCCAGCGCCGGATTTTCTCAACAATAACCAACTTAAAGTATACGAACTTATAAGTATAAATTCGATTACACCGGATGAATTGCAGCTCAAAACAAGTATTTCTATTCAGGAGGTGCTCTCGGCGCTCACCCAATTGGAGATTTACGGTCTGATTACGGCCCATCCGGGGCGCCGCTTCACTCTTTCTAATTGACCCTAAACTGTCTGATACTGGAGCAATCCATATATATAGATGACAAATAAGCATAAGAATGGTGGCCTAATATGTCAAAGCTATTAATTGTCGAGTCGCCGGCCAAGGCGAAGACCATTAAAAAATATTTAGGGGCGGACTACGAAGTTGTCGCCTCCATGGGGCATATTCGTGATCTGCCCAAAAGCAAGCTGGGGGTAGATGTAGATAACAATTTTGCTCCCGCTTACGAGGAAATCAAGGGAAAAGAGGCTTTGGTTAAAGATTTAAAATCCAAAGCCAAAAAAAGCGACCAGATTTTTCTCGCAACCGACCCGGACCGGGAGGGTGAAGCTATCTCCTGGCATCTGGCCCATATGCTCAAAATCAATTTGAACGATGCCAATCGGGTCACTTTTAACGAAATTACCAAAAGCGGTGTCCAAAACGGCATGGCCAATCCGCGATGCATTGACCTGGATTTGGTCAATGCCCAACAGGCCCGCCGCATCTTGGACCGCATTGTCGGATACAAAATCAGCCCGTTTCTCTGGAAGAAAATCCGCAAAGGTCTTTCCGCCGGACGGGTGCAATCTGTCACTGTCAAACTGATTACCGACAGGGAAGAGGAGATCCGGGCATTTGTGTCGGAGGAATACTGGAGCATTGACGCCAAATTTTCCAGCGCCGATACACCCACCGTTTTTCCCGCTAAACTCAATTTGATTGGTGGCGAAAAAGCGGAGATTAAGACAGCCGACACTGCCAATGGGATTTTGGACGACTTACAAAGCTGCCGCTATATAGTTGGCAAGGTCAAAAGCGCCGTACGCAAAAAAGCACCTGCGCCGCCTTTCATTACCTCCACCCTTCAGCAGGACGCCTTTCGGAAATTGGGCTTTCAAGGCCGCCGGGCTATGAAGGCTGCCCAGGAGTTGTATGAGGGTGTCGAGGTGGAGGGCATGGGCGCTACCGGCCTGATTACCTATATGCGTACCGATTCGCTTCGCATCTCCGATGAAGCCGCCAAAGATGCCGCCGATTTCATCACCACCCAATACGGCAAAAACTATCTGCCGCCTTCCCCCCGGGTGTTCAAGTCCAAATCCAACGCCCAGGACGCCCACGAGGCCATCCGGCCCACCATCGTCGAGCTTACGCCGGCCAAGGTAAAAGATAGTTTGACTGGGGATCAGTACAAGCTTTATAAGCTTATTTGGGAGCGTTTTATCGCCAGCCAAATGGCCAATGCCCTTTTGGATACCGTCTCTGTCGACATTGAAGCAGACAGCGACATTGAGCATATTAAACCGGAAAAACACGGAAAATACAGCTTTAAAGCCTCAGGATTTTCTGTAAAGTTTGATGGCTTTACAGTTCTTTATGAAGAAGGAAAGGACGAAGACGAGGAAAAATCTTCCGTGCTTCCGGCCCTTTTGGAAAGGGAAAGCCTTACCTGCAAAGAGGTGCTTCCCAACCAGCATTTCACCCAGCCACCCCCGCGCTATACAGAGGCTTCCCTCATCAAGGCATTGGAGGAGCAGGGCATCGGCCGCCCCAGCACCTATGTTCCCATTATTACAGCGGTGATTAACCGGGGGTATGTAGAACGGGACGGTAAAAATTTGTTCCCCACCGCCCTGGGCGAAGTCACTACCCAGGTGATGAAGGATCAATTTAAAGATATTGTGGATGTGGGCTTCACCGCCAATATGGAAAAAAATCTGGACGAAGTGGAAGAGGGCAAGCAAAATTGGGTCAAAACGCTGGACAGTTTTTACCGCGATTTTGCCCACACACTGGAGACAGCGGAGCAAAATATGACCGGCACCCGCATTAAAGTGCCCGATGAAGAAACCGATGTGGTTTGCGAGCTTTGCGGGCGCAAAATGGTGATTAAAAGCGGCCGGTTCGGCAAGTTTTTGGCTTGTCCCGGGTTTCCCGAATGCCGCAACACCAAAAAGATTGTAAAAGAGACGCCGGGCATTTGCCCCCTGTGCGGGGGCAAAGTACTGGCCAAAAAGTCTCAAAAGGGCAAGGGTTATTACGGTTGTGAACATAACCCCCAATGCTCCTTTATGACCTGGGACACCCCATTGGCGGACAAGTGCCCCAAATGTGGCAGCGGGCTTTATAAAAAGACAGGCCGCGGCGCCATGATTCGCTGTCTTAAGCCGGATTGCGGTTACGAAGCCCCCATTGAAAAAGCAGCCAAGCCCGAGGCAGACTATGAATAATGTCACGGTCATCGGCGCCGGGCTTGCGGGCTGCGAGGCAGCCTATGCGCTGGCCTGCCGGGGCATACCGGTGACATTGCGGGAAATGAAACCCAACCGTTACACACCGGCCCACTCCTATGCCGGGTTTGGAGAGTTGGTCTGCTCCAATTCTCTCAAGGCGGCAAGGATCAATTCCGCCGCCGGGCTTCTTAAAGCCGAAATGCGCCTTTTGGGCTCGATTATATTGGATGCCGCCGAAAAAACGGCGGTGGCGGCCGGCGGAGCGCTGGCGGTGGACCGCACCGCGTTTTCCGATGCCATCACTGCCCAAATCCAAGCGCATCCCCTCATTACAGTCGAAACAAGCGAAGTTACCGCCATTCCAGAAGAGGGCAGAGTGATCATTGCCACCGGCCCTCTCACTACCGCGGCGCTGGCAGAAAGTATTCAAGCTTTGTGCGGCCGCCAAACCCTCAGCTTTTACGATGCCGCCGCGCCCATTGTTACTACAGCGTCCATTGACCCCGACAAGGTCTTTTGGGCTGCCCGGTATGACAGGGGAGAAGCGGATTATATCAATTGCCCCTTCACCAAAGCCGAGTATGAAGCCTTTTGGGAAGCGCTTACCACAGCGGAAACAGTGGAGCTTAAAACCTTTGAAAAGGAATTTTTCCGGGTGTACGAAGGTTGCATGCCTGTGGAAGTAATGGCTAAGCGGGGGCTTGATACCCTGCGTTTCGGTCCGCTGAAACCGGTGGGCCTCACCGACCCCCATACGGGCAAGCGCCCATGGGCCGTGGTCCAGCTGCGCCGGGAAGATGCGGAAGGCAGGCTTTGCAATCTGGTGGGCTTTCAAACCAACCTCCGCTTTTCCGAGCAACAAAGAGTCTTTTCCCTCATTCCGGGGTTGGAGCAGGCGGAATTTGTGCGGTATGGTGTCATGCACCGCAACACATTTCTGGATGCCCCCCAATTGTTGGACGCCCGGTTTCGTCTGCAAAAAGATCCCCGCATTGTCTTTGCCGGGCAGATTACCGGTGTGGAAGGATATATTGAATCGGCCATGTCCGGCCTTGTGGCAGGCATTCAACTGGCCCGAGAGATCGATGGAAAGCCGCCGCTTGTTTTCCCGCGGGAAACAATGACCGGCGCGCTATGCCACTATATCAGCGACAAGAGTATTGCTGATTTTCAGCCTATGGGGTGCAATATGGGCCTTTTGCCGCCGTTACCCACCCATGTTGCAGATAAACAGAAAAAATACGGCCTGCTGGCCGACCGATCCATACAAATGCTACAGACCATTCTAAAAACCGGAGATGATGTGACATGAGAGCAATTATAGACGCCTTTGGCGGCGACAATGCCCCGTTGGCCGTTTTGGAGGGCAGTGCCCTGGCTGTCAAGGAGTACGGTGTATCGGTGCTTCTTTGTGGCGATGAGACTGCCATTCGCCAGTGCGCCGCAGACAATCATATGGCACTGGACGGCATAGAGATCTTGCCGGCAGCCCGTGTGATTCCCGTCGAGGAAGATCCGGTTAAAATTCTTAAAGAATACAAAGACTGCTCCATGGCCGTAGGTATGCAGGCATTGGCCGAGGGCAAAGGCGATGCCTTCATCACGGCGGGCAGCACCGGGGCAGCGGTGGTAGGCGGCACCTTCATCGTTAAACGGATGAAAGGGGTCAAACGCCCTGCCATTGCCTCCATCATTCCTGTGTTGGCGGCCAAGGGCGGAGCGGACAAATACCTGCTTATCGACATGGGCGCAAACCATGACTGCCGCCCCGAAATGCTTATACAATTCGCCATTATGGGTGCGGCCTATATGCGTTGTGTGGGTGGGGTAACCGACCCACGTGTGGGCCTTGTAAACATCGGTGCCGAGGAGACCAAAGGCACTGAATTGCAGGTGGAGGCTTACAAGTTGCTTTCCAATGCCCCTGTTCATTTTGTGGGCAATGTGGAAGCTCGTGGCGTGCCTCTGGGCGAATGCGATGTGGCGGTGGCCGACGGCTTTACCGGCAACATTATCCTCAAATTAACTGAGGGCTTGGCCCTTTCTTTCGCCAAAGAGATTAAAACCATTTTCACCCAGTCGGTGGCCACAAAACTCGCGGCGGTGCTGGTAAACAGCGGCATCAAGCGATTCAAGGCCAAAATGGATTATACAGAGCACGGCGGCGCGCCGTTGCTGGGCCTCTCTCATCCGGTCATTAAGGCCCATGGCAGCTCTAACGCCAATGCCATTAAAAACGCAGTTCGCCAGGCTAAGCTTATGCACGAAAATAACGTAATCGCCGCCACTGAGGCCGCCATGGCTTCGCTAAAGAATCAGGACGCAGTTGCAGAATAAGTTTTCGCCTGTGCCCCTTCGGGAGAGTACACTATGAGTTTCGAAGAACAAATCGGCTACACATTTCAAGATAAAAAGTATTTGCACATCGCCCTTACCCACTCTTCTTATGCCAACGAAAACAAGATTGGACTGCAAAGCAACGAACGGCAGGAGTTTTTGGGGGATGCGGTGCTTTCCATTATCGTATCTGATTACCTGTTCCACCGTTATCATATGACCGAGGGTGATTTGACCAAGCTGCGGGCCACCTTGGTTTGCGAAAATTCCCTTTTCAAAATGGCGGACAAAATCGGCCTTGGGAAAGAAATCCGTTTTGGCAAAGGGGAGGAGCAGACCGGGGGGCGCCAACGCCCCTCCATTCTTTCCGACGCCTTCGAGGCTGTCATCGCCGCCATCTATCTGGACGGCGGCATCGAATGCGCCAAGGGCTTTGTGTTGCCCCTTGTGGAGGCTATGCTGGAGGAGGAAAGTGAACCTTCTTTCAAGGATTACAAAACTATTTTGCAGGAAATTATTCAGCAAAACCCCGAGGAGCGGGTGACCTATGCACTGGTGGGGCAGACAGGTCCCGACCACGACAAACGCTTTGAGGTTCAGGTACGCCTTAACAGCAATGTTATCGGCACCGGCACCGGCCGCAGCAAAAAAAGCGCCGAGCAGATGGCGGCCAAAGAAGCATTAGAGCTGATGGGCCAGTCATGATGGGTGTACCGGCGCGCCATGCCAATATCCCCATTTTTGTGCCCCACGCCGGATGCCCCCACCATTGCAGCTTCTGCAACCAAAAAACCATTTCCGGCGCCCAAACAATGCCCGGTCCCGAGGATGTGACCGCTCTTTGCGCAGAGGCCCTACTCCGTCTCGATAGCCGTTATACAACCGAGATTGCCTTTTTTGGGGGCAGTTTTACCGCCATTCCCCGGGAAAAGATGACTGCGCTACTCCAAGCCGCCGCTGTCTTTGTAGAAAAGGGACAAGCCGCAGGCATTCGCATTTCCACCCGGCCAGACGCGATCGATGGTGCAGTATTATCCATCCTATCCCGGTACCATGTCACCACGATTGAGCTGGGTGCCCAAAGCATGGATGATGCCGCGCTCTTGCAAAATGGCCGCGGGCACACCGCCACCGATGTTGCAACGGCCTCCGGCCTGATAAAGGCAAAAGGCTTTACACTTGGTTTGCAAATGATGACCGGCCTTTATGGCGACAACAGGGCCGGGGTATGGGCAACCGCCAGGGCACTTGCGGCGCTGGAGCCGGCATTTGTACGCATTTATCCGGTTGTGGTGCTAAACGGCACCCGGCTGGCAGATTTATATAAGGCGGGGCTTTACACGCCGCCCGGTGTCGATGAAAGCGCGGTGCTTTGCGCGGAGCTGATCGAATTTTTTGAATCCAAAAGCATTCCCGTCATTCGGGCAGGGCTTCACAGCAGCGAACTGGTAGGCTCCCAAGCCATTGCCGGTGCCTATCATCCGGCTTTTCGCGAGCTGTGCGAAAGCAGGATTTTCTATACCAAACTGCAATATTTATTATCGAAAGAGACGCTATCCCAAGGAAGACAGATCACAGTCTTTGTCGCGCCGCAAGCGCTGTCCGCCGCCATCGGCCACAATCGATGCAATGTAAAGGCGTTTGCGTCTTTGGGATATCACCTCGCCATCCGCTCCGATGCCGGTTTAACCGGGCGGGAGATGCGGCTGGAACCCACACCACGGGAGATTACATAGGGGAGACGAGACAATGAGATTACGTGCGCTGGAAATGCAGGGATTCAAATCCTTTCCAGACAAAACAAAGCTGACCTTCAACGATGGGATCACCGCCATTGTGGGTCCCAATGGCAGCGGCAAAAGTAACATCAGCGACTGTGTCCGCTGGGTATTTGGCGAGCAGTCCAGCAAAACGCTGCGCGGCGCCAAAATGGAGGATGTTATTTTCGGCGGTACCCAGCTGCGCAAGCCCACCGGCTTTGCCTGGGTTTCCCTTATTATTGACAACACCGACCGCACATTGGCGGTGGAGCAGGATGAAGTTATTGTCACCCGCAAACTTTATCGTTCGGGCGAAAGCGAATATCGCATCAATCAGGACATGGTGCGGCTTAAGGACATTGTAGAGCTGTTCATGGATACCGGCCTTGGGCGTGACGGTTACTCGATCATTGGCCAAGGGCGTATTGCCGAAATTGTGGGCGCCAAAAGCACCCAGCGCCGCGAAATCTTCGAGGAAGCGGCAGGCATTGCCAAATACCGCTTCCGCAAGACCGAGGCGGAACGCCGCCTGCTGTATGCCGAAGAAAACCTTGTGCGCCTGCGGGATATTTTAGGCGAACTGGAAGACCGGGTCGAGCCACTGCGTATTCAGTCCCAAAAAGCCGTGCAGTTCGTGGCCATGGCGGAAGAAAAGAAAGTACTGGAAATTTCCCTGTGGATGGAGACTATGGAGAAACTGCGGGGTCAGGTCAAAGAGCAGGAGGATAAAATCCTTTTATGCAAAAATGATCATGACTCGTTGGAGAATCAAATTCGCCAAATCGACACCACCCTGGAGGAACTGGCCGCCCGCCGACAGGACATTGACGTTTTTATTGACAACAGCCGCAAACGCATTGAGGAGCTGCAGGCCAATTTAGGCAACAGCAAATCAGACATTGCGGTTATGGAAAACAACATCGCCCGCAACAACGAAGCTGCGGAGGAAATTGTTCGCCAATTAAATTCCCAGGGGGAAACAGGTACCCAGCTGGATGAACAAATTGCCGAGCGGGCAGGGAAGATTGAAGCCGTTTGCAGCGAAATTGACAGGCTAAACGGGCAGATTACCCAGGTTACCGCCCTTGTTGAACAGGCGCGTTCGCTGGAAGCCGAGGCCGAGCTGCGCATCGAGTCCTTGAAATCCCAGCGGTTCGAAATGCGCCAGGGCGTGTCCAAGGCCCAGTTAGACAGCGTGGCCGCCGCATCCCTTATTGAAGAGATTATTGAACGCACCGGCCAGCTAAAGGAATCTTCCCAACAAAAAGATGAAAATCTTGTTCGCCTACGCAAAGAATTGGACGATGCCACCGCCTTTATTGGGGAACTGCAGGATCAGATTCATGTGCTGGAAAACTCCCGGGGCGGCTACGATATGAAGCTTACCTCCCGGCGGCAAAAAATTGCCACCCTACAAAATGAGCAAAAGGGCCTGGATGACAAAGCCGGCACCCTTTTACAGCGGGCCCAGGTCATGGAGGACATGGAAAAAAACATGGAGGGCTTTGGCTCCGCCATCCGTTATGTCATGCGCCAGTCTGAAACAGGCGCTTTGCGGGGGGTTGTGGGCCCCATTTCCACCCTCATCACCGCCGGTGATGAATATGCGGTGGCAGTGGAAATTGCCCTTGGCGCTGCCATGCAAAACGTAGTGGTGGAAAACGAAGACAGTGCCAAACAGGCCATTCAGATGCTGGCTCAGTCCAAGACCGGCCGCGCCACCTTTTTACCCATCACATCGGTCAAAGGCAGTCGGCTGGATACCAGAGGCTTCGAGAAGCAAAACGGATATATCGGCCTTGCCAGTGAACTTGTGCGCTACGATGCCCGTTTTACCGGTGTTGTCGATTGGCTTTTAGGCCGCATTGCTGTCACCGATACCCTGGACCATGCCGTCCAAATGGCCAAGGCCAACGGCTATAAATTCCGTATCGTGACATTGGATGGCCAGGTCGTCAACTCGGGCGGTTCCCTCACCGGCGGTTACGTAGCCCGGAGCGCCGGCATTTTAGGACGCAAAAGCGAAATTGAAAAACTTAAGGCCCAGGCAGAGGAATTTGTGGAAAAATCCCGCCAAATTGAAGGCCAAATCAAAGAAGAGGCTCAACAGCTGGCCGCATTGGAAGCTGCGGTGGAAGGTATCGAGGCCGAAATGCAAACGGCCAAAGAGGACCTGTTGCGAGCGCAGGCGGAGCACCGCCGGCTTACTCTCAGCACCGAAGAAGCGCTGCAAACCCACAAGGCCGCCACCCGGGAATATGATACATTGGCGGCGCGGCTTACCGAGCTGCAAGCCCAAAATCTATCGTCGGACGAAGCTGTCGCCAGCATTAACAACCAGCTGGTCGAAATTGAAAAAGAACTTGTGGTGCGCGCCAAAGAGCGTGATGATGCAGACGCCGAAGCGGACCGGCAGGGAGAGGCAGTCAAAGAGCTGCAAATTCTGCTGCTCAGCCAACAAAAAGACAAAGAGTCGTTGGAAACACAGCTTTCCGAACTGCGGCAGCGGCAGGAAGGCCATAACCTTCAGCTTTCGGATATGAAAGAGCGGCTGGAAAGTTATCGCCAGCAAAACGAAGAGATTCGTGCCGGCATTGAAGCCCGCATTGCCCAAAGCGGCGAAGAAACCCAAGTGATCGACCGGATAAGCCAGCAAATTGAAGACAAAACCAAGGAACGCCTTTCCTGCGAGCAGAAGGATGCCGAACTCAATCGGGAGCGGCGGAACTTTTCCGACAACATGGGCGGCATTTCCGGCGAATTGGGGCGCTTGGAAGAACGCTACAAAAACATGATGGAAGAAATGGATAATATTGTAAACAAGCTATGGGAAGACTACGAAATGTCCCGTACCCAGGCACTGGAAATTGCTGTAAAGCTAGAAGACTTGTCAGCTGCTCAAAAGCGTTTGACTGACCTTCGTGGCAAAATTAAAGCGTTAGGCAATGTGAACGTGGGCGCCATTGAAGAGTATAAGGAAGTATCTGAGCGTTACACCTTTCTCAAAGCGCAGGTGGAAGACATTGAAAGCTCCAAAGCGGAGCTGAGCCGCATTATCGCCGAGCTTACCGCCGACATGTGTCAATTGTTCAGCGATAAATTTACCCGCATTAACGACCAGTTCAGCCGGATTTTTGTGGAGCTTTTTGGCGGCGGCAAAGCGCGGCTGGAACTTTCGGACGAATCGGATGTGCTGGAAAGCGGCATTGAAATTTTTGTCCAGCCCCCGGGCAAACTCATTAAGAACCTGTCGTCGCTGTCGGGTGGCGAGCAAGCCTTTGTGGCCATTGCCATCTACTTTGCCATCTTAAAAGTCAGCCCTGCGCCTTTTTGCCTGATTGACGAAATCGAGGCGGCGCTGGACGATGTCAACGTAGGCAAGTTTGCGGCTTATCTGCGGCGGATGACAAAACGCACTCAGTTTATCGCCATCACCCACCGCCGCGGTACCATGGAGGAAGCGGATGTGCTCTATGGCGTCACCATGCAGGAGGAGGGCGTCTCCAAAATGCTGAAACTGGATGTGACGGAAATTGAAAGCAAGCTGGGTATTAAGTAAGAGGAAAGAGGAATTGCATTGGGTTTATTTGGTAAGATCGGGGAAGGGCTGCGTAAAACATCCCAAAACTTTGTAAATGGTTTTGACGGCATGCTGGGCAGCTTTCACCGCATCGATGACGATATGCTGGAAGAGCTGGAGGAACTGCTCATCCTGGCGGATGTAGGGGTGGAAACTTCGGCCAAAATCACTACAAGCCTTAAGGCCAAAGTGAAACAAAAAGGAGCCAAAAGCCCGGCGGATGTCAAACCCCTTTTGGCCGAAGTGATTGAAGAGATGCTGGGCCCGGATGAAGGGCTGGATTTATCCACCACCCCGGCTGTAGTGCTGGTGATTGGTGTAAACGGAGTGGGCAAAACCACCACCATTGGCAAATTGGCTTGCGCCATCAAAGAGGAGGGCAAAACCGTTCTATTGGGCGCGGCGGACACCTTCCGGGCCGCCGCCATTGAGCAGCTGGAGATTTGGGCCAAGCGAGCTGACGCGGCGCTGATTAAGCACAGCGAAGGCGCCGACCCTGCGGCAGTCGTTTTTGACAGCATTAACGCCGGCAAAGCCAGGGGTGCCGACGTCATCATCTGCGACACAGCGGGGCGTCTTCACAACAAAAAAAACCTGATGGATGAACTTCAAAAAATCTCCCGCATCATTGAAAAGGAAGCGCCGGATTGCGCCAAAGAGGTGCTGCTGGTGATCGACGCCACCACCGGACAAAACGGCGTTGCCCAGGCCAAGCAGTTTCAAGAGGCGGCGGGCATCACAGGCATTATTCTTACCAAATTGGACGGCACGGCCAAAGGCGGCGTTGTCATTGCCATCCGGGATCAAATTGGTGTGCCCATCAAATACGTTGGGGTCGGGGAGCAGCTGGGCGATCTGCGGCCTTTTTGCGCCCGGGACTTTGCTGGCGCACTTTTGAACCTTGAGGATGAATCCATATGACCGATATCATTGTCGCCACCGGCAATCCTCATAAAGTGGAAGAATTTGACCGGATTTTGTCCCCGTTGGGTTACCGTGTGCGTCCCCAAAGCGCAGTCTGCCCCGGTCTGGTGGTCGAGGAAACCGGCGCCACCTTTGCGGCCAACGCCCGGTTAAAAGCCGAAGGGGTTTTTCGCCTCACGGGCCTTCCCGCCATTGCCGACGATTCCGGCCTGTGCGTGAACGCGCTTGGCGGCCGCCCAGGGGTCTATTCCGCCCGCTACGGCGGTGACAATGCTTCCTATCCCGACAAAATGGCGATGCTTCTCCACGAGCTTGAAAGCGTTCCCCAGGAAAAAAGGCTAGCCCGTTTTGTATCCGCGATCTGCTGCGTCATGGGAGAAAACGATATTATCGAATGCGAAGGTGTCTGTGAGGGCAAAATTGCTTTTACCCCCTCCGGTTCCAGCGGTTTCGGGTATGATCCCATTTTTTTGGTAGATGATATCAGCTTTGCCGCCCTTTCCGGCGAAAAAAAAGATCAAATTAGCCATAGGGGACGAGCATTGCGCCAATTTTGTGGTATAATGGCAGAAAGAAGGAGCCGATAGAATTTGGAACTGACAAGTAAACAACGCGCCAAACTGCGTGGCCTGGCCAACGGTTTGGACACGATATTGCAGGTGGGTAAGGGTGGCGTAAGCGCCCAGACGATCAAACAGGTGGACGATGCCCTGGAAGCCCGGGAGCTGATTAAGCTCCGTGTGCTGGAAACAGCCCCCCAAAGCGCCAGAGAGGCTGCCGAGGCGTTGGCAACAGAAACCAATGCGCAGGTGGTACAGGTCATCGGCAGCCGGTTTGTGCTGTACCGACGCCGCACCAAAAACAGTGTGATCTCACCAGATTGACGACATATGCAGCAAAAGGGGAGAGGGAGCTTGGGCAAAATCGGTATTTTCGGCGGTACCTTCAACCCCATCCATAAAGGGCATATGCGGGCCGCTTTGGCGGCGCGACGCATGTTGGGGTTGGACACACTGCTGCTTATTCCCACCCATATACCGCCCCATAAGTCTTCCGCCGATGTTGTCGCCGGGGAACACAGGCTCAATATGTGCGCGCTGGCCGCTCGCCCCCATCCCTTTGTCCAGGTCAGCGATATCGAGCTTACCCAGGCCGGCCCCAGTTATACCATTTACACGCTGGAACAGCTGGCCGCCCAATATCCGGGCGACACGCTGTATTTGATTATTGGCAGTGACATGCTTTTGACTTTCTCCCAGTGGTACCGGTGGCAAGATATACTAAGGCAATCGGTCATTGTGGGTATATCTCGTAAACACGAGGATGAAAACCGCCTTTCACAAGCGGTCGATACCCTCAGGCCTGCGGGTGGCAACGTTATCTTGTTGGATACGCCGGTTTATGCGATGTCCTCAACCCAAATCCGCGAGAGCATTCGAACTCATGAGAACACGACGCGCTTTTTGCACAAGAATGTGTACCGTTATATCTGTGATCATCAGCTTTATTTCGAGCCATAAAGAGCAAACAGGGATAGAATGATACTTCACCAAAAACAAGGCAATCGCTTTGTTTTGGCACAAGAGGAGGAACCGACTTTGCAAAGCTACGAAGAAATTGTCAAACTAATGGTCAGCGAAAAACGTTTCTACCATTCCCAATGTGTGGCAAGAGAAGCGATGCGGCTGGCGTCCATTTACGGCGAAGACGCCAAGCGCGCTTACACAGCAGCTATTTTGCATGATATTTGCAAGGATTTCCCCCGTTCCGTTTTATTGCAAATGATGGTGAAAGCTGGTATAATCTGTGACAATGTCACCTTCCGGCAGCCGCAAATCTGGCACGGCATTGCCGGCGCCGTCTTTGCCGAGCAACAGCTGAATATCACCGATCCGGACATCCTTAACGCCATCCGGTATCACACCACCGCCCGGGCGGGTATGTCTCGCTTGGAACAAATCATCTATGTGGCTGATTTAACGTCGTCGGATCGCCATTTTCCCGAGGTGGATGCGTTGCGGCGCCTTGCGGAACGGTCACTGGATGAAGCAATGCTCAATTCCCTGAGCTTTATTGTGGAAGATTTTGCCCGTCAGTGTATGGAAATCTGTCCCGATACATACAATGCCTACAACGAGTACTGCACCCGGGCCGGTCAGGGTGGCTTGGACCAGCTTGTATACCCGGTCCAACAGCAAGAGCCAAAACAGGAGGAGAAAAAGCCGTTGGATTTCAAGGATATTTGGCCCGGAAACGTCCGCAGCGCCTTCTAAAACAAGGCTTTCTATTTTATTTTACAGGACAAGCATTGTCATGGAACCCATAAGGAGTGAATGCAGTAGCATGACATCGATCGAACTGGCCAAAAAAGTGGCCGGCATATTGGATAGCAAGAAAGCCACCGACGTGGTGGTCATCGATATCCGCAAACTCACCACCCTGGGCGACTATTTTGTCGTCGCCTCGGGCACCAGCACCACCCAAGTCAAAGCATTGGTCGACGAAGTGGACAAACAGCTTTCGGCGGCCGGCCTGGAACCCAAGCGGGTGGAAGGCTATAACTCCGCCGCGTGGATTCTCATGGATTATTATGAGGTCATCATTCACGTGTTTTATCAGGAAACACGTGAGTTTTATGCACTGGAGCGCTTGTGGTCGGATGCACCTCGTGTGGATATCAGCAATATCATTCAAGCAGATTAAAACATCTTCACCATATTTGTCAATGAACGAGGGGGCCGGCATTTTTGAAATACCAGCACAAAGACATCGAAAAAAAATGGCAGAAATTCTGGGATCAGAACAATACGTTTGCAGCGTTGCAGGATTATAAAAAGCCTAAATTCTATGCGCTTGTAGAGTTCCCCTATCCTTCCGGCCAAGGGCTGCATGTAGGTCATCCCCGCTCTTATACGGCGCTTGACATTGTCTCCCGCAAAAAGCGGATGCAGGGCTACAATGTGCTGTATCCCATGGGTTGGGACGCCTTTGGCTTGCCCACCGAAAATTATGCCATCAAAAATAAAATTCACCCCGAGCAGGTCACTGTGGAAAATGTGGCCCGTTTTAAAGCACAGCTTCAATCGCTGGGCCTCAGTTTCGACTGGTCACGAGAAGTGAACACAACCGATCCGGCTTATTACAAATGGACCCAATGGATTTTTCTCCAGCTTTTTAAACATAATCTGGCCTATAAAAAAGAAATGGCCGTCAACTGGTGTACTTCCTGTAAATGTGTTTTGGCCAACGAGGAAGTGGTGAACGGCGTCTGCGAACGTTGTGCCAGCGAGGTCGTGCGCAAGGTCAAAAGCCAGTGGATGCTTAAAATTACCGCCTATGCTCAGCGGCTGATTGACGATCTGGAACTCGTGAACTACATCGAGCGGGTCAAAATATCCCAGCGCAACTGGATTGGGCGTTCCACCGGCGCCGAAGTCGATTTCGGCACCACAGTGGGCGACACACTGCGCGTATTCACAACCAGAGCCGATACGCTTTTCGGTGCCACCCATATGGTTATCGCCCCAGAGCATCCGCTTTTGGAAGGCTGGGCCGACCGCATTACCAACTGGGAAGAGGTAGCCGCTTATCGTGAAATATCTGCCCGCAAATCGGATTTTGAGCGCACCGAAGTCGTCAAAGAAAAAACAGGTGTGGAAATCAAGGGCATACGTGGTATTAATCCCGCCAATGGCGCGGAAATTCCCATTTTTGTGGCCGACTACGTGCTGGTCACCTATGGTACCGGCGCCATTATGGCGGTACCCGGCCACGATACCCGCGACTGGGAATTTGCCCGAAAATTTGGCCTTCCTATCATCGAGGTCGTTGCCGGCGGGCAAGTGGAAAAAGAAGCCTATGTGGATTGCGATACAGGCACCATGGTCAATTCCGGCTTTTTAGACGGTCTTTCGGTGGATGATGCCAAGGTGAAAATGACCGAATGGCTGGCGCAAAAGGGAAGAGGAGAGGCCAAAGTCAACTATAAGCTGCGGGATTGGGTTTTCTCCCGCCAGCGTTACTGGGGTGAGCCCATCCCTCTTGTGCATTGTGAAAAGTGCGGCTATGTAGCATTGCCGGAAAGTGAGTTGCCCCTGCGGCTGCCGGAGGTGGAATCCTACGAACCTACCGAAACCGGTGAATCTCCCTTGGCTAAAATGACCGACTGGGTCAACACCACCTGCCCCCATTGCGGGGGTCCCGCTAAACGCGAGACGGACACCATGCCCCAGTGGGCCGGTTCCTCCTGGTATTTTTTGCGTTATTGCGACCCCCATAACGATATGGCGTTGGCCGCCAAAGAGGCGCTGGACTATTGGATGCCGGTTGACTGGTACAACGGTGGCATGGAACATACCACTCTCCACCTTTTATACTCCCGCTTCTGGCATAAATTCCTCTATGATATCGGTGTTGTCCGCGATCCGGAGCCTTACGCCAAGCGCACCAGCCATGGTATGATCTTGGGCGAAAACGGTGAAAAAATGAGCAAGTCCCGGGGCAATGTCGTTAATCCGGACGAAATTATCGAGACTTACGGTGCCGATACCATGCGCCTCTATGAGATGTTTATCGGCGACTTTGAAAAAAGCGCCCCCTGGAGCGCCGCCTCTGTCAAAGGCTGCCGCCGCTTTTTGGAACGGGTGTGGAGCTTGCAAGAGATCGTCACCAAAGCGGGTGGCTTTTCTCATGAATTGGAAAGCGGTTTTCACAAACTCATCAAAAAAGTAACGGAAGATATCGAGAATCTAAAGTTTAATACTGCCATCGCCGCAATGATGGGTCTGCTCAATGATATTACTGACAAGGGTAGTCTCACCCGGGATGAATATAAAACTTTTTTGTTGCTTCTCAATCCCTTTGCGCCCCACATAACCGAGGAACTTTGGGAAATCCTGAAAGAGGACGGAATCGTCTCGGTACAAAAATGGCCTGAATATGACGAGGCCAAATGCCGGGATGCCCAAGTGGAAATTGCGGTGCAGGTTTGCGGCAAAATCCGCGGTCGTCTTATTATCGATGCTGTCGCCTCCGAAGATGTGGTTGTGGAGCTGGCCCAAAGCGATGCCGGCATTCATGCGGCGCTTCAGGGCAAAAAAATTGTTAAGACCATTTATGTGCCGGGTAAACTTCTCAATTTCGTGGTGAAATAGACATCTACGCTATATCTTGCTTGTGAAACCCAATTGCCTGTCGTTTACCATGCAAATTGTATGAAAAGACGATAATTTCACCCCCAAAATGACTTGACATTGTAAAATCTGTCATAGTATAATACAAATGTTATCCATGATGGATATAACTCCGGCCGTTTGGCGTGGGGAGGGAACAGGTACATGTCTGAAATTAGAATCAAGGATAATGAATCCCTTGACAGCGCGCTTAGACGTTTTAAACGTCAATGCGCCAAGTCCGGCGTTCTTGCCGAGGTGCGGAAAAGGGAACATTATGAGAAGCCCTCTGTCAAGCGGAAAAAGAAATCGGAGGCTGCTCGTAAACGCAAATATCTGTAATTTTTTACTCAAAAAACGGGCATAATGCCCGTTTTTCCTTTGGCCCCAAAAAACAGGAGGTCATCCATGGCTATTTTTCGTCCAACGACAATGGAGAAAAGAGTATATAATATCACTAAACAAAAGCTGGATGCGCTGGGCGTCTCGGCGCTTTTGTTGGATGTGGATAATACTCTTACTACCGACAATAACCCGGTGCCTGATGCCCAGGTGCTCTCTTGGATCGAGGAAATGAAGCAAGCCGGCATCAAACTGCTGATTATGTCCAATAATCATTCAGCACGGGTGGAGCCGTTCGCGCGTCTTTTGGGGCTTGGCTATGTGGCCAATGCATGCAAACCCCTTCCGTTTCGGATTAACCGGGCCATTGCCAGGCTGGGCCTTACCCAAAAGCAGGTCGCCATGGTGGGAGACCAGCTTTTTACCGATATGGCTGTTGGCAATTTGTGCGGATGTCATAGTATTTTGGTTGAACCGATGGAATTTGAAACACGGTGGTTTTTTCGTTTCAAACGCAGTTTGGAGAAAATATTGCTTCGCAGCTATCGAAAGCGGGGGATATAAGCAGGATGGTACGCTTTGGGCCGGCCGGCCTTTCTGACAGTTTTACGACCATGGGCTACAAAAGTACGGTGGAAATGCCGGACTATTTGGCCCATTTCGGCCTTAACGCCTTTGAATACCAGTGTGGTCGCGGAGTACGTATTTCCGCCGAAATGGCGGGCCGACTGGGGGCGGCGGCACAAGCTGCCAATATCGCCCTATCTCTTCATGCACCCTATTATATCTCCCTTTCCAGCGCCGAGGATGCCAAACGGGATGCCAGCATCGATTACATCCTCCAGTCTGCCCGGGCAATTACCGCCATGGGCGGCACCCGCATTGTGGTTCACAGCGGCTCCACTGCAAAGATGACCCGCGCCGAAGCGTTGATGCTGGCCTCCCAAACGATGAAAAAAGCGCTGGCCGCCCTGGATGCCGAGGGCCTTTCCGCTGTGCGCATCTGTCCTGAGACAATGGGGAAAATCGGCCAGTTGGGCACATTGGACGAAGTGCTGGCCCTTTGCCGGTTGGATGAGCGGCTGATTCCCTGCATTGATTTTGGCCATCTCAATGCCCGTACTTTCGGTTCCCTTAAAAAGATGGCGGATTTCGAGGCCATTTTTGACGCCATCGAAAATGCGCTGGGTGCTTCCCGGCTCCAGGAATTTCATTCTCACTTTTCCAAAATCGAATACACGCAACGTGGGGGAGAGCTACGCCACCTTACTTTTGCCGACGAAATATATGGTCCTCTTTTCGAGCCAGTGGCCGAGTTAACCGTCCGCAAGAACCTTTCGCCCACTTTCATTTGCGAATCCGCCGGCACCCAGGCAGAAGATGCGGCCACAATGATGCATATCTATACATCCTGCGCGACAGAAAGGGAATAACATATGAAAAAGATACTCATCCTCAACGGGCCTAATATTAATCTTTTGGGTATGAGGGAAACCACGGTTTACGGTGTAGAAACGCTGGACGACATCAATCGGGACATTGCCCAAAAGGCGGCACAGCTCTCTTTTGAAGCGGATTTTCGCCAGTCCAACCACGAGGGCGACTTAATCGACTGGATTCAAACCGCCAAAGGGGAGTACGCCGGCATTATTCTGAATGCGGGTGCCTTCACCCATTACAGCTACGCCATTCGCGACGCCATTGTGGCAGTTCAAATTCCTTGCATCGAGGTACACCTTTCCAACATTTATGCCCGGGACGAATTCCGCCATCATTCGGTAATTGCGCCGGTGGCGGCAGGACACATCTGTGGTATGGGCAAAGCAGGCTATTACCTGGCGCTCCAGGGGCTGAAACATCTTCTCTAAATCAAAGATTCTGGCTGGATAAAGGTGGTCTGGGGCTATGAATGAACGGCTTTCGCAGTTGCAACGAAAACTTCCTGACGGCGTGGATGGCGCCCTTATTAACAGCGATGTGAACCGCTATTACTACACCGGCATGAAATCCTCCGATGGTATCGTGGTTATTTCCCGGGAAAAGTCATGTCTTTTTATTGATTTTCGATATTACGAAAAGGCACGGCAACAAGCCGTTTGTGAGGTTGTGCTTTTGACGGATGCCAAAAAACAATTGGCGGAATTTTTTGCCATCAATCATGCCGCGATAATCGCGCTGGAAAGCGGCGTTAGTCTTTCCCGCTGGAACCGATTTAAACGGGATTTTCCGGGGCTTACTTTTTTGACGGACGACTGCTTCAGCGAACTGATTACTGCCCAACGCCGTTGCAAGTCGGCGCTGGAGCTTGCCCATATCAAAGCCGCGCAAAAAATCACCGACGACAGTTTTGCCTATATTCTCAATCACATCGCCCCGGGCAAAACGGAGAAGCAAATTGCCTTGGCGCTGGAATTTTACAGCCGCCAAATCGGTTCGGAGGAAGCCTCCTTCGACTTTATTGTGGCCGGCGGGCCCAACTCTTCCGTGCCTCATGCCGGTGCCTCGGACCGTGTCCTTTCGTCGGGGGATTTTTTGACCCTGGATTTTGGTGCCGTCGTCGGCGGCTACCATTCCGACATGACCCGCACTGTTGCTGTGGGCCACGCCACCGACGAGATGCAAAAAGTCTACCACACCGTGCTGGCGGCCCAGCAAAAGGTGCTGGACGCCATTCAGACCGGCGTGCGGTGTTCCCAGGTGGACAAATTGGCCCGTGACGTGATTGCAGAGGCGGGTTACGGGGAATACTTCGGCCATTCCCTTGGACACAGTGTCGGGCTAGAAATTCATGAATCGCCCGGCTTTTCCCAAAGCAGTGAGGACAGCTGCCAATATGGTGATATTTTTACGGTAGAACCGGGTATATATATAGCAGGCCGGTTTGGTTGCCGCATTGAAGATATGGTTTATATGGGGGAAGCGGGGGCAGAGAATTTGACCCATAGCCCTAAGGAATTGATTATTTTATAGTGGTTTTTTTTGCTGTGAAGGGCGGCTGCGGATAACAAAAGGCTTGCAAAATGGCTGTATATAAGCTAAACTGTATAACAGATTAAAAGCTTTTTGAGAAGCATGGAGGAAAACCAATGATTTCAGCAGGTGAATTTAGAAACGGCGTCACATTCGATATGGACGGCAATGTGTTCCAAATTGTGGAATTTCAGCATGTCAAACCCGGCAAGGGCGCTGCTTTCGTACG
>JAVBNO010000077.1:0-6660 GCA_031551485.1 Oscillospiraceae bacterium
AAAAAGCTACTCCCGATATTGAATCAAAGTTGAGTAAACGCACAGTCGCTCCGGCAGGGATATAGCATGTCGCTCGAGCCGCGACCGGCCCATACTTTTTGGCGCAAAAAGTATGCAAAAACACTTTTTGGGGAAACCACATGGTTTCCCCAATCCCTATCCTTAGGGCGAGGGCATGGGTGCGCAGAAAACGCTTGGCCTATGGGGAGAAGTGTTTTGGGTCTGGTTTTGAGGTGCAGGCGGTGAAAAAAGGCTAATACCGATATTGAATCAAAGTTGAGTAAACGCACAGCCGCTCCGGCAGGGATGTGGCATGTCGCTCGGGCCGCGACCGGCCCATACTTTTTGGCGCAAAAAGTATGCAAAAACATTTTTAGGGGAAACCACATGGTTTCCCCACGCCCCATCCTTAGGGCGAGGGCATGGGTGCGCGGGAAACGCGCGGCCTGTGGGGAGGGCGGTTTTGGATCTGTTCTAGGGTGCAAAGGGTGAAGTGGAAAAGAGGGCATCGCTTTGCGCATCTGCCGGATTGCGATTATATAATCGCCGTTTAGGCATGGCCGTGGCGGATGTGGGCAGAGCCGAGGAAGGAGGGGGAGGCGCCGTCAATAAGAGTGGGAAGGGCGGCGGCGACAGCCTCGGGGAGAAGGCGGATGTGGGACAATGCGTCAAGGGGCAGCCAGCGGATGCCAGTTTGCATGGTGTCTTGCTCTTGCGGGGCGACAGGGGGATAGGCTGTGTCCAGGGCGCAGAGGAAGATATGGTGGACTTTGTGGGTGTAGTCGGGCCAAGCGGTGCGCAGGGTCGGATCGGTGCAAATTTCCTCGAAGAGCGCACAAAAGCGCAGCGGAATGACCTTGTAACCCGTTTCTTCCAGACATTCGCGGACAAGGGCGTCGGTCAGCGTTTCAAAAGGCTGCTGGCCGCCGCCGGGTAGGGAAGTATATTCGCCGTTGTGGGGGTCACGGCAGGTGTTCAGCAGGATGTGGCCGTCGTGAACGACAATGGCTTTGACAGTGCTTCTGATGCTCATGGCATTCGTCCTTTATGTATAATAGCAGATGGTGTATATGCAGGTTCGGAGGTTGCCGTGCAGCAGGCAACCTCCGATTTCAGATGGATTTATGAGGCGCGATCGGGCCGCGCTTTTGGCAACGAGAAACATAAAAATGTGATATCCAAATTAGTCGATGACAGATTTGGCTTCCTCTTTTTCCTGCTTTGTCGTATTCATTCCCAGCAGTTTCATGAGTTCGACGATGAGAACGGGCGCTAAGGACAGAGCGATGACCTCCAGGGTGAGGGAGGCGGGCAGAAGGGTGAGGCCCAGAACGGTATTGAGGCCGGGAATACACATAGCGCAAAGAATGATGACCAGCGAGAGGGCAGCCGCGCCCACCAGTTTCATATTCTGGAAAGGAGGGGCTTTGAAAATAGACTGGTCTTTAAAGCGGACGTTAAAGCTGTGGGTAAGTTGGGAAAGGGCGAGGACGGCAAAAGACATGGTCTGGGCGATTTCGGTGGAGTAGCGGCGGCCGATTAAAAAGGCGCACAGGGTAAGCGCGCCGACCATGACGCCCTGGTAACACATACGCCACAGGAAGCCCCAGGTGAAAATGCCCTCCTGCTTTTGGGCTTTGCGCTGCATAATATTTTTGGCCGGGGGATCGACGCCCAGGGCCAGTGCGGGCAGGCCGTCGGTGACCAGATTGACCAGCAGGATGTGAATGGGCAAAAGAGGTTCTACCCAGCCGAGAAGGGTGGCGGTAAAGAGGGTAATGATTTCGCCGATATTGCAGCTGAGGAGGAATGAAATGGCTTTTAGGACGTTGTCGTAAATGCGCCGGCCCTCTTCTACGGCGGCCACCACAGTGGCGAAATTGTCGTCCACCAAAATCAGGTTGGAGGCGTCTTTGGCGACGTCGGTACCGCCTTCGCCCATGGAGCAGCCAATGTCGGCGTGCTTGAGGGCGGGGGCGTCGTTCACGCCGTCGCCGGTCATGGCGACAGTGTGGCCGTGTTGCTGCCAGGCCTCCACAATGCGAACTTTGTGCTCGGGGGAGACGCGGGCGTAGACGGAGATATGCTCCACCTCTTTCAGAAGATCCTCTTCGCTCATATCCTCCAGCTGGGAACCGGTGATGACCCGGCCGTCGGGGCGCAGGATATCCAGCTCGGTGGCGATGGCGGTGGCAGTGAGTTTGTGGTCGCCGGTGATCATGACGGGGATGATGCCGGCGGTGTGGCATTTGGCCACGGCATCTTTGGCTTCTTCGCGGGGCGGGTCAATCATACCGGTAAGTCCGATAAACGTCAGACCGTTTTCCAGCGCTTTGGTGTCATCGGGAATTTTGTCCCAAGGGCGCAGCGCAAAAGCGAGAACACGCAAAGCGGTGCTTGCCATTTGCTGGTTAAGGGCGGCCAACGCCTCTTTGTCCTCGGGGGTAATGGGGCGGTCGCCGGTGTGGGTGCGGATGGTCGTGCAGATGGCAAGGATTTCATCCATGCCGCCTTTGGTATAGGCGGTGTAACCATTGCCTTCCTCGTTTTGGTGGACAGTGGTCATCCGCTTGCGGTCGGAATCGAAAGGCAGTTCCTCGACACGGGGTTTGCGGCTTTCCAGCGCAGCTTTGTGAACGTCGGCTTTTTGCCCCATGGCCACAAGGGCGGTTTCGGTGGGGTCGCCCACCAGGCCGTTTTCTGTCTCCTTTGTATCGTTACACAGCACGGCCGCGTAAAGCAAGTCGGTATTCTGCAGCTTGGCAATATCCTCAGGAGCGGAAAAGCCAGGGAGGACAAATTGTTTCACCGTCATTTTGTTTTGGGTAAGGGTGCCGGTTTTGTCGGAACAGATGACCGTGGCACTGCCCAGTGTTTCCACCGAGGGCAAAGTGCGGACAATGGCGTTGCGCTTGGCCATGCGCTGGACGCCCAGCGCCAGAACGATGGTGGAGATGGCGGGCAGTCCCTCGGGAATGGCGGCGACAGCCAGGGCCACCGCGGACATAAACATATGAAGAGGTTCCCGTTTGTAGAGCAAAAAGCCCACCAGGAACATGATGGCACAGATGACAAGGGCGGCGATGCCCAGCGTTTTGCCCAGAGCGGCCAACCGTTTTTGCAGGGGGGTTTCCACAACCGGGGCGCTGGCAATCATCGAGGCGATTTTGCCTACTTCGGTGTTCATGCCGGTTTCAGCCACCACACCGCGGCCACGGCCGTACGTAAGCAGGCTGGAGGAAAAAGCCATGTTACACCGGTCACCCAGGGGGGCGTCCTCGGGCAGGAGAGTTTCTTTTTTTTCGGTGGGTACCGATTCACCGGTAAGGGCGGCTTCCTGAATTTGCAGGGAGCTGGTGGAGACAAGGCGCAGGTCGGCGGGGACATAGTCACCGGTATCCAATAAAACAATGTCGCCGGGGACAAGCTCGCGGGCGGGGATGACTGTTTCTTTGCCATCCCGCAGGACTTTGGCCCTGGGAGCGGACATTTTTTGCAGGGCCTCTAAAGACTGCTCCGCCTTCACTTCCTGGACAGTGCCGATGACGGCGTTGACGATGACGAGAATGAGGATGACAATGGAATCGACAATTTCATGGGCGACAAAGGCGCTGACAAGGGCGGCAATGAGCAGGATAATAATCATAAAATCTTTAAACTGGGAGAAGAATATGGCAAAGACGGATTTTTTATCGCCGGCGGTCAGCTCGTTGTGGCCATTTGCCAGCAGGCGTTTGGCCGCTTCGTCGCCGGTGAGCCCTTGGGGACTTGTGTCCAAAAGGCGGTAAGTTTCCTCCAATGAGATGTGATGCCAATTTTGCTGCATGCTGTTCATACCTTTCTGTTTGATCTGCCGGGCCACCAGAGCCGGGCGGACGGGGATTGGCAGGGCAAAGAAAACATTGTTCAGGCGTAAGATTGACAACCGTTCACCAAGATATACATATGTTGGAATGAGACGGTATACTCTCTGGCGCAAAGAAGAGATAAAATCTGGCATCAGGCGCGGCTTATTTGACTTTTGCGGACAAAAGCCTTACACTAAATACCAACATCGGCGCAATCGTTACCTATAAACGATATACAAAAAGTGCGCGGTTGTCAATCACCCCATTTTTGAACCGTTTACCTCATTTTTGGATGCATTCCCATCAACTGAGCACGGCGAAGCAGCCAGTGAAAGAAAGGAACAAGTAGAAATTCATGGATCCTGACAGTATGATATCCGGCATTGCGGGTGCCATTGTTTTTGTGATTTTGGGCGGTTTTTTAACCCTTTGCGAAGCGGCGGCCGTAGAGCTTGGGGACGCCAAGCTGAAGCGGGACGCCGAAAATGACCCCCGGGCGGCCAAGCTTTACGCCCTGACCAAAAAGCCCGGCGATTTTATTTTTAGCCTGCAGGCGGGGGCCTCCCTGATGTGTTATTTGGGGGTGGGCATCGGTTGTATGACGGTGCTGCCCGGCATTGTATCTAAAATGTACACGCTGTCTGCCACCGCACCGAAAGGCGCGGTTGTCGGCGGTGTGCTTTTTTTGTTCATTTTGTTCTCCACCATTATTATTGCCCTTTTGGCCCAGGCTATCCCGCGGCAAATTGGCGCGCGATATTGCGACAGGCTGGCGTATGCCCTTTCGGGGGCCATTGGTTTTTTCGCGTTTGTCTTTCGGCCTTTTGCCGGAATATCGGGCGGGTTTGAACGGCTGATCTCCAGGCTCTTTTTTGAGGGGCAGGGGCCGGACGCGCCGGTAACCGAGGAAGAGATTCGGATGATGGTGGACGTGGGCGAGGAACACGGCAGCATTGAGCAGGCCGAGCGCGAGATGATTAACAACATCTTTGAGTTCGATGACCGAACTGTGGCGGAAGTGATGACCCACCGGACCGACCTGTCGGCGGTGGATGTGGAGGATGACCTGGGCGTTGCATTGGATCTTTCCATTGCGTTGGGTTTTTCCCGCATTCCTGTGTACCGGGACACACTGGACACTGTGGTGGGCGTTTTGTACATCAAAGATATTTTGCCCCTTGTGGCCGCCGGCAAGTGGCGTGGAACGCCAATTGATAAAGTAATGCGGCCGGTGTTGTTTATTCCCGAAAGCACCCATTGCATGGATTTGTTTTTGCAGTTTAAGCAAAAGAAGCTCCAGTTTGCCGTTGTGGTGGATGAATACGGCGGTACGTCCGGGGTTGTGACCATGGAGGATTTGTTGGAGTCCATTGTGGGTAATATACAAGACGAATACGACAACGAGGCCGAGGACGTAGAAGCGCTGGACGACGGCAGCTACACCCTGGACGGGTCGACGACGCTGGACGATGTGGAACGGATTTTGGATTTGCAGCTGCCGGAGGATGCCGCCTACGAAACCATTGGTGGACTTTTGGTGGAGCTTTTGGACCGGATTCCCGCCCCCGGGGAAAACCCCACAGTGGAAATTGACGACTGGCTGTTTACCGTGCTGGAAGTGGACGACAGGCGGATTGCGAAAATTCGGGCGGAACGGATTCCAACAGAAGGGGAAGCGCTGGGAGGATGAAACTGACTGCGGATTTTTACCGTCAGGGCGCGGTGACAGTGGCCCGAGGCCTTTTGGGACAGGTGCTGGTGCATCGGACCTCCGAAGGGCTGGCCGCCGGCCGGATTGTGGAGACAGAAGCCTATACCGGGCCGGGAGACCGGGCGGCCCATTCCCACACCGGTATTCCCACCCCCCGCACCAAGGTGATGTACGAACCGGGGGGTGTGGCTTACGTCTACTTTATCTATGGCATGTACCACTGCTTTAATGTGGTGGCGGCCGAAGAAGGTAACCCCCAGGCGGTGCTTATCCGGGCGTTGGAGCCGGTGGAAGGCATTGCGTTAATGCAAATGCGCAGGGGGCGGGAAAATGTAAGGACGCTGTGCGCCGGCCCGGGGCGGTTGTGCGTGGCGCTGGGCATTGGGCGCAGTGAAAACGGGCTTTCCCTTTTGGGGGACACCTTGTACATAGAGGCAGGGGAGGCACCGTCGGCAGAAAACATTGTCATCACACCACGGATTGGGGTGGATTACGCCGAGGCGGCGAAGGATTACCCCTATCGTTTTTTAGAAAAGGGGAGCCGGTTTGTATCGCGGAAATAAAAAAGGAGGCAGGGCTGTGTGCCCTACCTCCTTTTTTTGGACAATCTTGTGCTGGATGGGGGTTGGTGGCGCTTTGGCGATGGCGAAAAAGCGTTGGTACTGATATCAATATAGAATTGGAGCAGAGGTACAGCCGCTCCGGCAAGGATGCAGCCTGTCGCTCGGGCCGCGAAGGGTTGCAACGCTTTTGGCGCAAAATGCGTTGGTACCGATAACAAATCAAAATAAAGCAGACGTACTGCCTCTCTGGCGGACATATAGCATGTCGCTCGGGCCGCGACGGGCCCACACTTTTTGGCGCAAAAAGTATGCAAAAACATTTTTCGGGGAAACCACATGGTTTCCCCCACCCCCATCCTTAGGGCGAGGGTATAGGTGCACAGGAAACGCGCGGCTCTGCGGGGAAACGGTGTTGGACCTGCGCTAAAGGTGCAGCAGAAAAAAGGGCTGATACCGATATCAATATAGAAATACAGCAGGCGTGCAGTTGCTCCGACGGGCATATAGCATGTCGCTTGGGCCGCGACCGGCCCATACT
>JAVBNO010000013.1:0-40467 GCA_031551485.1 Oscillospiraceae bacterium
AGCAACTTCAAAATTGGCTTGTTGCAAAATGCCGATTTCTCCATTTTTTGCTCTAAAGACCGATCAAAGGGCGGCTTATAGGTCAGCTTGATTCAAAAATGGTGTTTAGAATTTTAAGCATAGAACGGCGGGATAAAAATGCTTGATTTTGCAGTATTGACAGTGTCACAACTGAATCGCTTCATCAAATCGATGATAGATACTCAAGAGTTACTCAAAGAAACGTACATTAAAGGCGAAATTTCTAATTTTACTCACCACTTTAGCAGCGGACATTTTTACTTTTCCCTTAAGGACAACCAAGCCACAATACGATGCGTCATGTTCAGCCAATTTGCCGGGCAGCTGGCTTTTATGCCGGAAAACGGAATGTCTGTCATTGTACGGGGTACCGTCTCGGTTTTTGAACGGGACGGCATTTACCAACTTTATGTGCATGATATGCAACCGGATGGTGTTGGAGCGGCTTTTTTGTCCTTTCAGCAGATCAAAAACCGGTTGGAGGCCGCCGGTGTGTTCGATCCGGCCCAAAAGCGGCCACTGCCGACTTTTCCACAGTATATTGGCGTGATCACCTCGGCGTCGGGGGCGGCCTTTCAGGATGTGACCAATATTATTGCCCGGCGCTTTGCCAGTGCCACCGTTTTGTTTTGCCCCGCCATTGTGCAAGGCGCGGCGGCGGAGGCGTCCATTTTAGCAGGCCTTGAGACGTTGAATGCCGATGGGCGGGCAGAGGTGATCATTCTTTGCCGGGGTGGCGGGTCGCTGGAAGATTTGGCGTCCTTTAACAGCGAGAAGTTGGCTTACGCCATTCGGTCATCGCGGATTCCGGTGGTATCCGGCGTCGGACATGAAACCGACACCAGCATTTGCGACTTTGCGGCGGATCTGTGGGCGCCTACGCCCTCGGCGGCGGCAGAGCTTGTTACACCGGATGGGGAGGCGCTGAAAAGGCGCCTTGTAGCAGTGCAAAAGGGGTTGCATGATGTAATGGCGTGGCGGCTGAGAACGCAGCAAAATTTGCTGGATGAATACCGCGGACGGATGGCTGTAAAATCTCCCGGTTTCTTTCTTGCAAAAAATAGACAACGCCTCGATTTTCTGGTAAAATTACTGGGAGATCGGTATAAAGATGTAATATCCCGCAAGAACATACAAATAGAGCAATTCAGCCGGCTTCTCGATAGTTTGGGGCCTCTTAAGGTTTTGGAGCGCGGTTACTCGATTACCCGAAAGGATGGCAAGGCGGTTACGCACGCCTCCTGTTTGCGGGAAGGGGATTGTATTACGACTGTTTTGCGCCGGGGACAAGTATATTCCCAGGTTGTTGCGGTAGAAGAAAAGAGGGAAAAGGCCGATGGGTAAAAAATTGGATTTTGAGGGGTCGTTGGATCGGCTGGATGAGATTGTGGCCCTGTTGGAAAGCGAGCAGGTTACACTGGATGCGTCTATTGCCTTATTTGCAGAGGGTGTAAAGCTGTTGGCTTTTTGCAAAGAAGCGGTGACGGCGGCAGAGCTTAAAATCGAAGAACTTGTGCCTTTTGTGCCCGATGAGATCGTTCAGGATGAGAAATAAGCGCTGGGAAGGATACACTATATGTTGTCTTTTAGCGAACAACTGACTTTATATATAAATCAGATTAACAATGCGTTGCCCGTTTTTTGGGCCGAAACGCTGGGTGAGTCGGACCAGCGCATTGTGGCCGAGGCGATGCAATATTCTTTGTTGGGCGGCGGTAAGCGAATTCGGGCCGTTTTGGCGATGGCGTTTTGCGAGCTTTGTAAAGGAAGCCTTGCGGATGTGTTGCCCTTTGCCGCGGCCATTGAAATGGTGCATGCTTATTCACTGATCCATGACGACCTGCCCTGTATGGATGACGATGATCTGCGCAGAGGCAAGCCTTCCTGCCATATTCAGTTTGGCGAAGCCAATGCTCTTTTGGCAGGGGACGGCCTTTTGAATTTGGCGTTTGAGACAATGCTTTCACAGACAACGGTGGCACAGGTTGGGGCAGAAAAAGCGGTGGCCGCAGCGCGAACACTGGGACAGGCCGCCGGCATTCAGGGAATGATTGGTGGGCAGACGATTGACCTTTTAAGCGAAGGTAAAGAGATTACCAAAGAAGAGTTGGACCATTTGCATCTTTTGAAAACTGGAGCGCTGATTCGGGCAAGTGCCCAAATTGGCTGCATTATTGCCGGGACTACAGCAGAGATTATGGCAAAAGCCGACCGCTATGCCAAAAATTTAGGATTGGCATTTCAGATTGTGGACGATGTTTTGGATGTTGTCGCCGATGAAAATATTTTGGGCAAACCGGTGGGCAGTGACAAAAAGCAGCACAAAACCACCTATGTGACATTATTCGGGGTGGAAAAATCCAAAGAAAAAGTGCGGGCCCTGATTCTGGAGGCCGATTTGGCCATCAAGGGATCGATGTTGGATCAGCGCTTTTTATACCAGCTGGCCGATATGCTGGCCGAGAGAGTCTTTTAGTATTGCGAGAATGGAAGAAGGGGGCCCAGCGTGAATTATCTTAGAATACTTGCCAGCAATGACCTTATTAATATTGCTTTTATCGCCTGGATCTCCGCCCAGATATTGAAGACGGTGTTTACTTTTGTGTTGACCAAAAAGTTTGTGCCCGAGCGGCTGGTGGGGGCAGGAGGAATGCCCAGTTCCCATTCGGCGCTGGTGTGTTCATTGGCGGTGGGCATGGCAAAAGTGGCCGGGTTTACTTCGCCCACTTTTGCGCTGACGCTGGCTTTTGCGGGCATTGTCATGTATGACGCCATGGGTGTGCGGCGGGCGGCAGGGGAACACGCCAAAATGCTGAATCGAATGGTGTTTGACTTTAAGGATTTTTCGGATGCGGTAGCCCATATTTTTGATACCATCGATGTGGAAAATGAGCTGGACGACCCCAGCGTGGGCATCGACGATATTCCTGAGAAAAAGTTAAAGGAATTTTTGGGGCATACACCGTTGGAAGTTTTGGGTGGCGCACTTTTGGGCATCTTGGTGGCGACCATGTATCGTTTATAATTTGATTTAAGCATATAGGAGCACAGCGGTGAAAAAAAGGCTGGATATATTGTTATGTGAGCGCGGCCTTTTGCCGGCGCGGGAAAAAGCAAAGGCTATCATTATGGAGGGCCTTGTGTTCGTCAACAACCAAAAGGCGGACAAACCCGGCATGGCCGTGGATGAAGAGGATCAGATTGAGGTGCGAGGGGAAACTCTGCAGTATGTCAGCCGGGGTGGACTTAAGCTGGAAAAAGCCATTGCGGCGTTTGGGCTTGACTTGGCCGGCTGTGTCTGTGCCGATGTGGGCGCCTCTACCGGCGGGTTTACCGATTGCATGTTGCAAAACGGCGCCGCCAAGGTGTATGCCGTTGACGTGGGATACGGGCAGCTGGCTTGGACATTGCGCACCGACGGGCGAGTTGTTGTGTTAGAGCGGACGAACATCCGCTATTTGACACAAGAGCAGATCCCCGAAGAAATAGACTTTGTTTCTGTGGATGTGTCCTTTATCTCCCTTAAACTGGTTTTGCCTGTGGTACACAGGCTGCTGCGGGAAGGGGGAGGGGCGGTTTGCCTGATCAAGCCGCAATTTGAGGCAGGACGCACACTGGTGGGCAAAAACGGCGTTGTTCGAGATTCGCACGTTCATCGGGATGTGATTCGGCAAGTGCTTGCCTACGCAAAAGACAGTGGGTTATTTCCCCGGAAATTGGACTTTTCACCGATTAAAGGGCCGAAGGGGAATATTGAATTTTTGATTTGGCTGCAAAAGGGAAGTGACGAGGAACAGCCCGCAATCACGGAAGCGGTTGTTGCCGACATTGTGGAAAGAGCACGCCAAGGAACGTCCGGAGAAGAATGAAATTTCGGGGCGGGTTAATGAAAGGGTCAGGAGTGGGAAGAGATGAAGCTATTGTTGCTTCCCAATATGGAAAAAGGCAATGCCGCCAGCTGTCTTGGCCAGGCCGTTGAAATTTTGCTGGGGCTGGGATGCACACCAATGGTGGAGGAAGCGCACCGCCCTCTGCTTACCCAGACAGGTGTGGTCTTTGGTACACTGGACACATTGCTTGCGCAGTGCGACATCCTTGTCACCATTGGGGGCGATGGCACCATTATCCATGCCACCCAATACGCAGTGGCCGCCGACAAGCCCCTTGTGGGTATTAATGCAGGGCATTTGGGCTTTTTGGCGCAGATAGAGAGCAATGAACTGGAGCGGCTTTTGAAACGGCTTCGGGACAAAGAATATGACATCATTGAGCGGATGCTTTTGGATGTGCAGATTATGGGGGGCGGCCGGAAGGTTTCGGCGTTTGCCATTAACGACGCCGTTGTAACCCGGCGGGAAGGCGCCAATATTGTAGATTTGCTTGTGGAGTGCGGCGGAAAGCGGGTAGGGCATTACCGGGCAGACGGCATTATTTTTGCCACGCCAACCGGCTCCACCGGGTATGCGATGTCTGCGGGCGGGCCGGTGATTGAGGAGCAGCTGGAGGCCATTTTGCTGACGCCCATTTGTTCCCACGGCCTGTTTGACCGGTCGGTGCTGTTTTCTTCGGCGCGGGTGCTGACGGTACATCCGGGGGCGTATACAGAGCCGGAAAAAGTATGTGTGGTCATTGATGGGGGCGCGCCTATTGCGCTTTGCCCCCATGAATATATTCAAATTCAAAAGGCAACGCGAAAAGCGAAGTTTATTTCTTTTGGAGAAAAGCAGTTTTTCGAGATTTTAAGCGATAAATTACAACGCCGCGGTTAGTGGCGGCTTGATTTGGTTGAGGCGGGGGTGACAGCAGATGAAGTCCGAGCGGCATGCCAAAATATTAGAAATCATATCGAACTATGGGGTGGATACCCAAGAGGAGCTTTTGAAGTTGCTCAATGACAGCGGGTATTCGGTGACACAGGCGACCGTTTCGCGAGATATTAAAGAGCTGCGACTTCTGAAGGCGCAGTCGACCGACGGGGGTTACCGTTATGTGGCCGGAACAAAACCCCAAAGCGGCGATATGCTGGGTAAGTTTCACAATGTGTTTTCCCAGTCTATCCGGGATGTGGATGCTGTGGGGAACATGGTGGTTATCAAGTGTTTTTCAGGGATGGCCAATGCGGTAGCCGCCGCCATGGATGCGATGGAGTGGGACGGCGTTGTGGGTACTCTTGCGGGGGATGACACCATTTTTGTTTTGATGCGCACCGAAAAAGCAGGCGAGAACTTTATGGCGCAGATGCAACATTATATTGGGTAAACGACAGGAAGGTAAAGTTATGCTGGCCAAATTGTATATTGAAAATATTGCTGTGATCCGCCAGGCTGAAATTAACTTTACGCTTGGCTTAAATGTATTTACCGGTGAGACCGGCGCAGGCAAAACTATCCTTGTCAATGCCATTAATGCGGTGCTGGGAGAGCGGACCAGTAAAGATATCATTCGCACCGGCGAAAGCAAAGCCCTTGTATCCGCTTTATTTGTGGACATTCCACGGGATATTGGGTTGCAAATTGAGGCCCTTGGTTTTGTCGTGGGGGAAGACGGACTGCTGATTACCCGGGAAATAGAGGAAGAGGGAAAAGGCAATTGCCGCATTGGCGGTAAACCGGTGACGGCAGCGGTACTGCGGGAGGTGGCGTCGCGGCTGATTGCGATCCACGGCCAGCAGGACAACCAAGAACTCTTGGTGAGCGAACGGCATATCCATTTTGTGGACAGCTACGGCGAATTGGGAGATATTTTGGGTGCTTATCAGGAGGCGTATCGCCAGGTGTGCAGCCTGCGCACCGAGCTGGAGCATTTGACCATGGATGAAAACATGAAAGCCCAGCGGTTGGATATGCTGGGCTTTCAGATACAAGAACTGGAGGCGGCGCAGCTGCAACCCGGTGAAGACGAGGTGCTGGCGGCCCAACGCAAGGTCATTAAAAATGCGGAGCGAATTAGCGAGGCGGTCGCTTTGGCCCAGGGCGCATTGTCCGGTGACGGCGATGGGGGCGGCATTCTGCCGTTGATGTCGGGGCTGGTTCAGGGGCTGCAGGCAGTAACAGAGTTTGCCCCGGATTTTGCCGTTTCGGCCGTGCGTGCGCAAGAAATGGAGTATGAGCTGGAGGAGATGGCCGGCGAGCTGCGGCGATATACAGACGGCTTTGATTTTAATCCCCGCCAACTGGATGACATTGAAGAGCGGCTGGATATGCTGTACCGTTTTAAAAAGAAATATGGCGAGAGTGTGGAAGAGATGCTTGCTTATTTGGACAAGGCAAAAGAAGAGCTGGAGCATCTTAACGATTCCGACGAACGCATAGGGCAGATTCAGGTGGCTTTAGAGATTGCCACGGCGAAAGCCCAGGCACTGGCGGATGAGCTGACCGAAAAACGCCTGGCGGCGGCCGAAGGGTTTATTGAAAAAGTGGAGGAAGAGCTGCAATTTTTGGATATGCCGTTAGTTAAACTGCAGCTGCGCCACGAGAAAAAGCCGATGGGTTCGGGTGGACAGGACGGGGTGGAGTTTTTGATTTCCACCAATGCGGGCGAGATGCCCCGGCCGCTAGCTAAGATTGCATCCGGCGGTGAAATTGCACGGCTGATGCTGAGCATTAAAAATGTTTTGGCGGACAAGGATGAAATTGCCACCCTGATCTTCGACGAGGTAGACACAGGCGTAAGTGGAAGGGCAGCCAACAAGATTGGGCAGAAGCTGGCCCAGGTGGCGGCGAACCGGCAGGTTATCTGTGTAACCCATTTGGCCCAGGTGGCGGCGTATGGGTCCCATCATCTGTACATACACAAAACGGTGGAGAACGACCGAACTTTTACGAAAGTTACGCCTCTTGACCGTTATGGGCGTGTGAAGGAGCTGGCCCGGATTGTGAGCGGCGACAACGTTACAGCGCTGGCGCTTCGAAATGCGGAAGAGATGTTGAGACTTTGCGGAAACTGATTTGCACTGCATCTTCGGAAAGGAATTTAGAATATGACTGTATTTGAAGAACTGGAAAAACGGGGGCTGATAGCCCAGATGACCCATCCCGAGGTGATCAAGGAAAAGCTGGAAAAAGAGCATGTGACCTTTTACATTGGGTTCGACGCCACAGCGGACAGTTTACACGTAGGGCATTTTTTGCAAATGATTGTCATGTCCCATCTGCAACGGGCCGGACATCGGCCCATTGTGTTGTTGGGGACGGGGACCACGATGGTGGGGGACCCCACCGGCAAAACCGATATGCGCCAGATGTTGACGGAGGCGCAGATTGACCACAATGCGGAATGCTTTCGGAGACAGATGTCACACTTTTTGGACTTTTCCGATGACAAAGCCATCATCCTGCGAAACGGTGACTGGCTTAAGCCCCTTAACTACATCACGTTTCTGCGGGAGGTGGGCGTTCACTTTTCGGTGAACAAAATGCTGGCGGCGGAGTGCTTCAAAACGCGGCTGGAAAACGGTCTTTCGTTTATCGAATTTAATTATATGCTCATGCAAAGTTATGACTTTTTATATCTGTACCAGCATGAAGGCTGCCAGATGCAGCTGGGCGGCAACGACCAATGGGCTAATATTATTGGTGGCATTGAGTTGATTCGCAAAGTGACCACCGAGGAAGCTTATGGCATGACATTTACCCTTCTGACTACCAAAGAAGGAAAGAAGATGGGCAAGACCGAAAACGGAGCTGTGTGGCTGGATGGACAGAAGACATCTCCGTATGATTTTTTCCAATATTGGCGCAATATTGCGGACGACGATGTGATCAATTGTCTGAAGATGATTACCTTCGTGCCGCTTGCCGAAATTGAAGCTATGGCGCATTGGAAAGGAAGCGAGCTGAACACCGCCAAAGAGCGGCTGGCGTTTGAATTGACCAAGCTGGTGCATGGGGAAGAGGAGGCGCAAAAGGCGCTGGAAGCAGCCCAGGCACTATTTGGAACGGGGGCGGACAGCGAGAATATGCCGACTACCCAGATATTGGACGATGATTTTATGGACGGCAAGCTTGCCGTGACCGATTTGTTGGTCAAAACCGGGTTGGCGCCCTCCAAGGGTGAGGCCCGGCGGCTGATTCAACAAGGCGGCATTGCCATTGATGATCATAAAGTATCGGATATTGGTGCCAATGTGACCAAGGCTGATTTTAAAGAAGGCCAAATGATTGTGAAAAAGGGTAAGAAGATTTTCCATAAAGCGACTCTATAACCGAATAGATGAGAAAACGCCTTTCCATTCGGAAAGGCGTTCCTTTTATGCTGAAAAGAGCAAAAAATAAACTAAAGTTAGTAACTTGTTAGTATATATGATAATCAATTAAAGAGAGAAAGTGGCTTTTAATGCGGATTCTGCGTCATAGAGGTGGGCAGTGGGCAGGAGAAGAGAGATGTCCACTTCGGAGGTTGTGATGAGGGTAAGTTCGACGCCTGCGGCAGCTAAGGCAGTGATTGCGGTAGCGGCGACACCACAACTTTTCTCCATTTCTTTGCCAAAAAGGTTGATTTTGGCATGACCAGTAGTTACCATGGGTTTGGTTTTCCAATTGGCGCTGTTGATGACGCCAAGTAAATTCACCATATCTGCCTCTTGAATGGTGAAATTGAGGTTGACAGTGCCGCCGTGGGGCGCTGTTTGGGAAATCATATCGACATTAACCCCTGCGTTTGCAAAATCGCGGAAAATTTCCCCGAATCGTACAAGATTAAGGGGTGTATTGCTGAAAGTGATGAGGGCGACATCCTCGGTGGTGGTCAATGAAGTGACAACTTGCATGCTTAAACCTCCTTTTGGCAGTCAGGGTTATATTAAATCGCTCATGTTATAAAGCCCAGGGGCCTTGCCGATGAGAAAAATGGCGGCATTGATGGCCCCCGTGGCGAATACGTCTTTGGACATGGCGCCGTGACGGATGGTAAGCACCTCGTCGCGACCGGCGAAGATGACTTCATGTTCGCCCACAATGGTGCCGCCACGGAGAGAATGGATACCGATTTCGCCTTTTTCCCGTTTTTTGCGTTGACTGTGGCGGTCGTAGACATATTGAGGCTTGTTGTGCAGGGATTCGCCAATGGCATTGGCCAGCATGAGGGCGGTGCCGCTGGGAGCATCGATTTTTTGGTTATGATGTTGCTCGATAATTTCAATGTCAAAGTCATTTTCAAGGATTTGGGCCGCTTTTTTGGCCAATTCCAGCATTAGGTTGATCCCCAGGGACATATTTGCGGTGAAAAAGACAGGGATACTGCGGGCCGCTTCGTTAATTTTGGCGATTTGGAGTTGGCCAAGGCCAGTGGTGGCAATGACAGTGGGCAGCTTTTGGCGCACCGCATAGTCGAGTATTGGGCCGGTGACAGAGGGATGGGAAAAATCGATGAGTACATCCGCTGGGATATGGCATGCATCAGCAGAAGCATAGACGGGAAAACCGTTGCCCCCTGTAGTATTGATATCGACACCTGCCACAACCTGCATATCAGGCCGCTCTTTGACGCATTTGGCAATGACCGTGCCCATTTTTCCGTTGCAACCGGACAACAATATCCGTGTCATAGCTTAACTTCCCCTTATCATGGCGATTATTGGCTTATCAGGCCATATTGGTTGAGTGTATCGGTCAGCTTGCCGCGCAGGGCATCTGTCACTTCACAAAGCGGCAGGCGGCAGGGGCCTGCATCCCAACCCATGAGGTTGAGGGCTTCTTTGACAGGGATAGGATTGACATCTTCGAAGATCACATTCATCAGTTTGAGCATTTGCAGCTGGAGGGCTGTACTCTCCGTGACTTTGCCATCGAGATACAGCCGGCAGATATCGTGGGTCTGACGGGGGGCGATGTTGGAAAGCACCGAGATCACACCGATGGCGCCCAAACTCATGAGAGGTACAATTTGGTCGTCGTTGCCGGAGTAGATGGCCAGTTCATTACCACAAAGTGCTGCTGTTTGCGCAATGGCGGAGATATTGCCGCTTGCCTCTTTGGTGGCTACAATATTGGGATGCTTCGAGAGTTCGAGGTACGTTTCGGGCTTGATGTCCATGCCGGTGCGGCCGGGGACATTATAAAGGATAATGGGCAGGTCGGTGGCATCTGCCATCGCGTTAAAGTGGCGGACGAGACCCCGCTGAGAGGTTTTATTGTAGTAAGGAGTGACATGGAGGAGGGCGTCGACGCCCAGGGCCTTTGCCTCTTTGGTGAGCCAGAGGGCATATTCGGTGTCATTGCTGCCCACGCCAGCGATAACGGGTACGCGGCCCGCTGTTTGTTTGACCGCCAGGGCGATACACTCCAAATGTTCCTCGTCGGACATGGTGGAGGCTTCACCGGTGGTGCCACAGATGATAATAGCATCGGTGCTGTTTTGCAGCTGAAATTCAATCAGATCGGCCAGCTTGGTGTAGTTGATGGAGAAATCGGGATTCATGGGGGTTATAACGGCTACCCCCGCGCCAGTGAATATGGCCTTTTTCATTGGGTTACACCTCCAAAATGTAAGTCATGCATGATACTGTCAATCAAAATAACCTTTGGCAGCCAACAACTCCGCCATCAGGATGCCGCCGCCGGCAGCGCCGCGAACGGTATTATGCGAAAGGGAAATGAATTTATAATCATATTGGCTGTCGGGGCGCAGGCGACCGGCGGAGACAGCCATCCCGTTTTCCAAATCCCGGTCGAGGCGCGTTTGGGGACGGTTGTCATCCTCAAAATAGTGGATGAACTGCTTGGGAGCAAAGGGGAGTTCCAATTCTTGGGGTACGCCTTTAAACAGCTGCCAACGGTTAAGGATTTCTTCTATAGTGGGTTTTTGGTCAAAAGAAACGAAAACAGCAGCCAAATGGCCATCGGTGACAGGAACACGAATGCACTGGGTTGTAATTTGCGGGGCAGAAGCATTGACGATTTTTCCACTTTCCACCGTACCCCAGACTTTGAGAGGTTCTTTTTCACTTTTTTCCTCTTCGCCGCCAATGTAGGGGATGACGTTATCCATCATTTCGGGCCAGGTTTCGAAAGTTTTGCCTGCGCCGGAAATGGCCTGAAACGTGCAGGCCAATACCGATTTGACGCCAAAATCCCGCAGAGGGTGGAGGGCGGGAACATAGCTTTGGATGGAGCAGTTGGATTTAACGGCAATAAAACCCCGTTTGGTGCCCAATCGCATCCGCTGGGCGGCTATGACCTCCATATGCTCGGGGTTGACTTCGGGGATGATCATGGGGACATCGGGGGTGTTGCGGTGGGCGGAATTGTTAGAGATGACGGGACATTCCGCTTTGGCGTAGCGCTCCTCCAATGCGGCAATTTCATCTTTTTTCATATCGACGGCGCAGAACACGAAATCGACGGCAGAAGTGATCTTGTCAATGTCGGCTGTTGCGTCCAGCAGCATCAAGTTGGCGACGTCTTTGGGGATGGGGGCGGGCATAGCCCACCGGTTTTCCACTGCCTGGGTGTAAGTTTTACCGGCAGACCGGGCGGAGGCGGCCAAAGTGGTGACTTTGAACCAGGGGTGGCCCTCCAAGAGGTGGATGAAACGCTGACCCACCATGCCGGTGGCCCCGACGATGCCAACATTAAAACGTTCTTTCATGTTCATGCTCCTTTAAGCCAGATTGAGAATGGAATGGATTGACGGGTTTGACCCAAGAAATCCTAATAAAAAAACCGGTTGAAAACCGGCAGCTGTTACAATATAATAGAGGTGTCGGCTTTGGAAATTGTTTTTTGCACCTGTATTGCACAAATGCAAGTGCAATAAGCCGAACACGATAGCTCTTCACCCGAAATGGGTGACAGTTGCAGGCCTGTTAGACATTGCAACCAGGTGGACAGCTGCCATGCCATCCCCTTCGGCGACTTTACCTTTTACCACAGCATTGACGATTTTGGCAATCCAGCGTGGGGTTACTCTTTAAAGACGCGCCTCTATCATAGAATTCGCTATTCATTTTTTATTATATTAGCATTACTCTATCAATATGTCAAATGCTTTCTTAGGGTGCGAAAGGAAAGTAAAATTACACAGGTCGGGAGATTTTATATTGAAAAAAAGCGATTTTTCCTATACATTGCCGGAAGAGTTGATTGCGCAGCATCCGCTGGAAGAAAGGACAATGTCCAGGCTGATGTGCCTGGACCGCCGCACCGGTGGCATAAGCCATCGGCATTTTTATGAAATTGGGGAGCTGCTGCGTCCCAATGATCTACTGGTTTTCAACAATTCCAAAGTATTGCCCGCCCGTTTGCTGGGGCATAAAGAGGGAAGCGGGGGCGGAATGGAATTTGTTTTGTTAGAGCGGAAAGCGACGGATTTGTGGGAGATTTTGGTGAAACCAGGGCGTAAAGCCAAGGTGGGCAGTTGCTTTGTTTTTGGAGACGGGACTGCCGAAAACACACTGTCGGCCAAGATTATGGACGAGCTGCCGGGAGGTAACAGGCTGGCGAAATTTAGCTACACAGGCGAATTTTACAGCATCCTTGACAGAATTGGACATATGCCGCTGCCGCATTATATTACAGAAGAGTTGGCGGACAAGGACCGTTACCAAACCGTTTATGCCGACAAATTGGGGTCGGCGGCGGCACCCACAGCAGGGCTGCATTTTACCAAAGAACTGATAAAAGTGCTTGAAACCGAGAAAAACGTATTGACAAGCTATATTACTTTACATGTAGGTTTGGGTACATTTAGACCTGTGAAGGAAAACGACATTACAAAACATTTTATGCACTCGGAACATTACTTTTTGTCCCAGGCAGTGGCGGATCGCATTCGGGAAGCCAAAAGGGCTGGGGGCCGAATTATCGCTGTAGGCACGACCAGCTGCCGGACGCTGGAGACCATTGGACAGCGCATTTCCAGCCTAGAGGACATCCATGAGACAGAGGGAAACACGGATATTTTTATTTATCCCGGTTATGAATTCAAGCTGGTGGATGGGTTGATCACCAATTTCCATCTGCCAGAAAGCACGCTGATTATGTTGGTGAGCGCCTTTGCTGGCTATGAAAACACGATGAAAGCCTATGAAACAGCAGTAAAAGAGTATTATCGATTTTATAGTTTTGGGGATGCTATGTTTATTGCGGATCATATGGGAGTGGAAATATGAGTCAATTTGAACTGTTACAAACTGAAGAGCGTGCGCGCAGAGGCCGTTTTTCCACCGTTCATGGGGTTGTGGAGACACCGGCTTTTATGAATGTGGCCACGGCGGGCGCTATCAAAGGCGGGGTGTCCGCCTTTGATTTGGCTGATTTAAAGTGCCAGGTACAGCTGTGCAACACCTATCATTTGCATATTCGGCCGGGGGATGAAGTGATTCGAGCATTGGGAGGATTGCATACCTTTACCGGGTGGAAGGGGCCTATTCTGACCGACAGCGGGGGTTTTCAGGTTTTTTCGCTGGCGAAACTACGGAAAATTACCGAGCAGGGGGTAGAGTTTCGATCACATGTGGATGGCAAACGCATTTTTATGGGGCCGGAGGAGAGTATGGCCATTCAGTCCAATTTAGGTTCTACCATCGCCATGGCCTTTGACGAGTGCGTGGAAAATCCCGCGACGTATGACTATGTGGCCAAATCGGTGGCGCGAACGACCCGATGGCTTACCCGGTGCAAAGCGGCGATGGAAGAGCTCAACAGCCGAACCGGCGCCATTAATCCCCAGCAGCTGTTATTTGGCATCAACCAGGGCAGTACTTATCACGATTTGCGCGTGGCGCACATGGAGGAGATTGCCGCTTTTGATTTGGACGGCTATGCCATAGGGGGGCTGGCTGTGGGGGAAACGGCCAAAGAGATGTATGAGGTTTTGGACGTGGTGACGCCCCATATGCCGGTGGATAAACCACGCTATTTAATGGGGGTTGGCACGCCCCACAATATCATCGAGGCGGTACACCGGGGCGTTGATTTGTTTGACTGCGTTATGCCCAGCCGTAACGCACGGCATGCCCATCTATTCACATGGGACGGCATCATTAATTTGCAAAACGCCAAGTATCAATTGGATGACGGCCCGATAGACTCCCATTGTGATTGCCCCACCTGCTCACGTTATTCTCGCGCCTATATTCGGCATTTGTTCCGGGCGGGGGAAATGCTGGCCATGCGGCTGGCAGTGATGCATAACCTGTATTTTTACAATACGCTGATGGAACGGATCCGACAGGCATTAGTGGAAGGGAAATTTGCCGAGTTTCGCAAACAATACAGCGTCCGTGTGGGGACACGCATATAGAAAACGGAGATATATAGCCCTCTAATTCCGGATAGGGGATAGAGAAGAGAGACGGGATAAAAAATGATTGAATGTTGAGCAGAATCACGCTATAATAGCACTATCGTCCGCGGACAGGGTGTCTGCGCTTTTCTCAAAAGTTTTTAGAGATTGAAGGAGAATTTGTATGTTGAATTTGCTTACGACCGGCCAAGGTGGCGGCATTATGGAGACAGTATCCTCTTTTGGTATGATTGCCATTATGCTGGTGGCCTTTTACTTTTTGCTGATCCGCCCTCAGAAGAAAAAAGAAAAAGAGCAAAAAGCACTGCGAGACAATCTTGAGGTCGGGGATGAGATTGTTACCATTGGCGGCATTGTAGGGTTGATTGTCAGCGTTAAAGACGATGTGCTTGTGATCGAGACCGGGAGCGACCGGAGCAAGATCCGGCTTATGCGGTGGGCTGTACAGGAAAACGTCACCGGTAAGGAAGCGTAAACAGCCGCTATCTGGCATATTTTGCCCTCCTGATGAATATGAATTGGATGAATTTGGTCACTGGAGGGTAGTACAATGAAGAATATGCAAAAAAGTGAACGGACAGGTTTGACGAGCTTTTTGCGACCAGTGGGTTTTGCCTGTTTGTTCGGTGTGATTGTCAGCGCAGTTTTGCTTTTGCTTTTTGCGTTTATTATGTCCTGGCGGGATTTCCCACATGCGGCCATTGACCCTGTGGCGACATTTGCCGTGGCAGCCGGCAGCTTTGTGGCCGGTTTTATCTGTGCCCGGCTGATGCGGGAAAACGGGCTTATGTTTGGGGCCATTTGCGGCGCTATTATCTTTGCGTTAATGGCACTGTGCGGTATGGTGTTTGTGGGCGGCTTTGGCATTGCGGCGCTGATCAAGCTGGTGATTGTACTTTGTAGCTCAATGCTGGGCGGTGTCTTGGGCGTCAATATGCACCGGAAACGCCGGTAGTATCCACACCTAATCCGCTTGTTCACTTGCATTTAGTGCCTGAATATGCTATCATCCTATTTAGAAAAAGCAATTTGTTTGTGTGAGGTAGTCAAAATGAAACATGTGAAAACACTGAATGAAGCCAACCTGAAGGAGACAGCCAAAAAAGGCGGCTGTGGAGAGTGCCAATCTTCTTGCCAGTCGGCTTGCAAAACGTCTTGCACAGTGGCCAATCAAAAGTGCGAGAAATAAGAGTAACATGCAAGGCACCCCGTCCCATTTTGGGGCGGGGTTATTGTTTGTCCAGCGTAACGGGACAACGGACCTTGTATGGTTGATTAAAGGAGTTTTAAAACGGTATGATTCATTGCTATACCCTTGGCGGGTATTATATTATTCTGGATGTGCACAGCGGCGCCGTACATGTGGTGGACCGGCTTGTGTATGACATTGCAACGCAACTTTCTCCGCCGATGACCGAGAAATGCCCCGAAGCGGTGAAAGAAGCCCTGACAGGCAAATACAGTTTTTCGGAGATTGAAGAGGGATACAATGAATTATTGACCCTTTATGAAGCCGGGAAGTTGTTTTCCCCCGACGATTACGGCCCGTTTGCCGAGATGATTGGGCCGGCGCCTCTGAAGGCCATGTGCCTGCATATTGCCCACGACTGCAATTTGCGGTGCGGCTATTGCTTTGCCTCCACAGGGGATTTTGGGGGCGGACGCAGCCGGATGCCGCTGGAAGTGGGGAAGAAGGCCATCGATTACCTGGTTGGGCGGTCGGGAACGCGGCGAAATTTGGAGGTAGACTTCTTTGGGGGCGAGCCTCTAATGAACTTCGAGGTCGTCAAAGAGGTTGTAGACTATGCCAGAAGCCTTGAAGCAGCGCATCAGAAGCGCTTTCGCTTTACAATAACCACCAATGGACTGCTGTTGGATGATGACAAAATTGATTACATTAACAAAGAAATGGCCAATGTGGTGCTGTCAATTGACGGGCGTAAAGATATAAACGACAAAATGCGGTATCGTGTGGATGGCAGCGGGTGCTATGATTCGATCGTTCCACGCTTTTTGGACTTAACCACAAAACGTGGCATTGACCAATATTATGTGCGGGGCACTTTTACAAAGTATAATAAAGATTTCGCGGCTGATGTGTTGCATTTGAACGATTTGGGATTTGACCAAGTGTCGGTGGAACCGGTTATGGCGGAGGAAAGCCAAGATTATGCCCTTACGGAGGCGGATTTGCCCGAGGTTTTTGCCGAATACGAGAAATTGGCGGATATTTTGGTGGAGAAGAAGCGGGCAGGGAAGGGATTTAACTTTTTCCACTTTATGCTGGACTTGGATCAGGGGCCTTGCGCGATTAAAAGATTGCGGGGTTGCGGTGCCGGGAATGAATATTGTGCAGTGACGCCGGATGGTGATGTCTATCCCTGCCACCAATTTGTGGGGCAGGAAGGGTGGAAACTGGGCAGTATCTTTCAAAATAGCTTTGATGAGAAAAAAAGAGCTGTTTTTGCGGCGGCTACAGTCTATTCCAAGCCTGAGTGTACCCATTGTTGGGCAAAATTCTATTGCAGCGGGGGCTGTAATGCCAACAATACTCAGTATGAGGGGGATATGCATATTCCGCACAAACTTTCGTGTGCTATGGAAAAGAAAAGGTTGGAATGCGCCATTATGATGAAAGCGGCCCTTGCGGACGCTTGAGAAGAGAAAGGGACTATTGGTGATGGAGAAACTTGGTTTTATTGGCGTTGGAAACATGGCAAATGCCATCATTTCGTCGATATTGAATCGTAATATACTAAATCATGAGAATATATTGGTTTATGATGTCGATTCGGCCAAAGTGCAAGAAATGGCAAAAAATGGCGTTACAGCGCGCTTTTCGCCGGCTGAGGTGGCCGAAGAGAGCGACTATTTGTTGTTGGCCGTGAAGCCGCAACACTTTGAAACCGTTCTGAAGGCCATTAAGGGAAAAGTGCGCCCGGAAACGGTTGTGATCTCGATTGCGGCCGGCATTTCGGCCCGACACATCAAAAATGCCCTGGAATTTGACTGCAAAGTGGTGCTTGTGATGCCCAATACGCCACTGCTGATCGGCCACGGCAGTACCGCTATGGCCATGGTGGCGCCGACGTCCCAGGGAGAATTGGATTTTGTTTGCCGTCTTTTTGAAGGGGAGGGAACTGTGGAGCGCATTTCCTCTGAGATGATGGCCGAAGTGATCCCGCTGAACGGCAGCAGTCCGGCGTTTATTTATCGCTATGCTCAGCTTTTTGTGGAAATGGGGCAATCAATGGGCTTTAAAGAGGAAGTGGCGAACCGATTATTTTGCCATAGTCTGATTGGGGCGGCCAAAATGATGCTGGAAAGCGGCAAAACCCACGAAGAGCTGATTAAAATGGTGAGCTCACCGGGCGGCACGACCATAGCGGGGCTGAAGGCCCTTGATGAAGCCGGTTTTCCCGAGGCGGTGCGGCAGGGCATTCGTGCTTGTGTGAATCGGGCGCATGAACTGGGTAAAAAAGACTAAGCCTTACAACTTGTCCACTTTTTCTCTGCTTGAGGGGTGGGAGAGGGTCTATTTGTCCTCTTTTTTGCATATGGATACAGTGCAGCTGTTTTCTTTTTGGGAAAGCACAGTGCGCAGCCTAATGCAGAGGACTGGTTAATTTGTATAGGACAACCGCATGGAAACGGCCCGGAAAAACGCTTCATGAAAAAGCGGTTTTGGCGCAAAGTTATCTGGGCAGCAGGGGGCAGCTTATTGTTCTGGGCGCCCTTTTTTTGCTGGGGGTAGTGGTTGGGCGTTATTATGTGTACCAACTAGATGGTTTCATGAATGCAGATGCCCAGGCCATGTTACGGGATTATATTCTACACAGGAGCACGCAGGCGATCATTCAGACGGTCTGGACATCGTTTTTGTCTAACGCACTGTTGATGGCTGTGTTGTTTTTTTGTGGATTTTGTACCATTTCTGCACCGATTGTGTATTTTGTCCCCTTTTTCAGGGGCTTGGGCTATGGATTTGCCTTGGGAAGCCTGTTTTATGCCTATGGATTAAGCGCGATTCATTATGTTTTGGTGCTGCAAGTGCCACAAATGATGATTTCCAGCATTATATTGCTGCTGTCAAGCAGTTTAGCTTTACAACAATCAAAAAAGTTGATTGGAGGTCTGCGAGGAGAAAAAAGCCCTTTACAGCAGCAAACGTTTTGTGTAAAGTTTTTGATCTTTATATCATTGTTGTTTCTTTGCGCGGTGTTGGACGGACTGCTGTTTTATCTGTTTGGCGGTGTTTTTGCACTTATGTAGTTTAGCAGCATGGATAAGGAGGATGTTAAAATGGTTAGTTCATTATCGATCTTTTTTATGGGAATTACCTTGTTTTTGTCGCTTATCATGCCAGTTTTAGTGGTTTTTCTGCTTTGCCTAAAGCGTAAAATTTCTTTTATTCCGGTGGGGGTAGGGGCGCTTGTGTTCACCGTTTTTCAACTTCTGATTCGCATTCCGGCGCTGCAAATGTTGGCTCAAATTCCGGCCTTTGCCGCCTTTTTGGCCCGCCCGATTGCCGGAGGCATTTTTTTGGGGCTGACGGCGGGTATTTTTGAAGAAGTGGGTCGCTATATTGGATATAAGCTATTATTGCGACAAAAACGGGCTTGGAAAGATGGCTTTGCCTTTGGTTTGGGACACGGCGGCATCGAGTCCATTGTTTTGGTGGGGATGACATACATCAATAATATTGTTTTATCATTGATGCTTAATAACGGACAGCAGGCAGAGAAAATTATTTCGGCGCTGCCCACAGGGACATGGGAGCAAATTTATGATGCATTGACCCAGACGGCGCCACATATTTTTTTGGTAGGCGGTATTGAGCGTATTTTTGCCATGGTCATTCAAGTGGCATTTTCGATTTTAGTACTGTACACAATACGTAAAAAGAATATTTTTTACTTAGTTTTGGCTGTTTTGCTGCATTTGGTGGTGGATGGGCCGCTTGCGCTGCTAAGACCTCATGGGTTGTGGGTGATAGAAGGATTTGTATGTATTTGTGCCATTGCAGGGCTTATTTATATTGTCGCATCCCGCAAGACATTTCAGAAGTTGGATGAAGCGGAGGCGTGAGGAGGAGCAGGGCGGAGAAATGCTGTTTTTGGGCTTCAACAGTAGATTTCTGTGCTTGAAAGCGCTGGTAAAAAAATAAGACAGGGCCAATTACGCCCTGTCTTATTTTTTGTCTTATCGCGGGCCAGTACGCAGATCTTTTAGCTCTCGTCATCGGGTAATTGCTTTTTTTTCTTTTGGTACTGGGCAGGCGTAATTTTGGAGAGAGGGGAGAGGTTCGCCGCGTTTTCTAGCTGTGCGCTGGACACATGGGTATAAATTTCGGTGGTGCCCAGGTTTACATGGCCTAAAATCTCTTTTAAAACGCGGATATCCACATTGCCATGCTGGTACATCAGTGTGGCGGCCGTGTGACGCAGTTTATGGGGCGAATAACCTTTGCCATCCAGCCCAGCGGCTTTTAATGCGGCCTCGACGATTTGTTCGACGCGGCGAGGTGTGAGTTGTGTGCCGCGGGAGGAAAGGAAAAGGATGTCCCGCTCCATAATGGATTTGGGCTTTTCGCGGACTTTTAAATAAGCGGCGATGGCGTCAATACAAGCTTGATTTAGGTAGATGATGCGCTCTTTATTGCCTTTCCCCAGCAGTTTGACCGTATTATCCCGGATATCCTGCAACTTTATACTTACGAGTTCCGAAAGACGCATACCACAGTTCAAAAACAGCGTTAGAATGCAGAAATCCCGGGCTACAAACTCGCCGCCCACACGAGCCAAAAGTTCAAGACTTTCATCTAAAGTCAGGTATTTTGGCATCGATTTACGGATTGTAGGTACTTCTAAATCTTTAACCGGATTTTCGGGTAAATATTGTGTTTTAGTGTTAAGGTATTTATATAGGGACCGGATGGCGGATACTTTGCGGGAGCGAGTAGCTGCATTATTGATCTTTATGGTTTGTACATAATTGAGAAAGCCATAGACATCGGACAGAGAAATGCCGCAGATAAATTCTGTGGTGAGGTCATCGAATGGGAGCTCGGACAATTCATCAGGCGGCTGCCGCAACAGTTTGGTTGTTTTGAGATAACGCAAAAAATGCCGCAGGTCAATGTAATAGGCCTCGACAGTGCGTGTAGAGCGCCCCTTGATGGTTTGCATATAGAATAAAAAGTCCCGGACAACTGTGGGACAATCGTTGTACATATTAACCTTTGGCTGCATTGTGGCTTTTTCATCTCCCCTTAATTTCGCTAAATTTTTATTTAGCGAAATTATATACTGTGATTTCCGAACCCTTCACATTTGTAGTCTTTCTTAATAACGGCTTTGGGTGCAGCCCCTGCCCCTCTTTATCGATTATTCAATGATTCTAAAATGGATATTTAAAGCGTTTCAATGGGCTTATATGTAACGACGCGCGTTACTGATCCGATAGCGTAACCACAAACTGAATTTGCCTTTGTGGGTCTTCCCTTCTCCATTTCATTTAAAAATCCAGATCATGCCATCAACGAATCATCTCCAGCATAAGCTGCGACATATTTTTGGCAACTAGGACAGGTATCCACCCATTTAGGATTGAGGCCGGACCGTGTTACTTGTGTAGGCAGCGGATTGCCGCAATGGGGGCATTTCCAGATGCGGCTGACGGCAAAGCTTTTGGCAATATAGATGAGTAAAGTGGCGCCCAGCGAAAGCGTGCAGGCAAAAAGGGATGGTAACATTTTTGTTTGCCACAGCACAAAGAAAATAATAATGGATATTGAGTAGCCAATGGTGATGGCATTGAGTGCACAATGCATTCTTCGAACCAATGGGGTGCGATTATTCTCGTTGCGTTTCTTCCACCACAGGCGCATTTTTTCTTTTATGTCATTTTGCCGGAAAAACGTGATGATATGATAAATACTGATTATAAGAATGATGGAGCCTGCCACGATGAGAGAGACAAAAAGGAGTATCCAGTTGATATTCATTGATTTCACCGCTTATGATGTTACTTTTCCACTTGTTTAAGGGGCAAAATGGAGCCAATGTCAATGAGGTAATTGTCAGTGAGATAGACCGGTTCGACATTGTGATCGTGTAGGAATGCTTCGATGGCGGCATGTTCTTTATAAAAACGCAGATGACCCGTGAATGCCAGTTTGTTTTTATCAATGAGACCGGTACAACCACCGAAAAAACCCTTATCGTAGCCGTCCAATATGATTTCATCGTTGGAAACCAGCAAAACATCCATGCCGGAGGCTTTGGTGGCGTCGGCAATGCCGACATCGGATGTGAGGATACTATTTTCATCGACGATACAGACCGAACATTTGGCATAGCCTTGGGATACGCTAAGGATTTGAATGTGATTGGCATTGCAAAAGGCATCGATGCCATCGAAGATGTATTCCCGCTTGCAAATCATCCGATTGGCGATGCGAGCGGCGTTGAGAAGCACATCTTTGGGGTACTTTTTATGTAGGGGTTGATCCATGATATATACAGTGAATCCTTGTTCGTTCAGGGCCAACGCCACATTACGCTGGTGATCGGCCACAAGGATTTCATCGTCACCCAGATGATGCAGTAGCATGTCGGGATGGGTGCAAAGTGGATCAGCCACATCGGGATGTTCCCCTATTTGCACCAATTCCAGGTCATTTTGCATAAGTGCACGGCAAAGGGTGGGATATTTTTCGCTGACAGCGCAAAATACCACCTGCCGATCAGGCAAATTAGGCCGGGTTAAAAATTCCGACATGATCATACCCCCCTGAGACGAATATCACAATAATGATATTATTTAATTCTTGCCACTCCTGTGTCATGGGCCGCTCTGGCCACCGCTGCGGCCACGGCCGCGCCTACCCGACGGTCAAAAGCGGCGGGTATGATATAATCCGCGGTCAATTCCTCCGGTGTGATGATTTCGGCGATGGCGTAGGCCGCCGCTATTTTCATTTGGTCGTTAATATCACTGGCCCGCACATCCAAAGTGCCTCGGAAAATGCCGGGAAAAGCCAATACATTGTTAATTTGATTGGGAAAATCGGAACGGCCTGTACCCACCACTGCCGCGCCTGCCGCCAGCGCTTCGTCGGGGAAAATTTCCGGCGTGGGATTGGCCATCGCAAAGATAATAGGCTTTGGAGCCATACTGCCTACCATTTCGGCGGTGAGAGTGCCAGGAGCGGACAGGCCGATAAATACATCGGCACCTTTGACCACATCGGCCAAATTGCCTTTTTTCTGTAGGCGATTGGAGATTTTGGCCATCTCCAGTTTTTCTGCGTTAAGCCCTTCCCTGCCCTCGTGGATGGCGCCCTGACGGTCGCAGAGAATCACGTCGCGAAGGCCAAGGGACATGAGAAGGCGTATGACCGCAATACCCGCCGCACCGGAGCCGTTGCAGACAACGCTGATTTCCTCCAGTTTGCGGCCTGTGAGCTTGAGGGCGTTAAACATGGCGGCCAGGGTGACAACGGCAGTGCCGTGCTGATCATCGTGAAAAATGGGAATATCAGAGCAGGCTTTTAGTTTACGCTCGATTTCGAAGCAACGGGGGGCGGATATATCCTCCAGATTGACACCGCCAAAGCTGCCGGCCAATAACGAAACGGTGCGGACAATTTCATCCACATCCTTGGAACGAATGCACAAAGGAAAAGCATCGACGCCGCCAAACTCTTTGAACAAGACACATTTCCCCTCCATAACCGGCATGCCAGCCTCGGGGCCGATGTCACCCAGACCCAAAACGGCGGTGCCGTCGGTGACGACGAGGACAAGATTGCCGCGGCGGGTGTACAGATAAGATTTATCGATATCCTTTTGGATTTCCAGACAAGGCGCCGCCACACCGGGTGTATAAGCCAGGGAGAGATCCGTTTTATTTTGCACCGGAACGGTACTGATGATTTCCAGCTTCCCTTTTTTCTCTTCATGCAACTTAAGGCTTTGTGCCTCGATGGTCATATTGGCAGTAGATTCCGGCATTTTTTCCTTGCTCCTTTGTGATTTACAATGATTGGTATTCGTTTATAGCATATCATAATCCGCCGAAAAAAGCCAGATTTCCGCAAAAAAGACTGGCGAAAAGCATATGTCTTTTGAAGCGGCATCCGGCTTTTTATATTGGTGGCGGAGGGCTGTTTATATACTTTTCATTTCGTACATCATTATTTAGCAATGATGATTTTCCCCGGGCCGATGTGAGGTGGCGCTATTCTTTCCACAGGGCATCCACCGGGCGAAGGGAGGCCGCTAGCTTGGCCGGATAAACGCTGAATATAATGCTGACAGCAAATGCGATGGAGATGGCAATCGCCATTAGACGAAGGCTGAGCGTGACCGGCTGATGGAGCCAAAAACATCCCCCTACCACCAAGAGTGCCCCGCCGGCGCACCCCAACAGGCTGCCGAATAACGCAAGGGTAAAGGCCTCCATGAGAAATTCAAACAGGATGAGGGCGCGGGAAGCCCCAATGGCTTTTTTGATGCCGATTTCCCGAGTTTTTTCCCGGACAGAATTGAGCATTACGGTCATAATACCCAAGCCGGCCACCACCATGGATACGCCGGCGATGAGAGACAGGACAAATGTGATAATGCCCAGAATATGATTAAGGGCATCCCGTTGCTTGGAGAGATTTTCGGATTTGTAGACAAGGCTACTGTCAATATTATGTTCCAGTTCATCCACAATTGTTTTGGAGGCAATGTCCATTTGATCAAGGTTTTTGACCTTGACGGCAATTTGATCGAAACCAGTTGTACCGGTTAAATTTTGCATGGTGGTATAGGGTATATAAGCAAAGGCGGGTACATATTCGCCCAGGATATTTTGGACAATGTTGCCGCCGGTGGAGACAACCCCAATGATGGTGAAGGGTACGCTTTGGCCTCCCAGCTGAATATCGACCGTTTTGCCCACGATATTGCTGCGCTTATAAAATATATTGGCCAAATTTTCGTCCACAACACAAACCGGTTCCCCAGACGCGACGTCGGCATCGCTTAGCATCCGACCATAAATGGGCTTGAGTGAAACAATTTGTTTGGCCCCTTTGTCGACACCCCAGACCATGACCTCCCCTACCATGCCCCGCATTTTGGATTGGGTGACCTCCATCATCAGCGGGGTGGCCGCGTTGACATAGGTGTTTTGGGTGATGACGTCCAACATTTCCTGGGTGAGCTTGCCGGTGCTTTTTTTCTTGTCTATGGAAATGGCAATGCCGTCGATGCCCATGCTCTCCAGCTCACCATTAATGATGGATTTGCCGATATCGCCAATGGAGGCGATGAGGATCATGGAGGCGACGCCGATGGAGATGGCGACGATGGTGAGCGTACTCTTCAGTTTTTTGCGGTGGACATTGCGCAGCGTATGGATGATAATATCAAGCATTGGCCTTCCCTTCCCCGCGCAAGCGAACTAAAGCGCCATCTCCAGAGATACGATCCGGCTCGGTAATGACAATATCGCCCGGGATGAGGCCTTCCACTGCCTCGACACCGGTAGAGAGTTCTATGCCAGTGGTAATATCCTGCCGTTTAATCTGCGTGTCGCGATAAACATATACATATTCGGTGTTGTTTCGGTCCTGGCGGACAGCCTCGTAAGGTACGGTAACGATTTCCCTTGGATCGGACGTTTCGATTTCTACTTTGGCGGTAAAGCCGTGCTTGAGGCGGGCGTCGGGCTGGTCGATGACAATTTCCACCTGGACGACAGTGGACGAAGCGGTGCCAGAGAGTACTTTTGTGGCTGTGGGATAAATACGGCTTACATAGCCCTTGTAGACCTTGCCCCCCATACCGTTGCCGGTAATTTCAGCGGCGGCGCCCAATTTGACCAGAGATATATCTGATTCCCGCACCGAGGCGACCGCCACAAAGCTTTTATTGTTCCCGATGGTGACCGCCGGTTGACCGAGCCCTGCCAGTCCATTTGCTTTAAGATTGAGCCCGGTGATGATGCCTGCGGTGGGAGCGCGGATTTCTTTTTCAGGGACAATTTGGGTGGATGATGCTGTCGCCGCAGAGGCTGTATTTTGTTCCTGCATGGCGTCGATAAGCACCTGTGAATCTATGCCATATTGGGACAACAGCGCTGCATATTGGCTGAGCTCGGCGCTGGTGATGTCAAGGCCGGTAAGAGCCGGTTGCTGGGACAGGGCGAGAGCGGCCAATGGCACGGGCGTTGTAGAGAGACGGGCGAGCAACTCCCCTTTTTCCACAGAATCGCCCAGGGAGACCAGCACCTCGTCCACCATGACAGGCTGGGTGAGATAGACATCGCGTATGTCGTTCATTTGAATGGTGCCGGTGGCTTTGATGCTGCTGGCGTGAATCGATTGCTGGGGTTCCACGTAGCTGACCGCGGGAACAGCCGTATAGACAATATAAGGAATAATGCTTACCGAAATGACAATGATGAATACCAGAATTGATAATACAGCTCTCACAATGCGGCGCCCCCTGCGTAACTTTAGTTTTTCGTCATGATTTATCATGCCCTTTCTATATTTTACCTAAGCAGGGATGATTTATCAGTCGGTCATAAAATTTTAAAAAAGAATAATCGTCTGCCCTATATTGCAGACTAGTGATGAGGTGATAGGGCGTGAATATGATTGCGTGTAATCAAAAGTGTTGTTATCAAAAAGAGGGATATTGCAGCTTGGATAAACCGGCGGTTTTACCCTTAAATGCGCAGATAAAAGCTTGCGCTTACCAGCAGGAGAAAGCACCGAAATTACATCAAAAGAAAAAATAGACAGAGAAAAGTAAAAAGAATGCAGATATCATTAAAATGACATCTGCATTCTTTTGTCGTATTCTAGTCTTTTAAAATATTTTGAAAGCATCGGACAGGCGGCTGATGGGAATGATTTCGGCATCGGGGAAAGCGGTTGGCGTGAGGGCTTTTTCAACGCCTTTGGGGATGAGAAAGCGGCGGAAACCCAGGCGGTAGGCCTCGGCCATGCGCTGGGACGCCTGGGAGACGGAGCGTACCTCGCCGGCAAGGCCGATTTCGCCAAAGGCAGCCAGGTCATCCCCCACCGGTTTATCCAGCAGGTTAGAGGCGAGGGCGAGAGCGACGGCCAGGTCAGCGGCGGGTTCATCAATGCGCAGACCGCCCACCACGTTAATATAGGCGTCGAGGTTGCCAAAAAAGTAGCCACAGCGCTTTTCCAACACGGCAATTAACAGGGACATCCGGTTGTAGTCAAAGCCAGTGGCGGTACGGCGGGGCTGGCCGAAAGTCGTTTTTGAGACAAGGGCCTGGACCTCGGCCAAAATTGGGCGGGTGCCCTCCATCAGGCAGATGACGCAGGTGCCGGAGACTTCTTTGGGGCGGCCCGAAAGCAGCATCATGGAGGGATTGTCCACCTGGGCAAGGCCAGCCTCCCCCATTTCGAAGACACCGATTTCGTTGGTGGAGCCGAAGCGGTTTTTTTGCGCCCGAAGAATGCGGTAGGAAAGATTGCGCTCACCTTCAAAGTAAAGCACCGTATCGACCATATGTTCCAGTACTTTGGGGCCGGCAATGGCGCCGTCTTTATTCACATGACCAACAAGAAAGATGGGAATGCCCAGTTCTTTGGCACGGCCGGTAAACAATTGGGTGGATTCGCGGATTTGAGTGACGCTGCCGGGAGAGGAGGAGATGTGAGAGAGATACATGGTTTGGATGGAATCAATGATGACGGCGGCAGGTTTGAGGGAGTCGATGGTCTCAATGATTTGTTCAGTATTGGTGGAAGCGGCAATATAGAGATTGTCCCCTTTGATGCCGAGACGATTGGAACGCAGTTTAATTTGGTTGGGGCTTTCTTCACCGGAGACATAGAGCACTTTGATCGTTTGGGTCAGATGGGCACAAACCTGCAACAAGAGCGTTGATTTGCCGATGCCGGGATCACCGGCCAGCAGCACAACGGAGCCATCCACAATACCACCGCCCAGCACCCGGTCAAATTCCGGCATACCGCTTTTACGCCTGTCCCCTTCATCGGCGGTTACTTGATCCAGTGCGACGGCATGGGCCGGGCGGGCACTGCCGCCGCCGATGCTGACGCCGCGGGACGTGGCGGCCGGCTGGGATTTCAGCTCTTCGACAAGGGTGTTCCAACTTTCGCAGTCGGGGCATTTGCCCAGCCATTTGGGAGATTCATAACCGCATTCAGTGCAAATATAAACCGTTTTTGTTTTTGGGGGCATAGGCAAACTCCTTTGTTTCGACAGTCTTTTGTGTTAGGTTGCAGGCATATTCTCCGCCGGCGTGGTGGAAAAACGAATGATGGAAGCGCAGAGGACGAAGGCCATTTCATTTTGATAAGCATCATCGCAAAGCCGCTTGAGTTCGGCGCTGTTGGAGAGGAAGCCGCACTCCACCAGCACGGCGGGCTGGGTGGCGTTTTGCATGAGAAAAAGAGTAGTGTAGGCTTTTTTATAAGCCCGATCGTTTTCGGGCTGGAGCATGTCGATGGTATTTTGCTGGATAATAGAAGCCAGGCGCTCGCTTTGGGGATTTTGGGTGCCATAAAAGACCTGAGTACCCCAATATTGAGACTGGGAGAATTTGTTTTGGTGGATGCTGATGACAATCGCATTGGGGTGACTGTTCATGATATCCAGACGATTGTGAAGATCGGAGGTTTTTTTTTGCCGGATGGAGCGTGCATCGGGAGAATGGATGGAAATATCGGTGTCACGGGTCATGATGACATCATAGCCGTTCATGACCAGCATATCCCGTAGTTTGAGGGCAATTTGGAGGTTGATTTCACTTTCCCGAATATTACCCGGGCCCTCCGCCCCGCCATCAATGCCGCCATGGCCGGGGTCGATAATGACATACGGCTTTTGAGAAGCGCCTGGAGGGGCCTGTACGGGCATTGCTGCCACGTCGTAAAGAACAACAGACAAACAAAAGCAAAGCGCCACAAGGGCCCCGCAAATGGCGTAGGCGATTGGTTTGGTGATAACCCAAATGCGGATGGCGTCCGGTGTGCGGCCGGATTTAGGTTTTGCATGAAATGGACAGAACATCTCCCCTCACCTCTCCCTAAAACTATGAAGAGGACAAGGGGGATTATGTCAAAAAAGGTGCCAACCTACTCCAGCAGAATTTTTTGGTCACTGGGGTATGTAACGGTATACTTGATATTGAGGACTTTAGAGGCAGCGGGTTCCAAGGCCAAAATCCATTTCAAGAGACCTTTGTCTTTATCCCACTCGGCATCGGAGGCGTTGACTGCGTCGACAGTGATGAGCTTGTTAGTGGAGACAGGGAGTTGATCCTCCAGTTGGAGTCGGATGGGTTTTTGCTTTTGATTTTTGACGGTGAGTACCCATTCCCTGCTGGCTTTGATATTGGCGCCGGTGAAAGAACGGCCCGAGAAATCCCGGCCTTTGATGCGGGTGACCGCAATATTTGGGTCGCGGCCAAGGGTGATGCGGATATGATCCTCGGCGCGGGTGGGGTCGATATAACTGGCGCCCACATATTTGCCCTCGTAGAAGATATTGGCTGCGCCTGCCAGCAGGCCCAGATGCTCCCAATCGCGAATTGTGGCCACGAGAAAGACGTCTTTTTCCAGTTTGGGGATGCTGTGATACATGTACTCGGCCGGCATGCAGTGGGACTGGATGTCAACGGCTTTTTCTTTGGCTGAGGTGAGGATGGTATAAGACGAGGGTAGGGTGTATTCCACATTGGTGATAATTTCAGCGACAGCAACTGCAGCCGGTACAGCCTCGTCGAAAAATGCCTCTGCAGGTTGGGCAAGGCTCATGTTGGCCCTTTTGACCATCAGGCCTGGATAGGGGCGGGATGATGTGTAAAAATCTACATACCAGGGATTGAGCTGGGGCAGTTCGCCACCCAGGGCTGGGTTGCCGGTGGAGAGGGTGAGGGTGACATTGGTCCAGTCTTCGCCGGTTTGCTGAGACACATTGCCTTTTTGTTCAATTGTAACAGGGCTGTCGATATCGGTGACACGGATGTCATAATAAGGCGTCCAACTGGCGGCATAAACGTAGTAGGTCAATGTAACGGGACACTGGACAGCTTCGGGACTGTATAATTCCAGCTCGACAACGGAGCGGTGGCGAGCATTGTCCAGGATACCCAGCTCAGTTGTGATGTGGGCAATTTCGTTTTGAAGGTCTTCCCTCTTTTTCTTGGCCTCCAGCTTTTGGGCCCCCAAGTCGGCCATACGCTCGCGAAAATAACTGGTGACCCCTTTAACGGCCTCTACAGTGAAGGTTTTGCCATTTTGGATTTGACAATTTTGCAGCAGCAGCCCTTCTTCCGCCTCCAGCGCCCCGCAAAGGCCCTCGGCAAGCGTTAACTCTTCCTGGAGGGCACGGAGTCTGAGTTCCAAAGCGGACACACGAGAGGTGTCTGCGACCGCTGTGGAGGCGACACTGTAAGTGACCGAGCTGATAAGCACATTGTGGTCTGCGGCGGCAGTGACGCTTTGGGGATTAAGACTGGTAGGCAAGTCGTCAAAAACGATTGTATTGGCCCCTTTTTGGAGGACGAAGGATTGACTGCGTGTCAGTTGTGCGCCGTTTAAATAGACAGTTACATCGGTGATTTTACTGGTCACTTTCGGTTTCCTCCTCTTTTATCAATTCATGAGATTATCATACTACAGCTAGGGAAAAAAAGCCAGTTGCATTCCAAAAAACACAGCCTTTCAGAACTGATCCTGAAAGGCTGTGTTTTTTGGAGGCGCCACCCGGATTTGAACCGGGGGATAAAGGTTTTGCAGACCTCTGCCTTACCACTTGGCTATGGCGCCATATGAAAGTATTGTATGCCGTTTTGAATGCCGACATGCAGATGATATGGAAATGGTTTCCGATATTTCAAACACCGCGGAGTAGCCACGCATTGCGCCGGGTGTTATTTGCTGGAGCGGGTTACGAGACTCGAACTCGCCACATCCACCTTGGGAAGGTGGCGCTCTACCAGATGAGCTAAACCCGCAGATTCACTTGAGAATGAAGACGAGGCACCTTGCTGCAAAGTGCCTCGCTTTTAAATTGGAGCGGGTTACGAGGCTCGAACTCGCTACCTCCACCTTGGCAAGGTGGCGCTCTACCAGATGAGCTAAACCCGCATTTTAACTGCTTCGGTTTCTCAAGTCAGCTTTTGTATTATATGAAATTATGAGGGAAATGTCAAGCCCCATGATCGTTAATTTTCAATTTTTTCTGATCAATTTTTTATTAGTGCAAAGAAAGAAAAAGCAAGCGCATTTTTGCAGCGAAAATATGCGCTTGCTTTCTACTTGCAATTGTAATCCTTGGGATATTTTACCGAGCCAAAGTCTCCAAGTCGCCCCAGGTGTCGTCAAGGGATTTCAGCAATTTTTTGTAGGCAGCATATTTCTTTTCGTAATAGGCAAAGCGCTCCGGGTTAGGGGTATACTCTTTTTTGACAACGGAAAACACTTTGGCCGCTTCTTCAAGGTTTGGGAACATCCCAATACCAACGGCAGCGCACATGGCCACACCCATGGTGCCCAGTTCTTTGGCCTTGGGCACTTCAATGGGAAGCTGGAGAACATCGGCAAACATTTGAATCCATTCGGCAGAACCGCTGCCGCCGCCGGAGATACGCACCGAGGTGGCCGCTTTGTCGCGGAATTTATTGAGGCGTTCGATGTGATACATGTGGGAAAAGACAATGCCTTCGTAGACGGCACGAAGCATATGCGCCTTGGTGTGGCGGCCATTGAGGCCGATAAAGGCGGCCTTGGCATCCAAATTGACGTTGGTACCAAACAGGAATGGCAGGAACACAATGCTGGAGTCATCATAGGGAATGGAGGCGATCATTTCCTCGCAAGCATCGTAGACATTTTTGCCCTGGGCCTCCATTGTTTCAGCCTCTTCGCGCATGTAATTATCCACAAACCACTGCAGATTGCTGGCGGAGGTTGTGCTGCCCTCGGTGTGCAGGTAGTAGCCATCCATGCAATAGAAAGAGGTCATAAACAGGTTTTTGGAAGCGATGGGTTTTTGGGAAATATATTCGTTGATGCTCCATGTGCCGATGATGATACAAAGTTTTTCGGAGCTGGTGATGCCGGTGGAGATGGCACAGGACGTGATGTCGAACAGCCCCCCCATGACCGGTGTACCTGTGGCGAGACCTGTTTCGGCGGCTGCTGTTTCGGTGACATAGCCGCCGATTTCGCAGGAGCCGATGATGCGGGCCGGCAGCTTATCCAAGAGGTCGTCAATGCCCATCAGGGCCAGAATTTCGGGGTCATACTGTTTTGTGTTTAAATCCATAGCGTTAATGCCGGAGATGTTGGAGATTTCGGCTGCCACCTTGCCGGTAAGGCGGGCGCGGAGGAAATCAACACAGGGCATAATGTATTTGGTTTTGGCTACAACAGCAGGTTCGTTGTCCTTCATCCACGCCATAATGGGCGTGGTTTGCCCCGCCCATAAAATCTGGTTTGTTTTGGGGAGCATTTTATCCTCAGTGCCGTCGGTGGTCCAGCGCTTGACATAGTTTTTGGCGCGGTTGTCGCCCGAAAGAATGGCATTGTATGTAGGATTGAAATTTTCATCCACGAAGAAAGCGCCGTTGCCGTAACCGGCAATAGAGATACCCGCAATCTCTTTTGGATCGATTTTGGTTTGGGCAAGCAGCTTGCGGATCGCTTCCGCGTTGGCGTTCCACACGACATTGACGTCACGCTCGATATAGCCGTCTTTTGGCATGATATTGGTCACATTGCTTTTGGCGGTGGCCAATTCGTTGCCTTCGCCATCATATAATGCAGCTTTGACTGCAGTGCCGCCGTTGTCAATGCCAAGCAGATATTGTTTGCCCACAATGACCCCTCCCCTTTTAACGGAATCGTTTTGAAATATCTTTGTTGATGCCGGCCAATGTCGTTTGCAACTGGCAGAAAATTTCCCTATATAGTCCGTCGTAAATTTTGTGCGTCTCCATATTGGGCTCATAAGAGACCGAAGGTTTGCGAACGCTTTCCACCGCTTCGCTTTCGCTGCTGTACACCCCACAGCCAATGCCGGCCAACATGGCGGCACCCAGGGGTGTGGCTTCGTACAGCTCCGGCACTTCCAACGGCAGGCCGGTGACATCGGCTTTGTTCTGCATCCAGAATTTGTTTTTGCAAGCGCCGCCGGAGGCAATAATGCGCTGGGTGTTTCCTATTTTCGCCGCACGGAAAGAATCGAGCATCATGCGAAACTGGTAATCGAGCCCTTCAAAAACGGCCCGCATCATATCGGCCTTTGTGACGGCATTGTGCAGCCCCAAAAACGCGCCCATGGAATTGGGGTCGAAAATGGGGGCGCCGGCGCCGGAAAAATGAGGCAGGAAGAAACAGCCGTTGGCGCCGGGGGCGGTGGCGGCAATGCTTTGGGAAATGGCGTCCCAGCTTGCGTCGGCCAGCTGGGCTTTCATCCATTCGGTCATATCGCCGCTTACGGCGCTGCCGACAAAACAGAATTTATCCCGGGCCACATGACCTTCGACCCAATAGCCACTGGCAAAGACAGAAGGCGAAACGTTGAAGGTGGAGGAAGATTGGACAAGCATTTCCCAAGTGCCGGTGATGTCCAACAGTACGGTGTCATCGATGGCGCCGACTGCCAGCGCGCCGCATATGTAATCATGACCGCCCAAGATGATTTGGGTGGAAGGGCTCAGACCGGTTTCAGCGGCGACCGCGGGTTTGATGGGACCTAGTACGGTGCCGGAGGGATTGACAGGGGGCAAAATGGAAAGAGGGATGCCCGCCAAATCGACCAGTTCTTTCGACCATTGCTTTTGGCTATGGTCAAACAGAGAAAAACAGGTGCCCATGGAATATTCGGTGGACATGGTTCCGCACAGGCGGTAATTGATATAATCCTCAATGAGCAGCCATTTGTCCGTTTTTTCCATTATTTCGGGGTGATTTTCTTTCAGCCAAATCATACGGTACAGTGCATTAATGGCAGTGGGCTGGAGACCGGTAATTTCAAAGATACGCTGGTTGGTGGCTTTGGCCGTGAAAGCCTCGAACTGGGGGATGGTGCGGGGGCAATGCCACGAAATTAAGGGGTAAAGCTCCTTCCCTTCTTTGTCAAGGGGCAGGCCGTCCATGCCAAAACCGGTTACGGCAATCGCTTTGACTTCTTCGGGATGATCCATTGTGCCCAGCGCCTGGCGAATGGCAGCGACAATGGCCCCCCATATCTTGTCCGGTTCCCAGACGCACCATGTGGGCTGGGCCGGATTGAGATAGGACAAGGGCGTGGTTTGCGACCCGGAAGCGACGCAGTTGCCACCGGCATCATACACGACTGCTTTTATGCTGGTGGATCCAATATCTATGCCCATTAAATAAGCCATGCTGCACCCTCCTCTAGCTTGCCAATATATACTGTTTGTTTAATAATATTAATACGATCTGTATTGTCTCCACGTCTCGAGCATTGCCTTATAGTTTTGGGGATTGATAGAAGAATGGATGGAGTTGGAAGAGGAGAATATATAGCCGCCGCGGCTTTTGCCCAGCTCCAGGCACTTTTTGCTCTCTGCAATGGTTTCTTCAGTGCTGCCGGTCACCAATGTTGTGGCGCAGTTTACGTTGCCCTTGAAAGCGATTTTGTCGCCGTAATCCCGCTTTAATCCTTCCAGACTCATGCCGGCGATGGGGTCTATGGGGTCGAAGCAGTCAAAGCCGGCCTCAAGGAAGCAATCGAAAATGGACATGCAGTTGCCGTCGGTATGTTTGATCACCTGCAGGCCGGCTTCGTGGAAGCCGTTGATGGCACGCTTCATTTCGGGCAGAAAAATTTCGCGGAAGACGACCGGCGAAATGATGGGCCCGTTATTATAGGCGACATCATCGCCGGTATAGGCAAATTGGCAGCCCCTCTTCCCTGCCTCCCGGGCCAAAATGAGGTTGATATCCACCGTCATTTTGACAAGAGCGGCAATGAATTCCGGTTCCATGAGGATGTTCATGACGAACTCGTCAAACTGCATAAGGCGGGATGGAATGGACCAAATGTCGTTGAGATGGAGAATAATGGCCTTGCTGCCGTCTTTATATTTGTCCAGCATATGCTCCAGTGTGGCATAGCGCCCCGGAGCCATGGGATCGGGCGGTGTGTAGGCTTTTAAATCCTCCATGGAGTGAATAGGGCCGTCGATGGGAAAGGAATGGGATTCGCCAGTGTATTTTTGAATCATGCCCCATTCGTTGCGGACAGTGGTTTCATCCAGTTTTTCAGACTTATAGTTGATATCCACGCAAATGGCATCCAGCCCAAACTCGTTAACGAAGGCTTCTTCTGTGCATTCGCTGCCGGGGGGCATGAGCGCAGCGATTACTTTCTTATCGATAAGCCATTCAAAATGGGGTACATAATCCGGCTGCTTGTTTTGTAGCACCGTTGTCATCCGTTCGACAGCGTTCATTGGTTTCCTCCTTTTATGGTTGCCATTATTTGATTTTATTCATTTTTTGGCGTAAAAATAAAGAAGCTTCTTTGAGATAGGGCACAAAAGCCATATCTTCATCTGACCACATTTCAACGACCAGCAGCCCCGTGTAACCAATATGTAAAAGGGCGGACAGAAATGCGTCAAAATCCACTATTCCTTCACCAAAGGGGATTTTGCGGACGCGGCCGGGCTTGGCGTCTTTCAAGTGACATGCGACAATGCGGCCGGCGGCATATTTAACATCTTGGGCCGGGTCGATTCCGACGCCGGCGGGGTTGGCGCAGTCGTAATAAACTTGTATGAACGGCGAAGGAATATGGCTGATTAAATCCAGCAGTTTGACGCTGGTGTTGGAATAGTCGCAATCCATGATTTCCAGCGAGAGCATGACGCCACGGCTGGCCGCATATTGGGTGCACAGGGTAAGAGACTGGCGAAAAAAACGGTCGGTTTGGGCTGTGGAGGGACGGTCGACAACGTCATAGGCGGCCAGCTGGATGAGACGAATGCCCAGCTTGACAGCAAGATCGACCGCTTTTTGGACAAGCAATATCCCCTGTGTGCGAATGGCGATACGATCATCCCCAAGAGGATATTGGCGGTTTCCGCTCATGGCCATGGTGAGGATGGGCACACCGGTTTCTTCGGTAGCGTGGCGTAGGTCGTCAATTTCCGCTTCCGACCAATCAAGCCGGCTGACACGCGGCTCCAGCCCGTCGATGCTGAGTTCGACGAAATCAAAACCGCTGTCTTTGGCCAACTTTAATTTTTCGCGCCAACTTAGTTCCAGTGGAATGGCTTTTTCGTAGATGCCGAGCTTTAACTGTGCGAGTTCCAAGACATCACCTCAATTAATCCAGCAATGACGTATTAATGACAACACTGCCGTCGGCAACCCCTTCCTCAATCCAGCCACGGGTGAGCTGGTCCCAGGCAATGGCTTTGTTGTTGGTGAGAAGAATTTGTTCAATGGGTGCCTTTACCTCCTCGAAGGGTGCGGGACCGGGACCGTGCACTTCACTGGCATAGCAGAAATAATAGCCCCGGTAGGTGACGCATTCGGTGACGTCACCCTCTTCGTTAAGGGCGTCGACAGCATCGCGGTAAGAGTCGATCAGTTCGTTGTACTGAGTAGATGTAAAATATCCTTTGGACTTTTGGGGTTCCTGTAACATGCCCTCGTCACCGGGGTATTCCGCCACCAATGCGTCAAAGCTCTCCCCCGCTGCCAGCCGGGCGCGGATGGCGTCGATGGTCGGTTGCATGAGAGACCGTTCCCGCTCCAGCATGGCGTCCAGGGCGGGGTCGTTGTCAGAATAGAGTTTTATGGCTGATAGTACCACGCTTGGCGGGAAGGGTAACAGGATGTTTTTTACATATTTGTACCCGTTAGGGTAATAGAGCACTGTAGAGCTGGCAAAAGGATTTTCCGTATTGGCGCCAACGGCTTGCGAGGATTTTTCCTGGGTGGTGGCGTTAATGTCATAATAATTTTTGATTTCTTCTTCGGTGACAGTGACGTTTGCGGTCACTTTTTCTTTGACTTTGGCTGTGACAAATTTGCGTAGCTGCTGGAGCTTATGGCTTTCCGCTGTGTAACCCAGAGCGGTGAAATAGCGGTCGCGCAACTGCTGGCGGGCCGTTTCGAAATTTTTGTCTTTCAGCTGTTCATCGGAGAGAGCGTCACTGCGGTTGTTTTCATCAAGACGTTCAAGAAAAATACCATATTCTTTTTCGAAAGCGGCCATTTCCTCGTTAGTCAAAACGATGCCAAGTTCATGCGCTTTTTGGTAAGCAAGGCATTCAATGGCCAGCTGGTTGGTGAAGTCTGTTTTCATCCGATCCCAAATTTGGGGGTCGCCACGGATATCATCGAGACTGATGTTATAACTTCCACAGTAGCTGGCAATGCTCATGAGCACCTGCTGGCGCGTAAATACGGTCTCCCCCACCTGTATGACAATTTGCGGGTCGGGGTCTTTTTGCGCGCAAGACACGCCACATAACACAAGCAGAACGCATAGCGTCGCTGCTAATACTTTTTTTAGCATAAACGACCCCTTCATTATGATGCCGCTTTTTTCATTGCATTTTGCTGGAGATGATCCAAAATGACAGCAGAAAGCAGGATGCAGTAGCGGATGAGTTCCTGCCAAAAAGCCGGAACAATAAATAGGTTCATGGCGTTGGTGACCAACGCCATCAGGGTCAGACCGAGAATGGCGCCCAAGATGGTACCTTTGCCGCCGTTCATGCTGCATCCGCCGATAACGGCAGAGGAGATAGCTGTCATTTCGGCGCCGACACCGGCCGACATGGGAACGCCGTTAAATTTGGTGAGATAGATGACACCGGCAAAAGCGGCCAAAGCAGTACAGACCATATGGACAAAAACGCGGACACGGGCTACCTGGATGCCAGAATACTCGGCAGCTTTTTCATTGCTGCCAGTGTAAAACACAACCCGCATAATGGCCGATTTGCGAACAATAAAATCGGCCAGCACGGCCAAAACCAGAAAGATGACAACCTGTGTGGGGATAATTCCACCGATTTGCCCCTGGCCAAGGCCGCGGAAAAAGGGCAGGTCCATGAGTTTTGCCAGAACCGAAATGGGGGTGCCGCCGGAAAGAACAAGCACCAAACCGCGGGCAATGCCCATAAAGCATAATGTTGTGATGAAGGGCGTCAGTTTAAGCTGTGTAATTAAAAGCCCCATAATCAAGCCCATGATGGATGTCAGAATTATGGTAAGCACCAAGGCCAACCATGGATTGTAGCCAGCCAAAATCATCTTGGCGCAAATTGTCATGGCAAAACACATGGCGGAGCCAATAGACAGATCAATGCTGCCGCTGATAAGCACAATGGTCATGCCGATGACCATAATGCCGTCGGTGGAGAATGAGCCGAGCACCACTTTGATATTATTCCAGGTGGCAAAGTGGGGTGCAAAAAATACCAAATAGGTGGCAAACAGCAAGATGATGATCATCAGGTTGAGTTCACGCATTTGTAAGATGGTATTGAGTATTTTTTTAAATTGATTCGTTTCGGCCAATTCACTTTTGTTGACTGTCTTTGCGGGTTGGTTTGACATTGTTTTTCTCCCCTTACCGATTAATTACTGGGAACGGATACTTCTTCTGCCATTTGGTAGGCGCCGGAAGCGTAAAACATAATACTGGTGCTGTTGATTTCATCATCGATCACTTCGGTGCACAGGCGGCCTTCGTGCATGACAAGAACCCGGTCGCTTAAGCCAATGACTTCGTTAAGCTCGGAAGAGACGAGAATGACACCGACACCCGTATTGCACAGTTCACGAAGGAGGTGGTGAATTTCGGCCTTTGCGCCGACATCAATGCCACGGGTGGGTTCATCCATAATGATTATATCTGGCGTAATGACAAGTAACTTACTGATGAGTATTTTTTGTTGGTTGCCACCGCTAAGACTGCGGACAATTTGGGAAGCGGAGCGGCATTTAACACGGAGCTTTTCGATGAGCTGTTGGGCCTGAGTACGTTCCAGCGTATCGCTGATCAGCCCGCCGTTTTGAATGGTTTTTAGATGGAGAGCGGACACATTTTCTTTACAGCTCATGTCCAAAAAAAGACCGGAGAGCTTGCGGTCTTCGGAAAGGTAAACCAGTCCGTCGTCAAAGATTTGGCGGGTGGGCTTATGAAAAATGTCTCTGCCTTTATATTGCACTGCTCCGGATTTGGCTTTGCGAAGACCAACAATTGCCTGCATGACTTCGCTGCGACCGGAACCGATCAGTCCAGAGAACCCAAGGATTTCCCCGCGTTTTAGCGTAAAGGAAACATCCTCGAATCTGCCAAGAGCGTCGGTAAGGCCCTTTACCTCTAACAGAACAGTGTCTTTTTCCATTGTTGATTTTTCGGGATAAATATTGTTGATTTCACGGCCAGCCATATCATTGATTAACTGATTCGTATCCACCGCATTGACGGCATAGGTGTTAATCATCCTGCCGTCACGTAAAACCGATACACGGTCGCACTGCTCAAATATTTCGGACAGACGGTGGCTGATATAGATGATGCCAATGCCATCGCTTTTGAGCTTTTTCATAATGATCCACAGAGCCTCGGCTTCGGCGTCGGACAAGGATGCGGTGGGTTCATCCAATATCAATATTTTGCATTTTGTCGAAAGGGCTTTGGCAATCTCGACCACCTGCTGGTTGGAGATGGTGAGGTTGGCGACAATGTCAGTGCCGCGAATGTCGGACGAGAGAGGTGCAAGGAGTGCCTCCGCTTCTTTATTGAGCGCATTGTAATTGATATTCAGCGTCCGCATTTGATTAATGCGGGACATAAATATGTTTTCGGCCACAGTGAGCTCGGGACAAAGGGCGATCTCCTGGTGCACAAAGCAGACCCCCTGCTTTTGTGCTTGGTACGCATTTTTGATCTCGGTTTTTGCACCTTCGATAAAAATATCGCCGCTTTCGGGATGAACCAGTCCATATGTAATGTTCATCAGGGTGGATTTACCGGCGCCGTTTTCGCCGATAATGCCGTGAATTTCGCCGCTTTTCAGTGAAAAATCCACATCAAACAGAACCTGGTTGCTGCCGAAAGATTTGTTGACTCCCTTTAGAAAAAGGATGTTTTCGCTCAAAACTTTCCCTCCGTTTGCAAAAAAATAAACCACGTCATATTATGCAAAACTGAGTGATTATTGCCGATATATGATGTAGCGCCTTTTAGATATGCCGAAGCATGTGGAGCAGATCATCTGCTCCACATGCCTTGCACGTTTATGATTCTTAGCAGATAGCCGATGTTTGTGTCGTTATGTTGACAAGGGCCTTACGCAGGTTTGCCAGGAGACAGCATATCTTCCACGCTCTTGTAGCCAATGGAAGTAGCATATTTGTCAACGTAGTAATAGTCGGCCGTTTCACCGGTAACGACGTTCAGGCCGTTGTCGATGAAAGGAATATAGGTCGGATTCTGGCCCATGGCTTTTTTATGGGACATGGGGTCAACCAGCTCGGGATGAGCGATGACGAACAGGGTCAGCATGCCGAAATAGCCCTGCATGCCCTGGTCGGGGTTGATGGCGCCAAACATTTTGCCAGCTTTGAGCAAATCCAGAATGGTGGTGTTCACGTCGCAGCACATGACTCTGATGCCGGTATTCAGCTCAAGAGCCGCCTGGGAAGCACCCATTGCGGAAGAAGCCTCGGGCATAAACACACCGCTGAGATCGGGATGCTGCTGGGCAGCGGTCATGACAGCTGCATAAGCTTTATCGGGATCCTGGTTGGTAGGTGTGGAGCCAATAAACTCGATATCGGGGAATTCAGCTTCGATAACGGCTTTAAAGGTATCGGTGCGGATATCATGGTTGGTCTGGCCGGGATTGCAAAGTGTCATCACTTTGCCTTTGCCGCCCATATCAGCAGCCATGGTTCTAGCAGCGTATGTACCCTCTTTAACGTTGTCGGAGGTGATATAACCCTGACGTTTGGAATCGGGAGAGTCGGAAGCCATTGTGACAATCGCGACCCCCTGGTCAACAGCACGGTCAATGGGTTCTTTAAAAGCTTCGGCGGTGATAGGGGAAATGAAGATGCCAGTGGGATTCATGGCCAGAACGTTGTTAAATACTTCCACTTCTTTGTTGGCGTCGTACTCCGGG
>JAVBNO010000080.1:0-8058 GCA_031551485.1 Oscillospiraceae bacterium
AAAAAACGCCCTCACCAACCTTCGGATGGTAAGGACATTTTTTGGTGGACCCAAGGGGGATCGAACCCCTGACCTCCGCATTGCGAACGCGGCGCTCTCCCAGCTGAGCTATGGGCCCTTATTGCAATCAGATGTGCCCGGCGAAGCAGGCACATCTGATATTATAGCAGGGGAACAAGGGTTTTGCAATATCTTTTCACATCAATGGCAGCATCATTTTTCGGGGATATCCCCGCCGGCAACCTGCTCCAATCCAAACCAAAATTCTACGCCGTCGGCCCTGTTGTGAACGCCAAACGGCTGCCCGTGTTTTTCCATCACAGCCTTAACGATGGCAAGGCCCAAACCAAAGCTGTCCGCGGCGGAACGCTTTCGAGATTTATCGGCGCGGTAAAAACTGTCGAACAAATGGGGCAAATCCGCCTCGGCAATGGGCGCGCCCGTATTGAAAATACGTACCCGGCAGCCTTCCGCTTCGCTGTGGCAGCTCAGCTCAATCCGCCCACCCTCGGGTGTATATTTAACGGCGTTTTGCAGCAAATTATCCACCACTTTTTGAATGGAGGGATAATCGGCATGGACCACAATTGACATATCGCCAGTCACTGCGATGCCAATCTCTTTTTTGGCGGCAATAAGGCGTTGATTTTTAGCTGTCAGCTCCAAAAGCTCCCCAATATTGAAACGGGTCTTCTCCATTTTCACCATGCCGCTCTCCAGCTGCGATAACCCCAGCAATTGATTGACCATATAGGCCATCCGATTGCCCTCCTCCAGAATAATGCGGCAAAATTCCGCCCTCTCCTTTTTATCGCTTTGGGACAAATCTTTAAGGGCCTCTGCGTAGCTGATAATCACGGTCAGCGGTGTTTTGATGTCATGGGAGACATTGGCGATAAAGTCGCGCCGCATCTGGTCGGTTTTTTCCTGCCGGTCAAGATCACTTTTCAGCACTTCGTTGGCCGCGGTCAACTGGTCAATATTTTCCTGCAGCTTATCCGCCATATTGTTAATACTGCCGCCCAACATGCCGACCTCATCGTCGGTGTGTACTTCGCACCGCTCCGACAACTCCATATGGGCAATTTTATCCGCCACCTGCTGAATATGCTGAATGGGCTTGGACAAACGTGTGGCCAGGGTGTACATGGCAATGCTGCCCAGCACAAACAGCCCCAGCGATAAATAAATATTATACCGCACCGCCAGGCCGGCGGTTTGGGCGATGTACCCCTTGGGTGTCTCCAGCACCAAAGCGGTGTTGTCGTTCAGCTTGGATACCAGCGTCAGCACCGAACCTTTGCCGGAATCGTCCTCTCCAAACGTTTGGGATTTGCCCGTTTCCAGCGTGTGAATAGACTCGGCAATATCTGAGGGAATGATAAGCGCTTTCGTGTTGCCGAAAAGGGAAGGGATCTCCTGTATGCCCGGGTTTTTGTTACTGTCCGGCGCCTCGCCATCCAAAGACGGCCCCGCGCCGCTGGTAATTCGTTGGAACTGCTGGCGACGCGTGGTGTAAATGGTATATATACCGCTGTCGTCCACGGAAAAAAGGGTAACCATAATATTGCGGTTTTCCATTTCACTGATAGTGGCCAAAATGTCTTCGTCGCTCTTACCCTGCAATGCGCCCACGCTGGCTGCCCCTTGCCGCAGTTCGGCCAATTTGTCATGGGTGTAAAACCGCTCAATCAATGTGGTGCCCAACAACAATAGCAACACGACATTGGCGGCGGAAATAAACAGCATAACAATAAAAATCTTATGGCGAAAACTGAGCTTAGGCTTTGTATTCAAACTTGTAACCGACCTTTCTTACGGTGGCAATATTCTCCCCATATGCCCCCAGCTTGGCGCGCAGGCATTTAATATGGGTGTCAATCGTGCGGTCGTCGCCGTCGTAATCCATATCCCATACATTGCTAATAATCTGGTCCCGTGTCAAGGCATAGCCCTTGTTCAACATCAAATAATAAAGCAGTTCGAATTCTTTTGGGGTCAGCGTAGCCTCCGTCCCGTCCACAAAAACCGTGTGCTCCCGGTAACTAACCCGCAGGCCTCCTGCCTCCAGCGTGTCCATTCCACCCATAGCCGTGCGCTTCAGAATCGCTCGAATACGGGTGACCATAATGGAGGGGCTGAATGGCTTGGCAATATATTCGTCGGCGCCGCAGCCAAAACCGGCCAGCTCGTCATATTCCGTGTCCCGCGCCGTCAGCATGACAATGGGAATTTCCGACGTGCTGCGAATGCGGCGGCATACCTCAAAGCCGTCAATGTGCGGCATCATCACATCCAGCAAAGCAAGATTAAAGCCTTCTTCCGCTTCAAACTTTTCCAGCGCGTCTTTGCCGTCCACAGCCTCCACCACCCGGTATCCTTCCCGGGCCAAATATCCGCTGACCAGCCGCCGGATGTTCTGTTCGTCCTCTGCAACCAATATTTTGATAGCCATGACAATCCCCCTTGTACCGTTTACTATCCTGATTATACGATAAATGTCAATTGTGTTGAACTTGTGAGAGAAAGCGAATCAAAAAACAACCGAATGCGGTTAAAAAATAAAAAATGAAGTAAAACAAAGGGAAAAATTGGCGCATAATGATTGACTAGACATCATATATGTGCTACTATCAGGTAAAATAGACATAAGAAAGGTAGGCGTTCTGTCCGTGGGTAAATTTGAAGTATACGAGGGAAAAAACGGTAGCTTTTATTTCCGTTTGAAAGCAGGCAATGGCGAAATCATTGCCACCGGTGAAGGCTACACCACAAAAGCCAACTGTCTGAAAGGCATCGAATCCGTGAAGAAAAATGCCCCCGACGCCCCCATCGTTGAAGTGGAGAAATAAGTCCTACATAACACAAAATGCAAAACAGCCGCCTTTTAAAGGCGGCTGTTTTTCCGTGCTGCGAATTGTCTCATCATTTTCTAAGAATGCCGCGCATTGTACGCATCCAACATAGCCGTAAAACGCTTTCCGGTTATTTTCGCGTAAAGCTCGAAAACAACAGTGATAATGCCAAAAAAGAAAAGATAAACAAGAAAGAATATCCCCCAGTTAACGGCGCTGTGAACAGGGAACCACCGGAAGGCGTAGGCAAATGTTCCTACCAGTGCAAACAAAGGAACGGCAAAAAAGACAAATCGGTGGACATAGCGCATACGGGGGAAAACATTGTCGGAAAAAAAGATAAATTGGAGGATGCTTGCCAGAAGGGAAATAAACAGCAATTGCCATACCAAAGAAAGGGGGATGGCATTAACGTCGAAGAACCAGCCGCCAAACACGGTGTAGACAATAATGGCGCCGGCAAAGACAAGGGCCGCGAAAGTTTTAATTGCCGCCGTTACTTCGATCAATTTTTTCATAGAGAATACACCTCTTTTTCAAATGGCCTAAAGGCCAAGGGTTGTTTTCAGCTGCCGGGCATACTGGCGGGATACGAACAATCGTTCACCGCTGATAAGGGTGATTTCCAGCCTGCCGCCCAAGTCCGGCATAATGGTTTTGATTTTGCCAATGTTGATAAGGGACGATTTGGAGGCGCGGAAAAAGTGGCAGCCAGCCAGCCGTTCTTCCAATTCATAAAGCCGCAGGTCGCTTTCCAATACCTGGTCGCTGGTATAAAGAAACGTCTTTTTATCCACCGAGTCCACGTACAGCACGTCGCCTGGCTCCAAAAGATAAGTCTTGCCGTTGTGGACACCATAAAGCTTTTTGTCAAATGCCCGCAAAGTGGCCAAAATTTTGCGGATATCTTCGCCGACCTCTTTGCAATGGATGATGACTTCGGTTTCCGCAGTGGCAGGATTTTCGTTCACGGTAATTTTCAATGCCTCACCTCCGTGTAGCTACATTCATAGTATATGCTGGAAAAACCGCCTTTTCAAGCCGCTTGCGCCAAGATGCCGAAAACAGGCGCCAAGCGGCAAAAAAGCCGCCCCAAATGCAGCTGGAGCGGCAGTCGTTCTGCTATAGAATGTGTCGGCAGCGGCTTTATGCCTCCACCATTTGGCCAATAATTTTCAACTGGCCCATGGTAATCACCTGTGGTAAATCCTCTTTGGCGATAATGACGACGCCTGCGCAGGCAGGTCCCGCCGACGCTTGCAAATCAATGGGACAGCCTTCGGTTGCGCTAAAACGCAATCCGGCGCTTTTGGCGCAGGCTTCGGCCTCAAATCCCACCCCTTTACTGCCGGCCGGAATGACTTGACGCACACCGGGAATTTGCAACAGCTCTTTCACCTGCAAATAAGACAAAAGCCGATTGTCACCGTTGACCGCAATTTCTGAAAGCAACGCGGCCCCCACTCGGGGCAGCCCGGCGCAAAGCACGATGTCATTTTTACGGGGCGCCTTAATGCGCAACGTCTCCCGGGTGACAACACCCATCACCGTAATGCCCAGGCCGGTCATCGGGGTTGCGAAATTTTCTTCGGTGGAACCGCTTACCGGCAATTTGGGATAGCCCGCCGCCAAAAGTTCCAGCATAATTCCCTTAAGGATTTCCTGACCGGTGGGCTCCATTTCGTTACAGATGGCGTCGGTCAGACACAAAGGCGTGGCCCCAACGGACAAAAGCTCCATTAATGCGACCCGCACGGTAAATCGCCCCACGTCGTAGGGAAAAGCCTTCAGCGCGTCGCCAGTCTTGGCGCCGACGCCGCCACAGCTGTCACAGGCGACAACAAGTAGCTGCCCTTTGGGAAGGGGAATAAATTTTACGTCCCGATGGCTGGGATAATACATCACTTCCCACCCCCGGCATTGGTGGAATTGCCGCCCCAGCGGCCAAGGACTTTTTCCAAGGGTTTGAAAAGCACAGCGGCAATCACCGCATTGGCGGCCCCCGCCAGTGTCAATACGGGCAGCATCCCCAAAATACCCGCCCATCCCATGATAGGAACCAGCAGCGGCGACATCAGCAAAAGGGAGACGGGGCCGTTTAAGAGGGTACCCACTATGACAGCCAGCACAAGGGCCCAATTTTGGCTGTTCCGTTTGGCAAACCAACGGTGAACAACCCCAAAGCCCCACATGGTCAGCGCCATTGTGGCCATCACCGCCAGGTGCACCGGCAGGGAAAGGGGAAATCCGGAAGTAAGCGCCGTCAGAAAATGGCCCACGGCGCCCACCAGCGCGCCGGTGGACGGCCCCAACAAAAGGGCGGCCAAAAATCCGGCCATAGAATCAAAGGCAATGGTGCTCATCACCTTTAAATTGGCGCCCACGAAGCTGATGGCAATGAAAAGCGCGGTCAGAACAAGTTTTTGTGTGGTTCTTTTGGTCACAGGGGTGCCCTCCCGTATACAGCAAATTCAGTTAATATTCAATGCCCGGCCGGGCAGTTTGTCCTTTGGTTTGATAAGGATGGCGCAGACAGTTCATTTCGCTAATATAATCGGCGATGTCCATCAGCTGGGGGGAAGGGTTGCGGCCGGTCAGCACCACCTCTATCCCGGGATGGCGGTGCGCAAGGGCATGGCAAAGGGTTTCGCCGCAGATAATGCCATGGTTGACGGCGTCAATGACTTCGTCAAGCACCACAAGGTCATAATGCCCGCTTTCAAAAGCGTCGAGGGCTTGCTGGAAGCAGGCGGTATTTTCGCTTTGGCAAATTTCCTGTTCCTCCGCATTCATACGGTTCCAAAATGGGGGGGAGGCGGGGGTGCGCACGGCCGCAGCGCCCAGCTGCTCCAGCATGGGAATTTCACCGGAAGAACGTCCCTTCAGAAACTGGATGAACAGCACGTTGCCCCCAACTCCCAGCATCCGCACAGCCAGGCCGACGGCGGCGGTTGTTTTGCCCTTGCCGCTGCCTATATATAACTGGATGAATCCTTTTTCGTTCAACATTCTCTATTCTCCCTTAAGCGTTTGCCCAATGCCGCAGTGGATGCGGACAACGGTCTGGGCATGGCGGCTCAACAGTTGCAGCGCCTGCCCGGTCGCTTCCCGCCAGCGGCGCAAAAGGGCATCGGTAGGCACGACGCCGCCGGTAATGTCATCGCAGAGGATGACAGCGTTTTGCAGGGCGGGCAGCGCACTGTGCAGCTTTGCCGCCGGGTCTTCCCCCCGGCGAAGCGCCCCCAAAATATACATATGCAAGCCGTTAATGCCGAATATCCCCTGAATATCTCCTTCGGAGGGCATCGGCAGCGGGCTGTTTTCATCGCAGATATACAGGGAATGGACACCCAAAACACGGCGGGCGTAATCGGTCTTGCCCTGATAGGCGCCCCCAAAAACCACAGTCATTCTTACACCCTCCCCTGCGAAAGTAGGATGGCCAACGCCACCATGAACACGGCTTCCCACAGCACAATAGAAAAACCGCACACATCGCCGTTTAACCCGCCAAAATCTTTAAGGCATTGGCGCAGGCCCAGCAACGCAACGGCAAAAGCGCACCCGGCGGCTATAAGTGCAGGCAGCCCGGCCGCCATATAAAGGCCAACCAACCCTGCCAAAATGCAAAACGCACCCCACAGTTTACCGCCGCCCTGCATCGCCGCTGCCAGGCCGCTGCCCTCCATTGCCGGAGTTGTCATCAGCAAAAGCGCCGCCAGGGCGCGGGCAGTGAAAGGGGCGGCGATAAAAATAAGTACCATAGGGAAACCCCCAAAGCGGGGATAAAGGGCGGCATACGCCCCCCATAAGACGACAAGTAGACATCCAAATCCGATGACAGCAAAAGCGCCGGTGTGGGAGTCCTTAAGAATTTCACGTTTCCGTTCCCGGTCCCGATGGGAGAAAAGCGCGTCGCAGCAGTCCATAAACCCATCCAGATGAATGAAGCCGGTGATACCGAAACCGGCGGCCAGCATAAGCCCGCAGCCCAATGGGGCAGGGAGGGCAAAATAAAAGGCCCCGTAGGCAGTGGCCGCCGTGACAATACCCGCCACAATGCCCGCCAGCGGCAGGTATCGAGGCACAAAGGCGGCGGTGCCCTTTTCCATCTCCCGCTTGCCCATGGGAATAATGGTGAAGAGTGATAAAGCGAGGCAAAGGGCATCCCATTGCTTTTTCAAAGCCATACGCCCCCTTCTCCGGCAGCGTCGGCGCCAGCCAGCTTGTCCAAAACAGGCTGGAGTACCGCTGCCCCTTTTAATAAGTTCAGACCGCCCGCCGTGCATTCCACGACAGCGTCGGCAATTTCGGCCAGCTGCCGTTGAATCTGCCCCAAACAGGCCCGGTACGTTTCTACCTCCGCTGGGTAAAGGGCGGCGTCAGCAAAAATATCGTCCGAAACAATCAGCACATTCTCACAAATTGCACACACAGCGGTAATATGGTTAACCACGGTGACCACCGGTTCCCCGGTTCTGTCGCCGCCAAACATGACATTGGCCAAAAAGGCGGTGACAGAATCAAGCAGCAGTGTGTCTGTGGCGCGCAACAGGGGCAGAATGCCGGCAAAAGATTGCGCCGCCTCCAGTGTTTCAAACCCCCACCCCGCCCGGTCTTCCCGGTGTTTTTGAATACGGGCTCGGTCTTCATCGTCGGCAGGGGACATAGTGGCCAGATAAAAGAGCCGGCCGTCGGCAGTGTTTTCGCCCCAAAAGCGGGCCAGCCGCTGGGCCAGCATGCTTTTGCCGTTTTTGACGCCGCCGGTAATCAAAACGACCATCTGCCTCCCCCTTGCTTTTGGCGCCGGCAGCACTCCGGCCCAATCAAATGATACACTTCATCATATCCCATTTTAGCGGTAAAAGTCAACGGATTTCGCCTGGATCGGCAACAGAACCTGTGATTCTGCTCGCCTTTTTTTGCGCAAAATTATAGCCCGAGGATGCGAAATCCGATTGTTTTCAGGTGTGTGATGTGCTACAATAAATTGTCAATATCCCCCAGTCGGGTGAATGGAGGAGTCGGAATGTCCTCGGAAAAAGAGAGTAGTATTTGGGAAAGAAAGACAAGCCGCCGCGAACTGCTAAAAGTGGCGGGCAAAGGGGCCGTGGGGCTGGCGGTTTCCGCTACATTGCTGGGCCTGGTGGGTTGTGGCGACCAGGGTATGGCGCTGCCGACAGCAATGTTGGTGGCGGATGCC
>JAVBNO010000049.1:0-10045 GCA_031551485.1 Oscillospiraceae bacterium
TTACAAATATAATTGACGTTTTGTAACGTTGCATTGGTATTTTCATCTGAAAGTGACTTAGGAATTTATTCTTTTCACCTAATTTTGCGTCTATTTGAGAGGGAATGGAAAAAATGCCCTTTTTGTACGATTTGCCTATGAATTGGCCTTTTGGCCCATTTTTGCGGGGATTTTTTTGTAATAAAAAGACACTGTGTCTATTATATAGAACAAATGTGAATGTTTCATGAAAAAAAGCCGAAAAAATTACTTATTTAGCGAAAAGGGCTCGGTAACATTTGTGTAAGCGCAATAAAAAACGGACGCCGCAGCGCGTCCGCCAATGGAAACAGGCTACAGTCTTTGCGTCAGCTGTGCCAATTCATCGGGTGTAATGGGACGACAGGCGCCTGAGGGCAAGGACGGGTCGAGGATAAGACCGCCAATCCGGTCCCGGTGGAGGGCGGTCACGACCGCGCCGCAGGCCAAAAACATGCGTTTGATCTGGTGGTACATCCCCTCTTGCAGCACAACCCGCGCCATTTGGCCGGGTAAGACTTCCAACAGGGCGGGGCGGCAAGTGTGGGCGTCGGCCAAAACAACGCCGGCTGCAAACACAGCGGACATGGCCGCGGTGGCGGGACGGTCGAGGGTGACAAGATAGCTTTTTTCCACGTGGCGTCGGGGGGATAGGATGGCATGAGCCAAGGGGCCGTCGTCGGTAATGAGGACAAAGCCGGTGGTGTCCTTATCCAGGCGGCCGGCGGGAAAAAGGCCTTTGCGGCGCCATTGGGGAGGGACTAAGTCTATGACCGTTTGGGCTTTGGGGTCACGGCTGGCGGAGACAATGCCGGCCGGCTTGTGGAGCATCAGGTAAAGGTGAGATTGGGCGACCAGGGAAACACCGTCCCGAGCGATAACATCGGCCTCCGGATCGACTTTTTGTTCGCTGGAAGTGGCCGGACGAGCGTTGACCGTAATGCGGCCTTGTTTGATGAGCGCCTTGACCTCTTTGCGGGAAAGGCAGAGGACATCGGCCAATTGTTTATCTAAGCGCTGCAACGGCATGTGGCCTTCCCTCCCTTGCTTTTTAGCGTTATGACTGCTGAAACGGTATATAAGACTGGCCGGTGTACGCCTCCAGGGCGGCCTTGGCGGCCTGTGTATTCTGCTCGATTTCCGGGCTCCAGTAGGAACTGATAAGACGGCGCTCCAAGAGGGAGCGAATGAGTTGCTGGGCGAGGGCGCTTTTGAGGCCGTGGCCATTGTCAGACTTCAAAATGGCGGTCAGGGGCGGCAACGCCTTATAATCCAGGGCGAAAATTTGGTCGTACTCCGCCTGGTGGGCGTCAATGTAATCCTGCGCATTGGAGGAGTGGGCCGGCGAGGACATGATTGCCTCCAGCAGACTATTGACCACTCTGGTGGCGGTGTCCTCCTGCAGATAGGCGTTGATATCCTGGGTAAAGATGTCGATGGACTGATCCTTGTCAAAGGGGTCAAAAAACTTTTTGGCAAGACGGACACTTTGCACCGTGCCCTGGGGCTCATCTGTAGAGAGCACCAAAATATAATCCTCATCCACATTGTACTGGGTGCTGCAAACGCCGGGGCAAAACGAAATGCCGGCAAAAGGGACAAAATCATCAACCGTGAGGGCTGTCCCTTTTTGCGCAAGGGCGCGCACATCGGCCATACGCATTGGGGTGGGGGCAAATGGGCCGGAGGCAGGGAGAGCCGAGGATGCAGCTGAGGCCGGCGATATTGAGGATTCGGCAGAGGAGGACGGCTGGGCAGCACAGGCTGTGAGGCACAGCGAGAGGGACAGCGAGAGGGACAGCCATAATAAAAGCTGTATGTTATTTTTCTTCCGCATAAAAATACCTCCTACCCTTTTGTTTGACGATCACATTTGTTAAAAGTATAATGTGTCAAACTTTCGCTGTCAATGCTTTTACAAGTTCGTCTATTCCCCGACATTTTCGCATATATATGCTTCGCGAGGAAATTTTGGGAGGGTTTTGAAATATGTGGACAGTATCATTCCGATTGCGCCGGGGTATTCTGGCAGCCCTTGCAATTATTGTAGTCATTGTCATCGTCCTATTCACGGTCAAGAGCTGTACAAAGCCGGATGCATCCGCTGAGGAGGCACCTCAGGTAAGGCTGACGGGGCAAACGCTGAAAAATAATGACCAGCGGCTGGCGTTTATGCGCAAGCTAGGCTGGGAGGTCAACCCTACTCCCATTGAGACCGCAGAAGTCGCTATTCCCGATCCCTTTGATGCGGTGTATGAGCAGTACAATCAAATCCAGCTGGCCCAAGGGCTGGATCTTAGTGATTTTATGGGCGTGAAGGTCAAACACTACTGCTATGAGGTGCTCAATTACCCCGATGAACCAAGCGATGTGCGCATTAACCTGTTTGTTTACAAAGACAAATTGATTGCCGGAGATGTTTGCTCGGTGCGGCTGGACGGCTTTATGCAAGGGCTGCAAAGTCCCAAAACCCCTGCTGTGCCGCTGACGCCGGAAACGGCCGAAAGTAAGACGCCTGCCATTGGGGCGTCGGGCAGCAAAGCCGACGACGGAAGCTGCTCCAGCGGGGCCTGCGATTGCGCCGACAAGAAAATGTGCGGCGGGGATTGCGGCGAAGAATGCGGATGCATTCATCCTTAATCCACCTACTCCTTGATTCTTTGGGCCAGACAGCCAGCTGGCCCAAAGATCAATTGGGTTCGACGGCAAAAAGCCACCTGACGGGCGCGCTTTGACACAACGCTCATTGTGCATCTTCCTGTCACTTCCTTTCTACAACATCTTTGTAAAGTACATCAAAAAAGCCACCCAAGAGGGTGGCTTTTTGCCGCCATAAGGCGATTATTCTTTTTCTTCCTCGAAAAGCTCTTTGGCGTCTTCAATGACAGCAGCCTCGAGGTTTTGGGGCAGCTGCTCGTAGCGCTCAAATGTAAGCGCGAAGTGACCACGACCTTGGGCCATGGAACGAAGGACGGTGGAAAAGTCGTGCATTTCGCTCATGGGGACTTCGGCCTCCACCTCCTGAAGATGATCTTCGGAGGGGTTCATGCCCAACACACGGCCACGGCGCTTATTCAGTTCGCCGATGACATCGCCGGTATTGGCATCGGGCACATACACCTTCAGGTTGCCAATGGGTTCCAGCAGCACGGGAGACGCTTGGGGAATACCGGTTTTATAAGCAATGGTGGCCGCCAACTTAAAGGCCATTTCAGAAGAATCGACGGGATGGTAACTGCCGTCGGTGAGGGTAGCTTTGACGCCGACCATGGGGTAACCTGCCAACATGCCGCGCTTGACGCAATCCTGCAGTCCCTTTTCCACCGCCGGGAAGTAGTTGCGGGGCACCGAACCGCCGAATACGCTTTCGGTAAATTCCAGGGATTCGCTTTCGCAGGGTTCGAATTCAATCCAAACATCGCCAAATTGGCCGTGGCCGCCCGATTGTTTTTTGTGCCGACCCTGCACTTTAACTTTTTTACGAATGGTTTCGCGGTAAGGCACGCGGGGTTTGGAAAGCGTCACATCCACGCCGAATTTGGCCTTGAGTTTGGAGACAATGACGTCCAAATGCTGCTCGCCCATGCCGGAAAGAATTTGCTGGCGAATCTCATTGTTTTGCTCGAAACGCATGGTGGGATCTTCTTCCTGGAGCCTGGCCATACCCTGGGCGATTTTACCCTCGTCGCCTTTGCCTTTGGTGGTGACCGCCATGGAAAGGCTGGGCGCCGGGAAGGAAGTGGTCGTAAAGCGCAGCACCTTTTTGGGGTCACAGAGGGTATCGCCGGTAATGGTTTCGGTCAATTTCGTAATGGCGCCAATGTCGCCGGCGGCAAGCACGGTTGTCTCCTCCTGCTTTTTGCCTTTGATATAAAGGATTTTGCCCAGGCGCTCGGGTTGGCCGGTACGGCTGTTGACCGGGGCGATTTCGGCGGACAATTTGCCGGAGATGACTTTGACAAAGCTTAATTTACCGACAAAGGGGTCGGCCACCGTCTTGAAGACATAGGCCGCCAAAGAACCGCTTTCCCCACAGGCGACATCCACCTCTTTGTCATCTTTATCCAGCGCTTTTTCACTGCCGCTTTCCGCCGCGCTGGGCAGATACTCGACCAGGGCATCCAGCAGCATATCAATACCCTCGAGGGTAACAGGGCTGCCGCAGAGCACGGGAGACATCACACCTTTTTTGACACCGCCGTGAATGCCTTTAATAATCTCCTCGGGGCTGAACTGCTCGCCGGAGAAGTATTTTTCAAACAGGGCCTCGTCCGTTTCGGCCACGGCCTCGTTGATGGCAACCTGCAAACCTTCCAGCCGGTGGCCGGTGTCGGGCATGGGAACTTCCTTGGCTTCGCCTTTGTCATTGTAGGTATAGGCTTTGTTTTGGATGAGGTTGATGTAGCACACTACCTGGCGGTTTTCCACATGGGGCACCACGATAGGACAAATGGAGGGGCCAAAAGCGGTCTTTAATTCCTCGAGGACTTTGTAAAAATCCGCATTCTCGGCGTCCATTTTGGTAACAAAAAATATTTTGGCTTTGTTTTGCTCTTCAGCCAATTTATAGGCTTTTTCGGCGCCGACGGTGAGGCCGGCTTTGGCGGAGACGGCAATGAGCACGCTTTCCGCCGCGCGAACACCCTCGTAAAGGCCGGCCGCAAAATCAAACAGACCAGGGGTGTCAATGATGTTGATTTTGGTATTGGCCCAGATGAAAGGGGCCACTGCCGAGGAAACGGAAACCTGCCGTTTGATTTCCTCGGGATCAAAGTCACAGATCGTATTTCCGTCGGCCGTTTTACCCAACCGGTCGGTCGCATCCGTCTTAAATAAAAGCGCCTCGGCAAGAGAGGTCTTGCCGCTGTCGCTGTGGCCAGCCAGCGCCACGTTTTTTATTTTATCAGCCGCAAATTGCTTCATTACTCAGGTGTCCCCTTTCCTTGTGTTTTCGACATTCCAATTTAAGGTAATCCCGAAAACGCTCATGGTGACATTATATAATTTTTATACCTGTTTAGCAAGGGATATCGTGCATTCCTGACAGTAAGATTGTCGTAAAAATATCAGCTTCGCTTTTGGGCAATATGCCCGAAGAAGGTTTAAAAAGGGCGGGATTCAGTTCAAAACTGCCCGCCCTTTTTCATATATCGTTGAGATGCCGTGCATGTAAAGATTGATAGAAAGACACTATGCCCGCCGCAGTTTGGGGATCAAAATCGTAACCAACAGCCAGAATATCTGGTAGACAATGACGGCAAGCCAGCTCATTTGGTTCATCGACTGCATAAAGGCCAAAAAAGCGGTAATGGCAAAGCCCAGAATGATGGAGGCCATGAGCATGAGCGTGGCCGTGTTGATGGCCTTGCCGCATTGGCGGGTACCCCGCAACAGACAGATGATAGCAGCAGCAGTGCCGTTATGGGCGGCATAGCATTTGGTAGCCTGCTGGGGTCGGGTGAGCGTTGCCATCTCGTTTTGCAGTTTAGCGGGCAACACTTTCACCAAGTCGGTGGGATAACCGTAGATTTCATCAATTTTTTCCGCCGTCACATTGGGGTCGGTAGAGCTGACGATGAGGTTGATATCACTTTTGACAAGACGATTGAGGGCTTCGGCAACCGTATCGTCGCCATTATAGGTGAGTACATACATGGCGGTCAGTTCGCCGGAGTTGGAAAGATAGAGAAGTTGGCGGCGGTCGACCGTGTATTTTGCCTCGTAGTCCAGAGAGGGGATGTCGATGCCGTGATGCTTCATCAACTCGCGGTTGCCGATAAGCACCCGCTTGCCGTCCACCCAGGCGGAAAGGCCCATGCCGTCCTCATAATTGATGGTCTCGACTTTTTTAAGGATTTCAGCCCGCCCGCCAATCATTTCGAAGAAAATGGGGCGAAGCGTAGAATCGCAGCCGCAGATGACGCTGGCAGCATCCAGGATCGCTTCGTCAATGCGGTTTTTTTGAAAAATCTTAATGCCGTGCAGTTCAATACTGCCCTTGGGAAAGAGGTCGGAACAGCCCAGCACCACCGAATCGGCGTTACCGAACTGGTCGACGGATTCATAGCCCGGCACCATGGCCCCCCACTTGGACAGCCGGCTGCGGAGAGATGCCATTGGCAAATTGGCGGCCAGTGTGGCGGCAAAGGGGGCGCAAACCGTGCCCATGGCCGCAAAAATGCTGACCGATACAAAAATGCTGGGGACAAAAAGCATATAGGAGATGACCGCCATGATGATGCCGGCCAAAATGACCACAGGAGCCGCCAGGCGGGTAACGGTTTCGGTTTGGTCTTGGCTATAGGCGATATCCAAAAAAGAGTGGAATCGCTCGGTTCTTTGCGAATAGGCCACCTTTTCGCTTTCCTTCACATAGCCTTTTGTCAGCTCGTAGGAAAACTCCCGATTGGCAATCAGGCGCAGGCTATGGTCGGGTTTTTCCTCTTTGAGGAAGCGGAAACTTTTGCCTATGCGGTTTACGAGGGCACATTTGCCAAGGGTGTTGAAGAAGAGAATGAGTGCGGCCACCGGCAGATAAAGATGGACGCCGGTAGCGGCATATTGCTGTGGCGACACAGCAAACAGAGTGCCCTGGATAACCGAAGCCACCACAGCCATGGCGGCAAAGGAATCGTGGTCTGCTTTTAAGGTAAGCAGGGAGATAATGCCACCGCCAACCGTATTGGCGCAGATGAGCGCATTGGCTACCAAAACCCCCACATTGACAATGAGGAACATCCGCAGGTCATTTTCGGGAAACATAAAGGGCGGCAATGAGAGGGGGTATACGTAGGAAAAGGCCAAATAAATTTGGACGATGGTGCAAATGGAGGTTAAAATGAGGCGAACAACCAGACTGGTGCGTTGGGAGGCGATTTCTTCCACAATTTCTCCATCGGTGGTGGGGTCTGCCTCATCCGAAAAGTCGGACATCAGATAGGCGGCCGCATCGGTTGTCGTTGTGGAGCGGCGACGCACCGGCTCTTCCGCATGCGGATAGCCGGAAGGCGGCGGAGCGCTGAGGTCGCGGCCTGTGCTTTGGTAGGTTCCTGCCGTCCCCGCGGCACCGTAAGCCGACACCGTCGGTATATCGATTCGGGTCGTACCACCGGTATCGTAATAACCGGCAGCTTCGTCCTCGGGCACAGTTTCGAAGCCAAAGGAGGACAATCGGCTGTCCACCGAGCGCTCGTTGGCTTTGGGGCGGCGGGTGGGTTTGGGCGCAATCGGCTGTTCAACGTAATCGGCGGTAACATTTGGGCGCGGGGGCGCCGGAGGGGGGGCCGCCACAGGACGGGCTGCGGTATCGTAAGGTGATTGACCTTCATATTCATCGTAGCCGGCGCGATATCGTTGGGCCATCGTTGTGGTTCCATGTTCCTGGGACCGGCGCGGTTCCGGGGCGTAGCCGTAGCCGGACGGTGCCGACGGCGGGTAAGAAGCGGGGGGCTGCGGCTGGTAGGCGGGCGGCTGCACAGGCGTTTGGTCGGGCTCCGGCATTCGGGCTACCCGGTCGCTGGTGCGATAATCGTTAGATACGGGTGGACGGGACGGCTGAGGCGCGGGCGGCCTCGGTTCCGGTCGGTTGGCGGGGGCAGCCGAAGGACGGTAAGGCGTAAAACGTTCGTCGTCGCCGCTTTGAGCCGGGGAGGGGCTGTAGCCGCCCTGCCCGCTTGTGCCCGAGGGACGGGAGGACGGAACGGCACTGCTGCCGTAATCATCATAATTCGGCTCCGGTGCGGGGGACTTTGGCTTTACATAATCGTAGGGCTCGTCAAAATTGGTTTGGCTATGCCTGTTTTCCGGCGCAGGGGAAGGCGGGGCATAATCCTGCCGGGGACCCGTCTGTTTTTTGCGTTTGATCTCATCCAGGATATCGTCCACTTTGTAATTGTCCATCTGCTTTCGCCACCTTTTGTTGGCGCCCTGTGAACGCGGGCGCATCGTTCTATCCTACATCAAAGCTGCTTATATCTTACTATTTATGCTTTGCCGCGCCGCGCTGGCGCACTGTTTCATACATCAGGATACCGGCTGCCACCGACGCATTGAGGGAATTGGTCTGGCCGAGCATGGGCAGCGCGACCACAAAGTCGCAATTTTCTTTGACAAGACGGCTGATGCCTTCTCCCTCGGCGCCTACGACAAGGCCCATATGGCCGGTAAGGTCGGTGGTGTTCCAACTTTGCCCAGAGGCGTCGGCACCATAGATCCATATGCCGCGCTTTTTAAGCTGGCGGATCGCATCCACCAAATTGGGTACCCGGGCCACCGGCAGATAGAGGGCAGCACCTGCCGATGTTTTGGAGACAATGGGTGACAGTCCCGCACTGCGGCGTTTAGGAATGATTAGGCCGTGGGCACCGGCGGCTTCGGCGGTGCGGATGATGGCGCCCAGATTGTGGGGATCCTCGATGCCGTCAGCCAAAATGATGAAAGCGGGGGATTCGCTGCTTAAAGCAGCATCCACAATCGCTTCCAGCGTAGAATAAGCATAGGCAGCCAACAAAGCGGCCACGCCCTGGTGGCTGGTGCCGCCGGCCAAATGGTCCAGCTTGGCCGGTGCCACTTCTTTTACCGGTATGCCTTTTTGCTTGGCAATGGCAACAATTTTGAGAGCCGTTCCCTGAAGGTTTCCTTTTTGTATGTAAATGCTTTCGACCTCCCGGTCGGTAGCGAGAAGTTCATTGACGGCATTGCGGCCGACGATTAAACTGTCCGGTTTGTCCTGGAGATATTCCTGCGATTTTTCCATTTCACACATCCAACTTGCATACTCAAAAAAGCGTTTTCTGTTTTCATTATACCGGTGCATAACACAAAAGCGGTACCACAGCCGGTATCGCTATTTTTTGACAGTATTTTCGCCATTTATTATAACACACCGGCCATAAATTGTATAGCTTTCAAGGGGAATCGTTGGAAAAAGTTTACGTGCGCTTAATGAATTGGATCAATGCCAAAAATGCACAAGAAACATAATTCCGGCACCCACACAGGCGGCTACCGTTAGTTTGAGGGCATCGAAAAGGATGCGCAGCCTTTTTTCGGGGCGGCGGGGGCGATAGGCAATGGTGTTGATATATTCCTTGCCCTTATGGCGAAGTACGGCCAGATCCCGTTCTTCTTTACCGGGTTTGACGAAGAGGATGGCGCGTTCGAAGTATTCGTTTTCCATATCCACAACTTCCACCACATTTTTACGCACGCCTTTGAGCATGACGTCCCCTCCTCTTTTGTTTCTTGTTGGCAACCGATTGCTGCGTCCTAATCATTATTTTTCGTCTATTTGATCACCAATATTCACCTTTGTCGGAAAATATTTGAAAATTTAAAGTGAGGTTTTTCCACTCTTTATTTTGTAATAAAATGGTTTTAATGGTAAATATTTTACATTGAGTAGAATTTTTCTTCAATGGTCTTGCTTTTTGTGCCAAAACATGTTGAAAACTCTGTTGAATGAGTGGAAAATCCGCTTTTTACGCCATTTTCATTTTGCATTTTTTGTGGATATTCATGTCGATAGATGTCGAATTTGATAACATATAGTTGAAAACGATCGCTCTTACAAAAGAAAAGGCCCGCAATTGAGGAATTAGATGTACCCGGCATGTTCAGGCCAGGTGTTCTGTGGTATAATTTTGACAGAAAGGCGGTATGCCAAATGGAGGCCACACAGCAGGGGCAGGATGTATATGTAACAGATGCAACTCATTTTGATTTACCAGTTACGCTGGATTGCGGGCAGGCATTCCGATGGCACAAAGACGAAGAGGATGGTTTTTTGGGGGTGGCCGGCAGGCGGTTGTTGCATATCGTACCAGCCGGCAATGCCAGCTTTGTGCTGCGCAATACAAGTCTTATCGATTTTGAAGGATTTTGGCGCCATTATTTTGATTTGGACCGGGATTATGACGTGCTTCATCAACTATTTTGCACCGATCCGCTGCTTGGCCGGGCGGTGGTATTTTGTCCGGGACTGCGAGTGCTGCGGCAAGAGCCGTGGGAAGCTTTGTGCACCTTCATC
>JAVBNO010000036.1:0-25922 GCA_031551485.1 Oscillospiraceae bacterium
GCGTCAAAGCCGATGCGGCAACCGTCAAGGTGCCCCCCGGCGGGAATAGACTGTTCGTTGGGGGCCACCTTTTCACTGTAGGGCGCCGATGTGACCGTAACTGGGCGATCGTAAATTTTACCCATGAAGTGATAATCGAAATCACGGGCGCCGCCGGGGGTATAGGCCGCTATAATTGTATCCGCCAGCTCGCCGGCGCCGTAAAGGGTAATATCGACGCCACCCCGGCACCACAGCAAATATTTGACCAGCCGCTCGAGGTAAAGGGTGTCGATCTCTTTCTTGTCCGGGGTGCCATGAATGCGGGTTTCATATACCGAGCACAGGCCATTTTCGCGCCCCACCCCAATGGCGACCGGCTGCCGGGCGCCGGCAGTGCAGGCATCAAAAAAACGACCTAAAGGGATAAACCCCGGATCCAGCTCCGGGATATTCTGCATAGCGATTTCAAGCCCTAAAAGATTCATTTGATTTATATCCTTTCCGCTTAGCCCAGCAGGCGAATTTGTCAATCGGCCGGTAATTGCGCGGCAACAGTCAGGGCATTATCCCCACAAATTGGATGGATAAAGGCCGTCTTCCACCATGTTGGCAATGGCGGCTTTCACCGCTTGTTTGTCTTCTTTATAGGTGACGCCGTACCAACGGCAGGAAGTCGGCAATACCGCAACCTCCATGGTACCGGCGTTCAAATGTGTTTCGATGGCCGAGGGCAGATAGTATTCCGCCGACGTAAGATCCGGTGTATCCCGCAAAAAGGCAGCCAAGCCAGCTTCCAGCGTCATGAGAAAGGCAGGGGCAAACCCCCACATATTCATCGAAACGACGGCATCTTCGGGCAGCGCGGTGACGGAGGGGGCCCCTTTGGCCAAAGCGCAGGTGATGCCCTTTTCTGTTTTGCCCACCTCGAAACATTCGTGGATGTCGGACAAAAGACCCGCAGGTGTCACCTGGCAAACGCCCCGGGCGACCGTGCCATTTTCGGTGAGAGTGTTTACGATGCGATAACCGATCAGGCACGCTTTGGCGGTATCCTGCCCATCGGGGCGCTGTAAAAATTCGGCCACCTGCCGAAAGGCGTCCCGCCCGTAAAAGTCGTCGGCATTGATGACAGCAAAGGGTTCGTGGACGGCGTGGCGGCAGCAGTAAAGGGCGTGGGCAGTGCCCAGCGGCTTCACGCGGCCGGCGGGCAACGCAAAGCCCGGCGGGATTTGGTCCAGGCTTTGGGTCACATAGGACACCGGAATGTGGCGGGCCATTCGGTCACCTGCCACCTGGCGAAACGTTTCCTCCATGGCGGGGGCCAGGATGAATACCACCCGGCCGAAACCGGCTTGCAGCGCGTCGTAGACAGAGTAATCGATTATAATTTCGCCCGAGGGGCCCACCGGATCCATCTGCTTGAGGCCGCCGTAGCGGCTGCCCATGCCGGCGGCCATAACCACCAATGTGGGTTTTGTCAAACCCGCTCCCCCCTTTTAATTGTTAAATCCGTTGGGATTTTTAGACTGCCAGTTCCAGGTGTCTTCACACATTTGGGCGATGCCATATTGGGCAGCCCAGCCCAATTCCGTTTTGGCTTTGGCCGGGTTGGCGTAGCATTCGGCAATATCGCCGGGGCGGCGGGCGATGATTTGATAAGGAATCTGCTGGCCACAAGCTTTGCTGAAGCAGTCGATCACCTCCAACACGCTATAGCCGGTGCCGGTGCCCAAGTTGTAGATTTGCACACCGGGGGCATTCATTTTATCAATGGCCTTGATATGGCCTTGGGCCAAATCCACCACATGAATATAATCCCGGACGCCGGTGCCGTCTTTGGTGGGATAATCGTTGCCAAAAACCCGCACATAGTCCAGCTTGCCGCTGGCCACCTGAGCAATATAGGGCACCAAGTTGTTGGGGATGCCGGCGGGATCCTCGCCAATCAGGCCGGATTTGTGGGCGCCAATGGGGTTGAAATAGCGCAAGATGACCACCGACCAGCGGGGGTCGGAATGTGCAATATCCAGGAGAATTTGTTCGCCCATCAGCTTCGTATACCCATAAGGATTGGTGGCCGAAAGGGGGAAATCCTCGGTAATGGGGACAGTTGCCGGAGCGCCGTAGACAGTGGCGGAAGAGCTGAACACAAACTTGCGCACATCAAAGGCGTCCATCACTTTGCAGAGATTGAGCGTGCAGCGTAAATTGTTTTCATAGTAGGCAATGGGTTTTGACACCGACTCCCCCACTGCTTTTAGCGCGGCAAAATGGATGACCGCATTGATGTTTTCTTTTTGAAAAACGCCGCGCAGCGCTGCTTCATCGGCCACATCGATCTGATAAAAACGCGGCTTTTTACCGGTTATGGCAGTCACGGCATCCAGCGCTTTGGGGCTTGCGTTCACCAGATTGTCGGCCACCACCACATCGTAACCGGCCTCCAGCAGTTCCACGCAGGTATGGCTGCCTATGTACCCTGCTCCGCCTGTCACCAAAATTGTCATATGCTATCGTCCTTTCTTCCCTCGGATTGGTTGCAGATGTTCTTTATTTTACAATGCATCGGCGGCGATTACTGTCAGGTCAGGGTGAAGCTGTATGATGGAGCCGGGCACCTGGGGGGTAATCGGCCCAAACAACACTTTTTGAAGAATGTCTTTTTTATCTGCCCCATTGACAACCAGTAGCAATTTGCGGGACTGCATAATGGCTTTGATGCCCATGGTAATGGCCTGGCGGGGCACCTCGGAAGGGTCAGTGAAGAATCGGGCGTTGGCGGCGATGGTGCTTTGGCCCAATGTGACGCAGTTTGTATTCTCCGAGAAGGCGTCGGCAGGCTCGTTAAAGCCAATGTGTCCGTTGTGACCAATGCCCAGCAGCTGGAGGTCCAGGCCGCCCACGCTTTCAATCAGCTCATCATAGCGCCGGCATTCTGCCGCCGTATCCGCCGCTTTGCCGTCGGGGATGTGGATGTTTTTGGGGTCAATGTTGATTTGACGAAACAGGTGCTCATCCATAAAATGGCGGTAGCTTTGGGGGTGGCTTTGATCAAGGCCACAGTATTCGTCCAAATTAACCGTTACGGTTTGGGCAAAATCGATGTCGCCTTTGTTGTACCAGTCCACCAACTGGGCATAGATGCCAATGGGGGTAGATCCGGTCGCCAAGCCCAGCACACAGTCGGGCACCATGATCACCTGTGCCGAGATGATGTTGGCGGCTTTGCGGCTCATATCCGCGTAATTTTTGGCGCGTACAATTTTCATGATCCATCACCTGTCCATTTTGATTATTTCATTTTTTCCAATACGATTTGGGCGACGCGCTGAGCCAGTTTTTCCATGTCGGCCTCGGAAAGGGAGGCGGGGGCCGCCATTGTGCCCGGCCGAAGATAGGGGCCGTCCACAACGCCGGATTGCACTACATCCACGTCGTTTGTGGGGTGGGCGGAATAGACCGGCGTTCCGCCGGCTGTGGTGCCAATGCGGCTGCGAATGGCGAGAAGCTCCTCCACCTGGGCAGCACCCAGCAGGTTGGCTTTGCCCAATATGCCCATGGTGTACATGGTGACAGTGGCGTAATGCTCCATCGATTCCAGCCGGTAATAGGCCTGATAAGGCGTTTTGCCCCAAGCCAGCGCCCCGTGATTGGCAATGAGAACCCCGTTGTAATCCTTGCAGAATGGGGCAACGGAATCGGGCACACCCTCGGTGCCCGGGGTAGCGTAACGAGCCACCGGCACCGCGCCCAGCGAGACAACGGCCTCTGTCATAATGGCCTGGTTCAGGCTGATGCCCGCCACGGCAAAAGCGGTGCAGACGGGAGGGTGGGCGTGGGAAACCGAACGCACCTGTGGATTTTCTTTGTAGACACGGGTATGCATCTTGACTTCGGAAGAGGGACGACAGCTGCCTTCCAGCACATTGTGGTTCAAATCCACCTTCACCAGCATATCTTCGGTCATAAATCCTTTGGAGACGCCGTTGGGGGTTGTCCAGATGGCGTTCTCCCCCACCATTACCGAGATATTACCGTCGTTGGAGGCCACATAGCCCCGTGCAAACATCCGTCGGCCGATGTCGAGAATGGCTTCTTTTGCTTCTTGATCGGAAAGGTAAGGCGCGGCATTCATATGCGTTTTCTCCTTATTCACTCGTTCCATCTTTGCAGACATCCACCCAGCCCAAACTGCCGGATACTTCAAACAGTTCCCCGCAGGACAGCGGGATAGCCGAGTTGCCGCTGCCGACAGCCGGATAGACCGTATCGAAACACTGGAGCGACCGGTCGGTAAAGACTTTGACGCCGGGGTTAACCCCAAAGGGGCAGACGCCGCCGACGGCGTGGCCGACCAGCCTTTCCGTATCTATAGGTGAGAGCATGCGCGCTTTTTGGCCAAAGATGGCTTTAAACTTGCCGTTATCAATTTTGGCGTTTCCGGCCGCCACCACCAGCAGACATCCGCCGTCCTTGTCCGAAAAGGCCAGGGTTTTGGCAATATGGGAAGGGGCACAGCCCACTGCCTCGGCAGCCAAGGCCACCGTGGCGCTGGACACTTCAAAGAGCAGGATGCGGTCATCGAGGCCAAAGCGGGCCAGATGCGCTCTTGCCGTTTCCACAGACATAAAAAGTCCCCCTGAAATCATGTGGGATTTGCTTCGCACTGCTTTTATGATAGCATTTTAACAGGCAGCAGTCAATTTCCCAAAATGGTGAAATGAATGATATTGGCGTAAAAAATCGCCGGGGGTTTGGCAACCCCCGGCGATTGAAAGACTTTGGATTATTGGGCAGCAGCTTTTTTGCGGACACGCCACTGCAGGAAAAAGATGATGGCGATGACCGTGACACCTGCAATGTCGGTGTAAATTTCTGGAATGATGAGGGAGAGACCGGCCGCCGCCAGCAACAGCCGTTCCAGCACATTGCATTTGTGAAGGAGCCATCCCTCCAACGCCGCGCCGACGCCCACCATGCCAATCAGGGACGTCACAATAATCTGGGCAATTTCCAGCGGCGTGGTCGCCACCAGCAACAGGGACGGGCTGAACACAAAAATATAGGGAATGATGAAAGCGGCAATAGCCAGCTTAGTAGCATTAAAGGCCGACTGCATGGGTTTTGCTTTGGCGATTGCCGCGCCCGCCATTGCCGCAAGGGCCACCGGTGGAGTGACGTCGGCAATAATACCGAAGTAAAAAGCGAACATATGGGCTGCCAACGGAATGACCCCCAATTTGATCAAGGCCGGGGCGGTGATGGTAGAAGTGATGAGATAATTGGCTGTGGTCGGCGCGCCCATGCCCAAAATCAAGGAGGTGACCATTGTGAAGAACAGGGTCAAAATCATGACGCCGCCGGAGATGCTGACCAAACCCGCGCCAATTTTCAGGCCGAGGCCGGTCAGGGTGACAATTCCGATAATAATGCCCGCCATGCCGCAGGCCACCGCCACACTGAGCAGATTGCGGGCGCCGTCTACCAGGGCAGCCACAAAGTCACTGGCTTTCATGTCCACCGGTTTTTTGGTGAAATATTGATACAGCGACGTCACAAGGCCGATGGCCACCGCGGCAAATAGGCCCATGAGAGCGGCGCGGGTGGCGGTATAGCCGGAGACGAGAAAATAAATGATGGCCACAAGGGGCAGAATCAAATGGCCCCGCTCTTTGAGGATTTTGCCGATATGGGGAATGGCTTCTTTGCTCAAGCCGGTAAGGCCGTTCTTTTTCGCCTCGAGATGGACCATGACAAAAACACCGGTAAAGTACAAAAGGGCGGGAATGATGGCCGCTTTGGCCACCTCAATATAGGGCATGCCCAAGGATTCCGCCATGAGAAAAGCGGCGGCGCCCATGATGGGGGGCATGATTTGGCCACCGGTAGAGGCTGCAGCTTCCACCGCTGCGGCAAATTCGGGTTTGTAGCCCAGCGACTTCATCATGGGGATGGTAAAGCTGCCGGTGCCCACTGTGTTGGAAACCGAACTGCCGGAAACAGTGCCCTGCAGGGCGCTGGCCAACACGGCGACTTTGGCGGGACCGCCGGAGGCCCAGCCCGCCAGGGCATTACAAATATCAATAAAAAATTTGCCCACGCCGGTTTTTTCCAAAAAGGCGCCGAATAAAATAAACAGGAAAATGAAGCTGGCGCAAACGCCAATGGGCGTGCCCATAATACCCTCGGTGTTATAAAATAAATGGCTGATAACCCGGGTGACAGAATAGCCCCGATGGTTGAGGAAGCCGGGCATATATTTGCCGAAGAGGGCGTACAGGATAAACGCACCCGCAATAATCATAATGGGTAGGCCCACAATGCGGCGGCAAAGCTCGAAAAGAGTTAAAATGCCGACGGCGCCTATCACAACGTCCAGGGTGGTGTAGGCACCCGCACGGGTGACCAAAGTGCTGAAATTGACTACAATGTAAATCCAACTGCCTGCGGCCGCAACGGCCAACAGCATGTCATACCAGGGCCATGTATTTTTGGCGCTCTTTTGGGTGAGAGGGTAGAGCAAATAGCCCAAAAACACGACAAAGGCCAAATGGCTTGCCCGCAAAAGTTGGGCCGGAATGCTGCCGGTAAGGGCGGCATAGAGCTGGAAAAGTGAAAACACAACAGAAACGACGATGACCAAATATCTCTTCCAATCGGTAAAGCGGCGATAGGCATATTCTCTGTCAATACCAATGATGACATCATCCATGCTCTGATCGGTATGGGAATTTTCGTCTTTCATGGCGTTTTTCCTCCTTTATGAAAATGTATTTTGGAAACGTGCCGCGCAAAGGATATCATCTACGAATATGAAGCAACGCTTCCAAGGTGGAAACACGCCGCACCGTAATTATTATTCTTGTTTGAGGTGGTATGTAATCGTTGAGGACGTATTCCTTGCCGTTGTCGGTGATGTGGTGGTCGGCTGTAACGCCCGTTTGCAGCACCAAAGCCGGCAATTGACGATTCATGTTGCTGATTTCGATATAATCGTCTTGCACCGAAAACAACTCCCCCGCCTCCAAATCCGGCTCGGGAATGCCTGCGCCGTAGGAAGTAAAGTGAGTTTTCTGCATGACAAGCTTCCCGCCGGCAACGGTATAAAAATCCTCCACCCTGCTTTTGTTCACCGAGTGTGTATAGCTGATGGAAAACGGATTGCCGGAGAGTATTAAGACAAGGGTGCCGTCCTGTGCGCTGGTCACACAGGGCCGCACCCACACCGGCATCAAAGCCAGAAGGAAAAGGCTTAGCGCAAATGCGATAAGCCTTTTGTATCCCTTTCTCATTTCCCGCTTACATCAAGACCCTTTTCCGCAAAATATTTTGCAGCGCCGGGATGGAGGGGAACCGAGATGCCCTGGAGACAGGTGTCCAGCGAAACCATTTTGCCCTTGGCATGGGCTTCGCCCAAGGCATCCAGGTTTTCGAACAACGCTTTGGTCAGGTTGTAGACAGTTTCTTCATCCATATCTTTTTTGACCGCCAGCATCGCGCGGATGGAGGCCGCCTTAACATCTTCTGTCATGCCTTTGTAGGTGTCTTTGGGAATGGTCACTTCCGCATAATAAGCATATTTGGTCATCAGCGTTTTCATATGCTCGTCATCGATGGGGATCAGCACAAGGTCTTTGGAGGTGGACAGTTCCTGCAGCGCGGCATTGGGAACACCGGCGGTGATGAAGCAAGCATCCAGCGTGCCGTTTTGCAGGCCTTCGCCCGACTCTTTAAAGGAAAGATTGGATTTTACAATGTCGTTGAAGGTCAGGCCATAAGCTTCCATAATCTGCTGGGCATTGAATTCGGTGCCGGAACCGGCGTCGCCCACAGAGATGCGTTTGCCTTTGAAATCGGCAATTGATTTAATGCCGCTTTCGGGTGTGGCTGCAATTTGCACGACTTCGGGGTAAAGAGTTGCAATGGAAGCGATGTTTTCCAGCTTGGTGCCGTCAAAGCTGGCTGTGCCGTTATAGGCGTAATCCATGACGTCGTTTTGGACGATGGCAATTTCTGCTTCGCCGCCGTTGATGAGACGCAGGTTCTCCACAGAAGCGCCGGTGGATTGAGCGGTCACGTTCATGCCGGGAATTTTTTCGTTCCAGATTTGCGCCATTGCGCCACCAAAGGGATAGTAGGTGCCGGCAGTGCCGCCTGTGGCCAAAATCAGATTTTGGGCCTGGGGGGCGGGCGGTGCTTCGCCAGACGGTGCCGCCGCACTATCACCTTGGGCAGGCGGGGGTGTGGTGCCGCCGCAACCGGCAAGCGTCAGACTGAGAGTCAGCAAAATTGCCAATGTCAAAGCAAATGTCTTTTTCAATGGGTTGTCCTCCTAAAACATAAAATTCGACTGTACATCGGGCTACCGAAAGAGTATAACACAAACCCCTTTTTTATACAAACAGAAAAGGAGTTTAGCGCGATTTTTCCTTGCTCTTTTCGCCTTGGCGCTTTTTAAACGGGCGCAGGCAAAAGGGGCAGCTCGTGGACTATAAGGGGGGCGGGGACAGACTTCTTTTTCCATTTGTCGCCCAGAAAACGCATTGATTCGGTACGGTCCGCCATCCGGCGACCCAACAGCGCCCGGGAGCGGTAGCGGTCAAACACCAGCCGCACGGTGATGGCGGCCGGGATGGCAGCCACCGAACCGGCCACAGCAGCGACCCCCGCGCCGACAGCGATGGCAGCCCCACTTTTCAGGGTGCGGTAGGCGGCATCTTTGGCGCCACTGCTGCCTCTTTTGTGTCCCAAAACGACCCGGGTTCCTTCGGTCGCCACAATGATGACGAAAGGCAGCGCCAATGATATTTGATTGAGCACCTCGGCCACACTGCCAAAGGCGTCCAGTAAGCCTAAATCGACAGCGAATTCATCGGCGTGGCTTAGCCCTGCGGCCACCATATCGATGACACCGTCTTTTTGACGCTTGCGGTAAAGCTCGCACAACTCGCGATATGTTGCCATTCTGTCCATTCCTCCTGTGTCAACATCCTGACGCCGGTATTTCGGCATGCCTTACTGCCATGTTATGCCAACATCTTAATGATGGCGACGACGACAACCGCCACAGCGATGATGCCCGCCAGCCAGGTAATCTGGCGCAGAACTGATACAGTTGCCGCCCGCTTGCCCACATTTTTTTCAAGATCGTAAATGCGGCGCTCCAACTTGGTAAGCTGATCCTTCAGTTTTTGATTGTTGCGGTCCAGCCGCTCCTGATCATCACTGATGCCCTCGATTACCATGGCTACTTCGCTGGAAAACTCTTCCACCATAGTGGTCACATCTTTGCCACGGATGGTATTAATGGCCGACCGCAAAAAGCTTTCCGGCTTTCGATCGGGTTGTTCAAGTTGGAAATCCAACGTCCCCAGCGTTTCCGTTGTTTCGGATAAATCTTCCCGGTATTCTTCCATTTTCACACGCCACCTTATTGTTCCCATTCGCCATTTTTGCGGGCGCTATGGTGTCTTTATCCCCTCTTCCCCGCCCCGCCTTTTTGAGGCGGCGGGCCAATTGCCATCATTATACAAAATCATTGGGAATTTCGCAAGTTTTTCCTGTATAGCTCCGGCGCAAACGCCAAAGGGAAAGAAGAAAAAGAGCCTGCCTGAAACCGCAAAATGAAATATACTATAATGGAAAACAAGACCCCCGCGGGAGGTCTTGTTTTGGCGCTTTATTATTTACGCCCAAATGTCACTATCGGACAGGCGGGTGCGGTTGATGCGGGAGAAATCCACACGGGAAAAAACAATGGTGGCCAGCGTTAAAAACAAAACGCCGAACAGCAGGATAATGACCATACTGATCCAAGGCGTGATGGTAAATCCTCCAAAGGAAAAGGCCAATTGCTCGGCAATCAGGTCAGCGGTGGACAGGTGCGTCTTTTCCAATATGACGGTGCGGAAAAAGGCGGTTGTATAAGTCATAGGATTGAGATAAGCCACAAAACGTAACGCGCCGGGCAACAGGCTCAGGGGCAGATAAGCGCCGCACAGGAACGTGAGCGGCATTGTGATGGCGGCCTCGACAATTTGAAAAGTTTGGGCATTTTTGACCAGGGCGGCCAAAAAAAGGCCGAACGCGGAAAAGACAAGACCCACCAGCGCCATGACAACAATGACGGCCAGGGGTGTCCAAATGGAAGTAAACCGCAGGCCAAGAAAAAAACCGATGACCAACACAATAATACCCTGCATGGTGGAAATGGTGGCAGCAGCGGAGAGCTGCCCAAAGGCGATTTGTACGCGCCGCACCGGGCTGACCAGCACTTCCTTCATAAAGCCGGAGACAATATCGGTAATGGTTGCGGACGCGATGCTGAGAGCGGTTTGGAACACATTGGTAATGACGATACCCGCCAACATATAATTGATAGGATCTTTGATATTTTCGACCCGAAAAACGGAACTGAACACATAGAGAAAGAAAAACGGCATGATGACGGTAAAAACGAGCTGGATTCGATTGCGTAAAAATGTCTTGAGGCTGCGCACCCATAAAGCAGTGATAATTCTCATGTTTTATACCCGTATATCCTTTCCCGTAATCGCCAAAAATACGTCGTTCAGCGTTCCCTTTTTGATTTCCATGTCGGTGATGGCGTCCTTTTGCGCCGCCAGCACATCCAAAAGAGCGGTCATATTCTCCACAACCACCGAGTAATGGGTCGTCTTTTGTTTGTATTCCATGTTGTGCCGGTGCAGCAAGGCCTCCAGCGCCTGGGAATCGTTGGTGGTAATGTAGGCTTTGTCTTTGGTGTACTGCTTTTTGAGACGGTAGGGCGTATCCATCGCCACAATTTTGCCCCCGTCGATGACAGCAACCTTTTGACAAATTTCCGCCTCATCCATATAGTGGGTGGTCAAAAAGATGGTCATATTATTTTCTTTTTTCAGCTTGACAATGTAATCCCACATATGGGCCCGGGTTTGGGGGTCAAGGCCTGTGGTGGGCTCGTCGAGAAACAGCACTTTGGGAATGTGCAGAAGGCTGCGGGCAATTTCTACCCGGCGCTTCATGCCGCCGGAAAGGGCACTGACCATTTTTTTGCGCCAGTCCAACAAATCTACCACGCCCAAGGCAAACTCGATGCGTTGGGACATCTGATTCTTGGGGATATTGTAAAAGTGGCAGTGCATTTGCAGATTTTCTTCCAGGGTCATTTTGGTATCGAGGGTGGGCTCCTGAAACACGACACCGATGACTTTGCGTACATCCGCCTTTTGGCGGGTGACATCTTTGCCGTCAATGTACATCTCACCCTCGGTTTTATCAAAGATGGTGCATAGGGTATTAATGGTGGTGCTTTTTCCGGCGCCATTGGGGCCCAAAAAACCAAATATACTCCCCTCTTCCACCGTAAAGGAGATATCATCTACAGCGGTAAAATTGCCGTAGCGTTTTGTAAAATTTTTGACTTCTATGATATTACCCATAACTCGTCCCTTCTTGCATACTTTGCATTGCCCGCTTATCATAGCATAAGTATGGGTAAAAATCGAGAGGTAGCTGACTGTTGCTACAATTCATGTATCATTTGTTACACATTTTTCATTTTTTGAGATGCCTTTTGAGTTGACAGGGACTATAGCAGCACCTATTATAAAATTAGGAAAATATGTATGTGCGTGGGGGTGCAGCATGAATTTACCATTTGGAGCCGTTTTCAACGGCGAGGTTGACCGTGTGTTGCAAATTGCGTTGCAGGCCATGTACGATTTTCCACTTTCGACCCCAGTACTGATGCGGATTTTGGCTAGGCAGCTGCATGCAACTCAACTGCGGAATGCAAACGCAAAAAAAGGTATACAAGTTCCGCCACTGCTTATTGTGAGTACAACGGGTCAATGCAACCTGGATTGCAGCGAATGTTACGCCGGCGGCAATCATGCGGACAAAGTGGGCATGAATCGGAAGCAAGTCGAAAAGCTGTTGAATGAAGTGGAGGAGGCCGGATGCTCAGGTGTGCTTGTAACAGGGGGTGAACCTCTGCTGCATCCTGTCTGGCTGGAAGTGTTGGGTGTGCATGATGAGCTGCTGAGCCTTGTGTTTACCAACGGTACTTTGTTTGACGAGGCGCGGGTGGCGTGGTTCGGCAAACATCGCCACATCATTCCTCTTCTCAGCATTGAGGGCAGCCGTGAAGCCACAGATGAACGGCGCGGCGCCGGCGTCTGGGATAAAATCGGCCAAGCAATGGCGGCCCTGTATCAAAATAAGATTCCCTTTGGCGTATCCATTATCACAGGAGGGCATAATATCGAATCTGTCACCTCCCAGCATTTTATCCACACAATGATGAAGCTGGGCTGCCGGGTATTTGCTTATTCGGAGTATGTCCCAATGGATGGCGCAAACAGCATGGATGTGCTTTCAGAGGCGCAAAAACAGTGGCTGGACGCATACTGCCGGCTGCAACCCGCCCAGCAGGGCGCGCTGTTTGTCACTTTTCCCGGTAACGAGGAGTTATTCGCGGGGTGTGCGGCGGCTGGTCGGGGATTCGTTCACATCAGCGCCTCGGGCGCCATGGAACCGTGTCCCTTTGCCCCTTATTCTGATACCAATGTTTGTGACTCCTCTTTTTTGGAAGCGTTGCAATCGCCGTTATTGGCCGTCGTCCGCGACAACAGCAGCTTGCTGCACAAGGGTGAGGGCGGATGTCCCCTGCGGGTCAAAAAAGATCTTGTGCAGCAGTGGATGCAGAAATAGCAGCCCATTCAATCATCACGAATTTTCCCACATTCCTTTTCCAAAAGATGGCTGTGGTCATCTGTTATACACTTCATTTTAAAGCTGTTTTAAAGACGTTGGCACTTGCCTTGTGGCAAAGGCCAACGTCTTTTTACTGCCTAATCATATCGCATTGGCGCCTTTTCTACCTTGATGCATTCATTTTGCCTGATAAGCGATTGTTCACTTGGTCAAGCACTTTTTTCGACTTTTTACATACTATGTACCGAGGGGGCGCTGGGGGCGTCCGGACAAGGAATTCGATTGAATAATCGGCCAAATTCAAGCAAGGTATGTTGAAACAACGGTCGCTCGTCAGCTGCTCCCGCAATTAAAGTCAATGAACGTATCAAGAAACGGCTTTGGCCAGAAAAGATGATTAATATGAACGACAAAGATTTGCAGGAAAACTCTTTTGATGAAAAAAAAGACCGAGACTGTAATGTGAACTGCGCTGCCTGCAACCAGTGCAACGGCAAAAATTGCTGCTGTTGTCCTGGTCCGCAAGGTCCACAAGGACCAAAAGGTCCTCAGGGTCCAAAAGGATGCACCGGCGACCGCGGCCCGGCAGGGCCACAGGGGCCAACAGGGCCGGTGGGGCCCACAGGGGCGCAGGGTCCGGCGGGGCCGCAGGGACAAGCCGGTCCAATAGGACCCAGCGGGCCCGCAGGGCCTGTTGGGCCGACAGGTTCAGAAGGTCCGGCAGGCCCGGAAGGCCCAATGGGACCCGCTGGCTTACAGGGCGAAATGGGGCCGGCAGGCGTGGAAGGTCCCGCAGGTCCGGAAGGCCCGGCAGGCCCGGAAGGCCCAGAAGGCCCGATGGGGCCCGCAGGCCCGCAAGGTGAAGTAGGGCCGGCAGGCGTGGAAGGTCCCGCAGGATCGGCAGGGCCAGAAGGCCCAACGGGACCCGCAGGCCCGGTGGGCCCAATGGGTGTGGAAGGCCCAATGGGACCCGAGGGACCGGTAGGCCCGGTGGGGCCGCAAGGCCCGGCAGGCTCGGACGGCCGCAACGAGGCACTGTATGCTTTTTCTTTCGCTGTGCAGGAAATTCCGTCAGGCGGCAAAGTTTCATTTGATCAGGGTGCCATTCTTTCACGTAATGCCACCGCGCTCAATTTTTCCGCTATGGACACCATTCAACTTTTGGAGCCTGGCAATTATTTTGTCACCACTTATTTGATGCCCCATTCTGCCGGCAGCACATTTGCCCTGTTTGTCGATGAAGAGGAAGTGTATGGCTCCCGCTATACGGCCATTAACTCTACCAATATCCCTGCCCAGCATTTGATTGTGCTGGAGGATGTTCCCAAAGACTTGAGTTTGCGCAATGTGGGTTCCCGCAGCGAGCTTACCCAAGCCGGGCTTTTGGAAAACACAGTAACCGCGTCCATTCTTGTCGATTTTTTTGAATAAAAGCCAAGCGAGAGCATGCCCAATTCCTTGCGGCAGCATTGGCAGCCGTTTGTGATTTAACGGATTGATAGCGTCGCCACGCGCAAAAACTGCGCCTCTTAACACAAGAGAGGCGCAGTTTTTGTGTGAAACCGATTATGGTGGGTTATGCTTTTGTACTGTCTTCTGTTTTGATACGCTGAATTTCTTGTTGCAGGCTTTCAATTTCGGCCATAGCCGCTTTAATCTCTTCGCAAAGGCCGGAAGCTGTGGCATCCAGTGTATCGCCCGTGTTAAATTTCCCCCAGGTGTAGTCGCCCAATTTCACTTTGAGCGCGGCAATTTCTTTGTTCTTGTCGCTTACTTTGCCATTCAGGCGGGTGATATCCAACATATCGCCGGTTTTTTCTTTTGCGTTTTTTGCAATATCGCCCAGTTTGTCAAGAAAAGCCATTCTGTAACCTCCTCAGATCATCATGCCTGCCATTCCCCCATGGGAATATCACTGTTACTTTTCTCAAGGATGCCGTAGAAATGGACAAGCTGAGAAGCGTTTTGCACACCCAATTTCCCAAATACATCCTGTTTGATGGCATTGACCGCCGGCTGGGTTTTCAGCAATGTTTCCGCAATCCAGCGGGAACTATATCCGGCCCGCAGCCAATTATAGATTTGTTGTTCATCGTAAGAGAGCGTCTCGACCCGGCGGTGTTTTTCCTCCGGCGTGTTTTGGGAAGAGATGTGGGGCGTGTTTTTCCACAAGGGAGTATATGAACCTATGCCAAAAATCCATTTTACAAACTGAAACGTCACACACGCCTCCTATCCAGGATTGATGCAGCGCTTACAATTATTTGATGATTCTGATTTTGCCAATGATGGGCAGTTCTTTGGCCTTGCCTGTAAAACCGTTGATTAAACCCAAAACGCCCAAAACGCCAATGCCGATCCAAAGTACAGTAAAAATGATGGAGACAATGCCAAACACCGTGGGCGAGACGAACAGCAAAATGCCGGTTAAAATGGAAGAGATGATGCTGAACGCGACACAAAGAATTACCAGCACCAATGCCTGGTTCGCGTGGAAACGGCCATATTTGGAATTGGGACATGCCAACAGCGGCAAGAAGAAAAGGAAATAAGCCAGACCGCCCATGACTTTGTTGGTTTCGATGTCTGCCGGGTCCATGCCGCCGGTCTCGTCTTTGGTATTGGTCGCCAGGTTCTTCAAATTGTCCACTGTACTTTTGGGGGCCTCTGCTCCACCCACGGCTGTGCCGCAGTTACCGCAAAATTGCCTGCCTTCTTCTAACGTGACACCGCATTTTTCACAAGTCGCCATTACAATTCCTCCACTTCAATATTAAATGATATGGTTGTGCCCAGACTTAAAGAAACAATAGTCCTTCCATCGCGCTCACTGAACCCGCTGTTTTTGCCAGTTCCTGAATCACAGGCATCCAGATTACTGTGCCAATGATGCTAATCACCAGGCTGATGATCAAAAATACCAGCATAGCCCGGGCCAGATTGCGCCGGTTTTGGTTTTTCGCGCCGCCCGTTGCCCAGACGATCATCAAGATAAGACCGACGATGGGTATGCTTAGCACCAAAAAGGTGCCGACATACCCCAAAGTGCCAATGACGGCATAGGGACTGCCTTTGGGCGGAGGCGGCGGAAATGGGCTTGCCACCTGCTGGGGCGGAGCTGCCGTTGCCACAGGAGCCGCCACCGGCGCAGGGGCCGGGGTGACTGGGGGCGCAGGGGCCGCCGCGCCGACCGCCGAACCACAAGCAGGGCAAAACTTTTTCCCTTCGTCAATGGTCGCGCCACAATTTGTACAAACGATATCTGCCATGCACAATCACCTGTCCTTAATCATATTGCTTTTTCCCACATTGTATGTATGTCTGGCTGATTATCATTTTGCACGATGCCCGCCTTTTTGTATAGTTACTAGTTTTAGGGAGGCGGCTATTTTGCAGAAACTTTAAAAAATAAAATCACAAACCTTATTTCGCAAAACAGGGTTTGTGATCATTAAGTTTAGGGATGGTCTTGCCGGTGTTCCGGCGGCGCTGTTGTACTGTACTCGCGATTGCTTTCGCCGGCTTCCGGCGGACGAACACCCAGCAGCAAAAGCAGTTCCACGCGGCTGTTGATGCCCAATTTGCGATAAATCGCTTTGTAGTGGGCATTCACGGTGGAATATCCGATACGCAATTCACCCGAAGCCTGGCGCAACGTGTACCCCGCCAACAACAAAAGACAAACCTGCTTTTCGCGAGGCGTTAAGCCAAGCGCATCCAGCCGGTCTTCCAGCGCCAACTTTTGCTCCGGTTCGTCCATGTCAATTTTGTGAAAATCATCCATCCAACGGGCAAAAAACAGGTTGTTGGCCAGCGCAGGCATGGCCAGAGCACCCACAATTAAACACAGCACAGCCAGGCTGAAAGAGAACCAGGCGAAATAGGTGCGGGAGAGCTGTTCATATATGGCCATGAAGGCAAAAGGAATGACTGTTGAGGTAAAAAAAGTGAACAGGCAAGCCACCCGGAAAAAGCGCAATGTACCATTGCGCTTGCCCGCGCCGCCCAGCAAATAGATGACGGCAATGTAGCCCACGTAGCCGGACAATCCGTAAAAATAGGATCCAACCTCCGCCGACAGATAGGCGTCCCAAATCATGAGAAGGATGCCCGCCACCGTAAGGGTTAAAAAGCCGTTCCACAAGTGCCACATGCCGCGCTGAAAAGCAAGCTGTACGCCCACAGTCACCAAGACAGCCGACAAAATGCCCAAGCCCACCCACAAACTTTCGGTGTACTTCAGTTCATAGTCCAAATAGGTATTCAACTGATCCAAGATGAAATAGATCAGATAGAGAAAAAGCACGATATAGCCTTTGCGGCCCGGGTGTGTCTTGGCGTCCAACAATGCCGGATAATAAGAGAAGGGGGTCAGAAAGACAGCCACCAAAAAAACCGCCATGACCAGAACAGAGCCAATGCTTTGTAAAAAATGGGACACGGCGTCAATGGGCCAAAAAAGATAAATCACGCCGTAATACAGCGTGATCAACAACATGGCAAAAAAACGTTCGGCGTTTTGCAGCGCGGACATCAACAGATAAAATCCACAGGCCACACAAAACCCGATGGCAAAATGGAAGGCAATCAGGACACAAAGGGCCATTTGGCCCTTCGGCAAAAGCAACCGGGTCACCAGGGTGGCGGCCGCCAGCACGCTGCCGGCGCGCATCAACCACGGAATGCCGTGGGCAGGCGCCGCAACAATAAAAAGCCACGATAACCCATAGGCCAAAGAGATCCATAAAACTGAATCCAGCCCCAGCATTTCCATGTCCTGATCGAGAAACTGAAGGTCGCTTAACATGACAGCCAACACAAACAGCAACACGCCCGGCAATGCCGAGGCGCGGATGTTTTTGATGGAAAGCTCTTGTCGCCCATCATATTGGTGAGCCAAAGAGGAAGCCAGCCGGGAAGAGAGCCCAGAAGGAGATTGTTTATCCCACATAAAGCGGCTCCTTGCCTATTCTTCAGCGGCGTATTGCTTTTCGATTGAAAGCGGCCATAAAAATCGACCGATTTAAATCCAAAAAGCATTGGTCACCTTGAATATAGCACAAAACCACATTTTTGGCAATATTTTACGTCCAATTCGGCAGTAATTCTGCCTGGCTGCATTGGCTGTCAATTTGAGACATACTCCATGCCCCGCTCGGGCAGAACCTGTAAATGCGAAAGACGTAGCACAACAAACTCAAACCCTGATTTATCCTTGATGATTTCCACTTTGCCGGTGGCTTCCACCCAATCGTTTTTTTGCGGCAATGGCCCTTCTTCATACAGGCACTCGAAACCGGCCACACCGTCGTTAGCGCAACAGCCGGGGCCATAACGAATGACATAGCGGTAAATCTCGTTGGTTTCAGGGTCCACCTGCTCGTCATAAATGCCTTGCAGCTTTACCGTACGCCCTTTGTATTCATCGGGGTTAAGGTAAATCTCGTTGCATTGCTGGATGAATAATTTATCTTTGAAGACGATGATCTCCTCATCCTTTGACGAGGCTGCCGCACTGCTGTCTGGTGTATCAGCTTTTTGGTCGGCACTAGGATTGATGTTGCTAAAGCCACTGTCACCACAGCCAGCCAGCAGCAGCACAAGCAGGCAAACAATTGCCGCCAGCCGTTTGCTTTGCCGTTTCTTCATGCTTTCACCCCCATCTTGCCCAAGAGCGCGCACAGACAAAACGCGGCCAAATTGACGACAACGATGCTGGCGCCTGCCGGAATGGAAAAGGCGAAGGATACAACCATACCGATAAAGAAGCAGACAACAGACAACACAGCCGCACAGACAACAACCCGCCGGAAGCTGGAAAATATCCGCATGGCGGTGAGGGCCGGGAAAATAATCAGGCTGGAAATAAGCATGGCGCCCATCATGCGCATTCCCACGACAATGACCATGGCGGTTAGCAGAGCGACCAGCATATTGTAGCGTCCCACGGGCACACCGGTGGCCTTGGCGAAGTTTTCGTCAAAAGTGACGGCAAATATTTTGTTATAAAACAAAATATATAAGCTGAACACAACCACGGCAAGAGCTACACTGATGTACAAATCGCTTTTGCTCATGGCCAAGATGGTGCCGAACATATAGTTGCAGACGTCGGCGTTCATGCCGGTAGTAAGGGAGATAATGATGACGCCGACGGCCAATGCGCTGCTGGAAATGAGGGCGATGGCAGCGTCGCCTTTAATATTGCTGTTTTCGCTGATGCGCAGCAGCAAAAAGGCCGCAAGCATGACGACAGGTATAGACACTTGCAAAGGCGCCAGGCCCAGACTCATGGCAATGGCCAGTGTACCAAAGCCCACATGGGACAGACCGTCACCGATCATGGAGTAACGCTTAAGAACCAGCGTCACCCCCAGCAGGGCGGCGCAAAGGGCCACAAGGATGCCCACTACGATGGCGCGGGTGATGAATGTGTAAGAAAAAAGCTCTTGAAACAGCGCTATCATTCCCCGGCACCTCCCAGCAGTCGCGCACAGAATTTTGTCTGGCGGTAATTGGCAACAGGGCCAAAGAAAAGGGCTTTTTGCTGCATATGCAATATGTGGCTGGCACAGCGCAGCGCGGCATGGACATCGTGAGAAATCATAATGATGGTAACGCCGCCGCGGTTCAGATCCGACAGGATTGTGTATAATTCTCCCGCCGCCACCGGGTCCAGCCCTGCGGCAGGCTCATCGAGAACGATGAGCTTTTCGGTGGCGCACAGCGCCCTGGCCAGCAGCACCCGCTGCTGCTGGCCGCCGGATAAATCGCGGTAAGAGCGGTTTTTCAAATTCTCAATGCCCAATCGGCGCATATTTTCTTTGGCCCGCTTTTTATCATCGGGCGTATAAAATGAAAAGAGCTTGTGGCGGTTTAAACAGCCGGAAAGGACAACCTCCCGGACGCTGGCAGGAAAGTCTTTTTGCACCAATGTCTGCTGGGGCAGATAGCCAATTTGGGTTTGGGTAAGACCCAGCAACTTCATTTGGCCGGATAAGGGGCGAATGAGTCCCAACACCCCTTTCATCAGGGTGGTTTTACCGGAGCCGTTTTCGCCCACCACGCAAAGGTATTCCCCTTGCTTGAGGGTAAAGCTTACGTCTTCGACAGCGCATGTGCCGTCGTAAGCCAAGGTAACATGTTGGCAGGAAAGCATCTAGGCAAGCCCCTTTCTCAAATTGTCCAAATTTTGCGTCATAAGGGAAAGATAGGTGGCCCCCGCCTCAAAATCTTTGACTGTTACGTTATGACAGGACTGAAGCGTCAATATCTGGGCCCCTGTCTCTTCTGCCAACGCTTTGGCCACCGTTTGGGTGCTCAATTCGATGGTATAGATCACAGGAATTTGCTCGCTTTTAATGTAATCAACCAGATAGGCCATGGTGGCGGCGCTGCAGTCGGACTCGGTGCTGCAGGCGGGAAAGGCGGCGGCATAGGAAAGGCCGTACTCGTCCACAAAATAGCGGAACGGAAACTTGTCGCCCACCACAATTTTGCGGCGGGTTGCGCTTTGGATCATCTGACGGAACTGGTCATCCAGAGCGGCAATGGCGTCTCCATATTTTTTGCCGTTGGTTTTGTAAATCTCGGCATTGTCGGGATCCGCCCCAGCCATGGCGGCGGAGACGGCATCCACCAGTTTGACGGCGTTTCGGGGTGAAGTCCAAATATGCTCATCGTATTCATGTCCGCCGCCCTGGGCATCGTCGTGGTCTTCTTCCATGCCAGGGGACAGTTCTTCTTCTACGGCATCTACAAAGTCTATTAACCGAAGAGTGGCGGGGCGTTTGTCGCCCATAGATGCCAAAATACCATCGACCCACACATCGCTTTCGCCGCCAATCTAGATAAACAGGTCGGCCTCTTGTATGGCAATGATGTCTTTGGGGGAAGGGTCATAGGAATGGATTTCGGCCCCGGCACGCAGCAAAAGGGTGATGTCGGCTTTGCCGCTGTCGCCGGCCACAGCCCGGACAAAGTCATAGACAGGGAAAATCGTTGTCACTACACGGAAATTGCCGGTGCCGGCGTCGGGCGTCTTGGCGCCGCAGCCAGACAACAAAAGGCCCACCAACAGCAGGCATAGCAACAGGGATATGATTTTTTGCATGAAAGAACCTCCAGAAAGCAAAAATGATGCTTATGATTTCTTATATTGTGAACCGTTTGGGCGGTGGTCAATCCTGCATTTTGTCGTTACAGCGTTCGCAGCAGCCGTACAATACGGTGCGGGCTTCGTCCAGCGCAAAACGGTGGCTTGTATACATATGGGCTGAGAAATCGGCCATAAAGCCGCAATCTAAATGGGAAACCTGTCCGCAGCTTGTACAAATCATATGGTAATGATGGCGGCAACCCCCGACCCTGCCTAAGTATTGGTAGCAGGCGCCCGTGCCTCCGGGCAGCTCGTAGCGAAGAACCAGGCCCTCTTGCACCAATTTGTCCAAATTGCGGTAGACAGTCGTTTGGCCGATGGAGCAACCGGATTTTTGCAGGGCGGCATAAATGCGTTCCACGGTTACATGGCCCGCTTCCCCGGCCTCCAGCGCCTTGATGCAACGGAGCAATTGTTCCCGCTGTTTTGTCTTATACCGGGTTCTTGTTGCCATCTTCCAACCCTCCGCCTAGCGATGCATTTTATCATTTGGTCGAATATGAAAATGATTTTCATATTCATTGTAGAGCTTTTCACCGTGGAAGTCAATGAATAATCTGTGAAAAAAAGAGCAGAGGACGAGATACTGTTCGCCGGGGGGGCGCGTAATATATAACATCGGGCATTACGCCCAAAAGGTTTTGAGGGCGGAGGAACGAAAAATGAGGCAACGCACCAGCATCAAAAACAGTGTTTACCACCGGCTTTCGGCCCTGCTCGTCGCTTTTTTATTATGCACCGTATGGCTGGCGGGCTATGGCGCAAAAGAGTTGCCGCCCGACGACGGCAAAAAGCATGTGGTCGCCACCACGACGATGTTGGCCGATTTGGCTCGTATGATTGGCGGCGATGCCGTGTATGTCAGCGGGCTGATGGGGCCGGGCATTGACCCCCATTTGTACCAGGCCAGCGCCGGCGATGTCACCAAAATGCTGGAAGCCGATATTGTGCTGTACAGCGGCCTGCATTTGGAAGGAAAGCTGGGGGATGTGTTCGCCGGGCTGGAGAACCGGGGCAAAATAGTGATTTGTGCCGCCCAAAGCATTGCCCCAAACGATCTTTTATATCCGGGCGGCGGTGAATACGCCGACCCGCACATTTGGTTTGATGTGGCATTGTGGCGGCAGGTGGCGGCCTATGTGGCCGGCGCTTTTGCAAGGGCCGACCCAGCTAATGCACAGGTATATGCCCGCCATTACGCCACCTATGAACAAGAGCTGGATGCGTTGGAAGCGTATGTCCGGGAACAAATTGCCCGTATTCCCCCGGAGCAGCGGGTGTTGGTGACCGCCCACGACGCCTTTGGCTACTTTGGCCGGGCATATGGTTTTGCGGTGCGGGGATTACAGGGTGTCAGCACCGATACGGAAGCAGGCGCCGCCGACCTGCGCACATTGGCCGACTTTTTGGCGAAACAGGGCGTCGGGGCCATTTTTGTGGAAACATCGGTATCCCCCCGGACAGTTGAGGCGCTGGTGGCCGCCACGCGTGCCCGCGGCCTTTCGATGCAAATTGGGGGCAGTCTTTATTCCGATTCTTTGGGCGGGGCCGGGTCGGGCGCCGACAGCTATATTGGCACTGTGCGCGCCAATGTGGACTGCATTGTCACCGCCTTACTACCATCAAAAAACCGGCCGGTGTCTTCGTTTACACCGTCGGAATGAGGCAGCTTATGAATGATATGGACACAGCGGTGATTGTCGAAAACCTGACCATCGCTTATGATGATAAACCGGTATTGCTGGATGTGAGCTTTCATATTCCCAAAGGCAAAATGGCCGCCATCGTGGGACCCAACGGCGCCGGTAAGACAACCCTTCTTAAGGCTATGCTGGGGCTGATTACACCTTTATCCGGGCGGGTATGGTTTGGGGGGAGCGATCAGACACGCACCCATAAACGCATTGGTTATGTGCCCCAAAGCGAAAGTGTGGACTGGGATTTTCCCGCCACGGTGCTGGATGTGGTGCTGATGGGCCGATATGGGCATTTGGGTTGGCTGCGCCGACCCCAAAAGGCAGACCGGGAAATCGCGCGGGCTATGCTTGCCAAAATGGGGATGGAGAACTATGCCGGAAAGCAGCTGTGTGAACTCTCCGGCGGGCAGCAGCAGCGCGTCTTTTTGGCGCGGGCGCTGGCGCAGGAGGCGGACATCACCATTATGGATGAGCCGCTGAAAGGGGTGGACGCGCAGACGGAAAACATTATCATTGGACATTTGCAAGCAGAGGTGCGGGCTGGCAAAACCATTGTGGCAGTGCACCACGACCTGAATACAGCAATGGATTATTTTGATTGGGTTACACTCCTGAACAGCAGCGTTGTGGCCAACGGTCCGGTGTCCGCCGTATTGAATGAGGATAATCTTTGCAAGACATATCAAGGTCCGGTTACGCTCATTCGGTGCGCAACTGCACAAGGAGGAACATAGCCATGGAAACGCTACATATTTTGCTGACCGACCCCACCCTCCAAATGGTTGTGCTGGGATGCGGCCTTTTGGGGGCCGTGTGCGGGGTGGTGGGCAGCTTGGCCACCCTATGCCACCAAAATCTTTTGGGCGACGGCATATCCCATGCGGCGCTGCCTGGCATTGTATTGGCTTTTCTTGCGGCAGGCAGCAAGAACCCGGGCATTTTGCTTTTGGGCGCCGCTTTCACCGGGTTTTTGGCCGCTTTTTGCATAAACGGCATCAGCGCCCGCACCCGTTTGCCGTTTGACAGTGTGCTGGCCCTTGTAATGTCCGCCTTTTTCGGCGGCGGCCTCGCCCTGCTTACCTATTTGCAAAAAATTCCCAACGCCAACCAGGCCGGCCTTAAAAGTTTTTTGTTCGGTCAAGCCTCCACCCTGTTGGCGCAGGATGTGGCGATCATTGCCATAGGCGGCGGTTTTGTGGTGCTTGTTGTCCTTTTATTTTGGAAAGAACTTGCCCTTTTTGGCTTTGACCGAGCGTTTGCACTTTGTGCCGGTTTTGCCCCCCGGCCGCTACAGCTGTTGCTCTCTTGCCTGATTGTGGCGACCGTTGTGCTGGGGTTGCGAACGGTGGGGGTGGTGCTGATGAGCGCGCTGTTGATTGCGCCCGCCGTGGCAGCCCGCCAGTTTGCGCGGCGACTTTCGACAATGGCGGCGCTGGCTGCCCTGTTCGGCGCGGGCGCTGGCGTTTTGGGGGCTGTCACCAGCGCGTTTGTGCCCCGAATGCCCACCGGGCCGGCCGTTGTCATTTACGCTTCTTGCTTTGCTTTTTGCAGCATACTATGGGCACCCTACCGGGGCATTCTTTACAAGCTGTGGCAGCGGCGCCGGGCCGGGGGTACGCCGTCTCGGCGCCGGGCGGGAGAGGAGGGGCCATATGTCTCCGCTGACTGAAATCGCCCTGATTGTCATTTGCACCGCCGTCTGCTGCGCGTTGCCCGGCAATTTTCTTTTGTTGCGCAAAATGTCAATGATGTCCGATTCCATTACCCACACCGTACTGCTGGGTATTGTATTGGCTTTTTTGGCGGGAGCCGGGCTCTCCTCCCCTTTGCTGCTGATAGGCGCCGCGCTGATGGGTGTGCTGACGGTTGTGCTGACTGAAATGCTGTACCGGACAAAGCTTGTTTCGTCCGAAAGTGCCGTGGGGCTTGTCTTCCCCTTGCTTTTTTCCATTGCCGTGATTCTGATTACCCGATACAGCGGCAGCGTGCATTTGGATGTGGACGCCGTTTTGCTGGGGGAGCTGGCTTTTGCCCCGTTCGACCGGCTGGTGCTTTGGGGGGCGGACGTGGGACCCAAAGCCCTGTGGGCGGCCGGAGGGTTGTTGATCATCAACGCCTTATTCATTGGCTTATTCTTTAAAGAGCTGAAAATCACCACTTTCGACCCGGTGCTGGCAATCGTGCTGGGCTTCTCCCCCGCCTTACTCCATTATGCTTTAATGACGCTGGTGTCGCTGACGGCAGTGGGCGCCTTTGCGGCGGCGGGATCGGTGGTTGTGGTCGCTTTTATGATTGGGCCGCCCGCCTGCGCCGCTTTACTCACAAGGGATTTGCGGACGATGATTGTGCTTAGCGGTTTGATTGGCGCGCTGGCCGGCGGCTTTGGGTTGGCGGTCGCTTTGGCATTGGATGTGTCCATTGCAGGATGTATGGCGGCGGCTGTTGGGCTTGTTTTTGCCGGTGTATTTTGGCTGGCGCCGCGCAAGGGGCCGTTTATCGTCATCGGCCGCAAGAATGATCTATCATAAAGCCGTCGGCATATGCCGGCGGCTTTATCGTTGGTGTTATATCAGGCGGCAATTATCCCGCATCCATCTCCGCCGCTTTTACAAGGGCGATGGCCGCCAATTCGTCAATGACCATCCCTTTTAAAATACCGCTGCGAATGCCGGCCAACAATGTTTCTACCTTGTCGGCGCCGGAGGTGATGCAGATGACCATGGGTACTTTTTTCAGCATCTCCAGGTCGATGGACAGCACACGGTTGGACAAGAGACAGTCGGCCACATAGCCGTCACGGGTCATGCGGCGACCGCAGAGGTCGGGGCCCATGCCTGCCTCCTGCAAAGCTTTGGCTTCCTCCAGGGTGAGATAGCCTGCCACATAGCTTGGGGTTTCTTCATAGTTGGACGAGCCGGCGCCCACAACGGCAATATCAATGTCGTTGAAAAGCTTGAAATGACGCTGGATGGCAGGTTCCTGCATCAAATATTCACAAGTGCGGATGTTTTGCACCGCCAAAGGCGTATTGAGCAGACTGAAGGACGCCCCGATTTTGCGGGCAAAGTCCCGGATAACTTCGTTGGCGTCCAGATTGATAGAGGGTATATAGGTGCCGCCGGTCAGCTGAACCACCATACAGTTGGGAAAGTCCATGTTGGGGAAATGGCGCACCATTTGCATCATATGCCGTCCCCAGGAAAAGCCCACATGCATACCGTCCCGCAGCAGACGGGCCAGCAGCATGGCCGTTTTTTCGCCAATGGCCGCAATCCGCCGTTCCTGGTTGGCATCGGAAGGCACCACGATGACCTCCTCCACCGGATAGAGATCTTTGATGGTTTGGGCCAGGTCGGACTGGGACAGGG
>JAVBNO010000054.1:0-38713 GCA_031551485.1 Oscillospiraceae bacterium
TCGTACAAAATACGGTTTGATCCGCACTGCACAGGAAGATGGATGTGGTTGCAGATTTTTTCTTCTCTTGCGATGGTATCCATCAGTTCATGGGTGCAGTCTTTCGGATGGCTCGTCATGAACCGCACGCGAAAATCGCCTGGTATCGTACATATTCGACTTAATAACGATGAAAATGTAAGTTCTTTGCCAAGCCCCTTTCCATAGGAATTCACATTTTGCCCAAGGAGGGTGATGTCCTTGCATCCATCGGCGATGAGCATTTTGGCTTCTGCCAAAATGTGCTCTGGATTGCGACTGCGCTCGCGGCCGCGGACATAGGGCACGATGCAATAGGTGCAAAAGTTATCGCAGCCATACATAACGGGGAGCCAAGCTTTGTGTTTGCCATCCCGCCGAATAGGCACACCTTCCACCACGTCCCCTTGCTCAGCCGCAATGTCGAAAACGCGGCGGCCGCTCTCCAACTTTTCGTAGATGAGCTGGGCCAGCTTGTGGCCGGCAAAGGTGCCGAACACTAAGTCCACGTAAGGATAGCTGTGGCGGATACGATCGGCAATTTGAGGCTGTTGCATCATGCAGCCACACAGGCCGATGATAAGATTGGGGTTGCGCCGTTTGTAATGCTTAAGCGCACCTACATTTCCGTAGACACGCTGCTGGGCCGATTCCCGCACGGCACACGTATTGTAGATGATTAAATCTGCCTCCGCCAAGGAATCGGTAAAACCATAGCCAGCCAGCGCGAGCTGACCTTTGATCTTTTCTCCGTCGCTGACATTTTGTTGGCAACCGTAACTGTGGACATAGGCCCGTGGCGGGTGGGTGTATTGGCACAACAACAATTGCTTTAGTTTTTGGGTGTATTCCGTTTCAAAGTGTGTTTGCTGCTGTGCCAATGGTAGTCCTCCTAAATGAGCGGCAAAACCATGCCGCAAATATCGTTATATTATATCATATTTTCAAAAAATCCGTAAGTGGGGAAATGTTAAGACGGGGGTATTGGCGGATAAAAGGATAAAGTTCATTGGTGATGATCTTGACACCGTCCGCCACAGACGATTCAATGTTAAGCGGCATAAGCGGATCGTGCAAGGACATGCGCAGCAGGAGCCAGCCATTGCCATGATCGGCATCGAAAAAGATGCGTATACCCTCGTAATTGTTGGGGGCAATTTGCCATCCCGCTTGCCCTTTCGCATAGTCCTCCAAGTCTGCCAAGACCGAAGCGGCATATTCCTTAAAATTGTCCCCGTCTATTTTGAAGCGCAGCTCCTTGCTTTCGGCAGGTTCACCCAAAGCGGCCAGCAAATGGCCGAGGGTCTTGCCCTCTTTGCGCAGACGGGCTAGCTTGATCAGAATCTTTGCAATAAGATAGGCGCCGTCATCCAAGTAGTAATTTTCTTTCAAAGCGCCATGGCCAGAGGTTTCGATGGCGAGGGGGGCACTTATGCCCATATCCTCCAAGCGAACGGCTTCGTTGATCACGTTTTTATAGCCGCGTTTGAAGCGGTGGTGCTTGCCGCCCAATTCCTCTTCGATAAAAGAAGTGAGTTCGGCGGAGGTAACAGAATCGGTGACAATGGTGGCGCCAGGATTTTCCTCCAGCACGATAGCGGATATGAGGGCGATTAGACGATTGCGGTTAATCTCTTGTCCGTCGGCGCCAACTGCGCCTGCCCGGTCGACATCGGTATCAAAAATAATGCCAAAGTCACAGCCATACGTCTTGACAGCGCGTAAGATGGCTTCCATTGCTTCCCCATCTTCCGGATTTGGGATGTGGTTGGGAAAGGAACCATCGGGGTCGAGAAATTGGCTGGCGGAAATATCGGCTCCAAGGGGCACCAGCACTTTGGTGGCAAAAAAGCCCCCTGCTCCGTTGCCGGCATCCACGGCCACCTTAAAGCCGGCCAGCGGCGTGCTACCGTCACTGATCCCCGTTCTAATAATCATTTGCAGGTTTTCGGCATAGGCATCCATTAAATTGGCTATGCTGATTTTCTGCGGATTGCCTGCGCAGGGTTCAAGGGGCTCCGCTTTCGCCAAAAGAGCCGAAATATCCCCTTTTTCCAAGCCCCCCGCTCTGGTAAAAAACTTCAGACCGTTGCGGTTAAAGGGCAAATGGCTGGCAGTAATCATGATACTGCCATCGTAGCCAAAGCCGGGCAGAACAGTGGACATAAACATGGCCGGTGTGGAGGCGATACCACAATCATAAACGGTCACGCCGCAAGAAGACAGGCCATCTGCCGCCGCCGCCAAAAGGTCAGGGCCCGAAATCCGCGAGTCACGTCCGATGCCAATGCGCAACATGTCCGGTTTCTTCTGAAGTTTATCAGCAAGCCAGTGGGCAAATGCCTGGGCCACTATATTGGCAGTTGCCGGGGTTAGGTTTACATCTTCCCCCGCCACACCAGAAAGAGCAATGCCACGAATATCGCTGCCGTTTTGTAATTTTTGCAATTCACTCATAATGACCAATCCTCGCTTGCAAGTAATTTTGAATTCGCTTTTTTCTTTTTAAATTATATCTCAAAGCGGTTCTATGTGCAATCGGCAGCACGCTACAAAAGCCTGCATATTCAAATACAGGCTTTTGTCTTTTTTACTGTATCACTGCCGCCAATGCCGCACCCTGCTGGCGGGCTATTTCCAGATCCTCCGGCGTGGGGACAAAGTTGATTTTAAGCCCCCCCCCCACAACTTTTAGCTTTAGGCTTTGGAGCCGGGTGATCAAATTGGGAACACCTTCGCCGCTCCAGCCGTAAGACCCGAAAGCAAGACAGGGTTTTTTCTGGCATCCGATCGCATCAATATGGGATAGAAGCTCCCAGCATGGGGGCACGGCGTCCCGATTGATGGTCGGTGTGCCAATGGCAAAACCGGTACATTCGGCCAATTCGTTATGCAAGAAATGCATGTCGGTTTCAATGATGTCGTATATATCGACTTCAGCATCGGGCAAAATCTCTCGAACGCCCTTGGCGATTGCCTGTGCTATTTTGCCCGTATTGCCATAAGCGGATGTGTAAAATATTGGGATTTTCTTTTTGGCATTGGCGGAAGCAGCGCTCCATGTCGCATAATTTTCTTTGGCATAAGAAAGGCGGCCATCTTTGGTTAAAACGGGGCCATGACTGGTGCAAAGGAAGTCAATAGGCAGCTTTTCGATTTTGGCCAGCCCAGCCAGCACATATTGCTTGAAGGGGGCAAAGATGGCATCGTAGTAAGCTTTAAAGCCCTGCTCATATTTTTGTGGATAGACAGTGTTATAGTCAAAGACATAGGGTTCGCAATAATGAGCGCCCAAAAAGTCACAGGTGAAGATAACTTTCTCCTCTGGCAACCAGGTAAACATACTGTCCGGCCAATGGAGGAAAGGCGCGGAGATGAAGTTTAAGGTCATATTCCCCAAGGAGATGCTGTCGCCATCTTTGGCCACTTGTATTTTGAGGGCGGAGTTGTTTGTGATGCCCTTGAGATAGATGGAGCCTGCCTGAGAGGCGACGATGGTCGCATTTGGGCAAATTTCCGCCAAACGCCGCAGGGCGCCGGAATGGTCCGGCTCGGTGTGATTTAAGATAATATAATCAATGGCGGCCGGTTTGCAAACCTCGTTAAGGTTTTCCACAAACTGGTCGAAGAATGTTTCGTGGCAGGTTTCAATCAGAGCTGTTTTTTCGCTGCCTTTGACAAGATAGGCGTTATAAGTGGTGCCAAATTCGGTTTTCATGACAATATCAAAAACACGCAGGGCCGGGTTAAGCACGCCTACTGCAAATACCGATGGTGTAATTTTTGTGGTCATAATGCCTCCTGGACAAATGAATTTTGGCGCCGCGTGGCGGCGCCAAAACACGTTATTGCGCTTCAAACATATCTTTGCCTACACCGCATAAAGGACAGGTAAAACTTTCGGGGATTTCTTCCCACTTGGTGCCGGGGGCAATACCATTGTCGGGATCACCAATCTTTTCATCATAAATGTAGCCACAGACCGTACAAACGTATGTCATATTATTTACCTCCTTATCTATCTTTAAAGAGCTGCCGCTCTTTCGGCTAAAGTATACCATTTTGGTATTTTATTGTCAAACCAACATCTTCTTTAAATATTGACCAGTATATGACTTATCATTCCGTGCCACCTCTTCCGGTGTGCCGGTCGCAATAATTTCGCCGCCGCGTTCACCACCTTCGGGGCCAAGGTCAATGATATAGTCTGCGGTTTTGATCACATCCAGATTATGCTCGATCACAAGTACGGTGTTGCCAGTATCCACCAGCTTTTGCAGCACTTCGATGAGCATATGGACATCGGCGGTATGCAGACCGGTAGTGGGTTCGTCCAGGATCTAGATCGTGCGGCCTGTGGGGCGTTTGGAAAGTTCGCTGGCCAGTTTGACCCGTTGGGCCTCGCCTCCTGAAAGGGTGGTGGCAGGCTGTCCAATTTTTATATAGCCCAGACCCACATCGAACAGCATTTGCAGTTTGCGCTTGATTTTTGGTACATTTTCGAAGAAGTTCAGGCCTTCTTCCACCGTCATCTCCAACACTTCGTGAATGTTTTTGCCTTTGTAGCGCACTTCCAACGTCTCGCGGTTATAACGCCGCCCTTTGCAGATTTCGCAGGGAACGAAGATATCAGGCAAAAAGTGCATTTCAATTTTGATAATACCGTCGCCTTCGCAAGCCTCGCAGCGGCCGCCTTTTACATTGAAGGAAAAGCGCCCCGAGCTGTAGCCGCGCATTTTGGCATCAGCGGTGGAGGCAAACACCTCCCGGATATCGGTGAAAACGCCGGTGTAGGTGGCAGGGTTGGACCGCGGGGTGCGGCCGATGGGAGACTGGTCAATGTCAATGACTTTGTCCAGTTCCATCATGCCTTCAATGGCGTCGTGTTTGCCGGGTTTGCCTCGGGCGCCATTAAGTTCGGAGGCCAATGCTTTATACAGCACCTCGTTGATCAGAGAGCTTTTTCCAGAACCGGAGACACCGGTAATGGCAGTAAGGGTTGCCAGAGGGATGGAAATATTCACATGCTTTAAGTTGTTTTCCTCGGCGCCTTTCACGGTGATAAACGATCCGTTTCCCTTACGGCGACTTTTCGGCAATTCGATTTTTTTCACACCGCTGAGATATTGTCCTGTTATAGATTCCTTGCAGCTTTTAATATTCAAAAGGTCACCACAACAGACGACCTGGCCGCCATGGATGCCTGCGCCGGGACCGATATCCACAATGAAGTCGGCGCTTTCAATTGTCTCTTCATCGTGCTCTACCACAATAACAGTGTTGCCCAAATCCCGCAGCCGCTTGAGTGTTGTGATCAGGCGGCTATTGTCCCGCTGGTGGAGACCTATGCTGGGTTCATCCAAAATATAGAGCACACCCATCAGGGATGAACCGATTTGGGTGGCTAGGCGAATACGCTGGCTTTCGCCGCCGGAAAGGCTGCCGGCGTTACGGGCCAGGGTAAGATATTCCAGCCCCACATTTTCCAAAAATCCAAGACGCTCTTTGATTTCTTTGAGGATTTGGTGGGCAATCATCGCTTCCCGTTCTGTCAGTTTTAACGTTTCAACAAAACGCAATGCACTGCTGACCGAAAGCCTGGCAAACTCGCTAATATTTTTGCCGCCTATCGTGACACAAAGCACTTCTTTTTTCAGACGGTCACCGCCGCACTCCGGGCAGGACACCGCCGTCATCCAACCGGTGATCTCGGAACGCATCCATTCGCTGGAGGTTTCTTTAAAACGTCGTTCCAGGTTATTGGCAATACCTTCAAAGTCGGTGTTGTAGGAGCCGCTCCAGGTGTCCGATTCCCGTTTCACTGTGACCTTTTCGCCTTTTGTACCATATAAAATGATATCTACAATTTCAGGCGGCAAATCTTTGATGGGGGTTCGCAGTGAAAAATTATATTTTTTCGCCAGCGCTTCATAATACATTTTGGCGATGCCGCCCTCGGCATAATACCAGCCGCTGGCTTTAATGGCGCCATTGGCAATGGAAAGACTTTTATCCGGCAGCACAAGGTCGGGGTCGACACGCAGAAATGTGCCAAGACCGGTGCATTTTTCGCAGGCGCCGTAAGGGTTATTAAAAGAGAACATGCGGGGGGTCAGCTCTTCCATGCTAATATCATGCTCGGGACAGGCGTAGTTTTGAGAAAAAAGCATGGCTTCGCCGTCAATGATATCTACCATAGTGAGCCCGCCGGTGAGCGCGACAGAGGTTTCCAGAGAATCGGCCAGGCGGGAACGGATATCGTCCCCGATGACCAAGCGGTCGATGATAATTTCGATGGTATGCTTTTTGTTTTTATCCAGCTTGATTTCTTCGGTAAGCTCGTAAATGTTACCATCCACCCGGACACGAACGTAACCGGACCGGCGGGCTGTATCAAACTCTTTTTGATGCTCGCCTTTGCGGGCGCGCACCACCGGCGCCATGATTTGGATGCGCGTTCCTTTTGGCAGCTCCAGCACGCGGTCCACCATTTGATCGACTGTCTGCTGCTTGATTTCTTTGCCGCAGACAGGGCAATGGGGTATGCCGATGCGGGCATATAACAGGCGTAAATAGTCATATATCTCGGTGACAGTGCCGACCGTGGAACGGGGGTTACGGGAGGTGGTCTTTTGGTCAATGGAGATGGCGGGTGAAAGACCTTGAATATCGTCAACATCCGGTTTTTCCATCTGACCCAAAAATTGGCGGGCATAGGAAGACAGACTTTCGACATAGCGCCGCTGGCCGTCGGCATAGATGGTGTCAAATGCCAACGACGATTTACCGGAGCCGGAAAGACCGGTGAAAACAATGAGTTTATCACGGGGCAATTCCAGGTCGATGTTTTTCAGATTATTTTCCCGTGCGCCCTTAATGATGATTTTGTCTTTTGCCAACGTGCTGCCTCCCAGTTTTTGATGAAATGCGTTTTCCAATATGCTTATGGAGTTCGTTTGGCGGAAGCGATATTTTCGTCTTTCAGCCTTTTGATTTTATCCCGCAAATAGGCGGCGTGTTCGAATTCCAGCAGTTTGGCCGCGTTGCGCATTTCCAGCGTCAGCTGCTGAATCAGCGCCTCGCGTTCGCGGAAAGACATTGTCTTTGTCTTTTTTGTCTTGGCATCCACCGCATCGCTGGAGGAAATCTCCAAAATCTGGCGCACCTGCTTTTTCACTGAAACAGGGGTGATATTGTGGTCGGTATTATACTGCTGCTGAATCTCCCGGCGACGATATGTTTCAGTGATGGCACGTTCCATAGAGGGCGTGACCGAATCGGCATACATGATCACGCGACCGCCAATGTTACGGGCGGCACGGCCTATGGTCTGAATGAGAGAGGTTTCGGAACGCAAGAAGCCTTCTTTATCGGCATCCAAAATGGCCACCAAAGAGACTTCGGGAATATCCAGGCCTTCGCGGAGAAGGTTGATACCCACCAGCACGTCAAACTCGCCCATGCGCAAATCGCGGATAATTTCCATACGCTCAATGGTATCGATATCATGGTGCATATAGCGCACCTTGACACCCATTTGTTCAAAATAAGCAGTTAAATCTTCCGCCATTTTTTTGGTGAGGGTGGTGATAAGCACTCTCTCCCTTTTTTCGGTGCGAGTGTTAATTTCAGACAAAAGATCATCAATTTGCCCCTCGACCGGCTTGACTTCAATCTCCGGGTCAATCAGGCCTGTCGGGCGGATCACCTGTTCCACCACCTGGGTGCTGCGGCTGCGCTCGTACTCGGAGGGGGTGGCACTGACATAGACCACTTGGTTAAGTTTTTGTTGGAATTCCTCGTAGCACAGCGGCCGGTTATCCAGCGCCGAGGGCAGCCGAAACCCGAAATCAATCAGGTTTTGCTTGCGGGATCTGTCGCCGCCGTACATACCCCGCACTTGGGGCAATGTCACATGGGATTCGTCAATGAACAGCACAAAATCTTGGGGGAAATAGTCCAGCAATGTATAGGGCATGCTGCCGGGGGGGCGACCGGAAAGCACGCGGGAGTAGTTTTCAATGCCGCTGCAAAAACCAACCTCGGTCAGCATTTCAATGTCATAATTGGTACGCTGGGCAATGCGCTGCGCTTCAATGAGTTTATCGTTTGCTTTGAACCAGGCCACGCGTTCGTCGCACTCCCGGCGAATTTCCTCAAGTGCCGCGTCCATTTTGTCTCGGGGTACAATATAGTGACTGGCGGGATAGATGGCCACATGGGTCAGCTTGTTTTTCAGTTCTCCGGTTAGGGTATTGATCTCGCTGATACGCTCAATTTCGTCGCCAAAAAACTCTACCCGCACAGCCGTGTCGCCCGAATAAGCCGGAAAAACCTCTACCACGTCGCCGCGGACACGGAATTTATTGCGGATGAAATTGATGTCGTTGCGCTCGTATTGAATATCCACCAGCTTGTGAATAAACTCGTCCCTATCTTTACGCTGGCCGGGGCGAAGTGAGATCACCATGTTGCGGTAATCGATGGGGTCGCCGAGGGAGTAAATGCAGGAGACGCTGGCGACGATGATGACATCCCGTCGTTCAGACAACGAAGAGGTGGCCGAGTGGCGTAATTTTTCAATTTCGTCATTGATCGAACTATCTTTTTCGATATAGGTATCCGTTTGGGCAATATAGGCTTCCGGCTGGTAATAGTCATAATAGCTTACAAAATATTCGACCGCATTTTCGGGGAAAAATTCTTTGAATTCCGAGCACAGCTGGGCCGCCAGTGTTTTATTGTGGGCCAGCACAAGGGTAGGCCTGTCCACCATTTGGATGACATTGGCCATGGTAAATGTTTTGCCGGAACCTGTTACGCCTAGCAGGGTCTGTTCAGTGTCGCCATTGCGGATGCCTTTTGCCAATGCTTCGATTGCTGCCGGCTGGCCGCCGGCTGGCTGATATTCGGAGCGAAGTTTGAAGCTGCTCATAGTTCTCCTTTCGTCCGCTACTTTTGTCGCAGTAAAATTCCCGAGTCGGCTAAGGATACATAATCATCTTTGGCCACAATAATATGGTCAATCAATCGGACAGACACAGCCTCCAAGGCTTTGGCCACTTTTATTGTCACATCCACATCGTTGGCGGATGGGATGGCAAATCCCTGGGGATGGTTGTGGGCCAACACTACGGCTGCAGCACCTACACGCAAAGCGGTCTCGGCAATATTACGGATGAAAATGGGGGCAGAATCAATGGTGCCCTCCACCAAAATGTCGCCATACAGGGGTTTGTGTTTATTGTCCAGACAAAGAAGATAAACAATCTCATTGGTGCGGCCAATAAAAGCCGGCAGCAGGTAATTCCCCAATTTATCTGTGGAATTTAGAAGGTCGTCGGTGGCGTTTTTTTCGCTGTAATAGCGGCGGCAGATGTCGGGCATCATTTTGATGAGGGTGGCAGCGCGGGATCCAATACCGTCCACTTTTTGCAACTCTTCATGGGAGGCGTCGAAGACGCCCGCAAGCGATCCAAAGCGCCGGATCAAGTGATGGGCAAGCTCGTTGGTATCGCGACGGGGAATGGCGTAAGCCAGTAAAAGCTCCAGCACATTGTGGGCGTCAAAATGGTCCAGTCCCTCTTTTAAAAATCGGGCCCGCATTCTGTCACGATGTCCACTGTGGATATCTGCCATCGCCATCACCCGCTTTGCTTTAGTCTTTCCCCAATAGAGACATTTTAGTGCCTACTGTTGTCCGGGCACTTTACGGCTGCCGGGTTTGATGGGGGGGATTTTGCCTTCTTTGCACAGGGGGCAATTCTCCGGTTCCCAGGCCTCCACATCTACACGGATGACCCAATGAAAAGGCGTGCCGCCAAAATCAGCATTACCGCCGGAACGGTTTACAATGCTGCCAATGGCCACAACAATGCCGCCGGCGGCTTCCACCAGCTCTTTCACCTCTTTGACCGAGCCACCGGTGGTGACTACGTCCTCTACCAGCAGGCAGCGCATGCCCGGTGTAACGGCAAAACCACGGCGCAAAACCATTTTGCCATCCTCGCGCTCGGTGAAGAAGTTTTCGCAGTGCAGATGGCGGCTGACCTCGTACGCCATTTGTACCGCCCCCATTGCCGGGCCGATGACCACATCAATTTGCTTGTCCGCAAACTGAGCGGCCAAAGCGCCGCACAGCTCTTCGCTATATTTTGTGTGGCGAAAAATCTTGGCGCATTGGAGGTAGCGGTCGGAGTGTTTGCCGGAGGTAAGGAGAAAATGTCCTTCCAGCAGTACGCCCGCTTCTTTCAGAATGTCCATGACCCTGTCCTGATCCAGCATTTTTTTGCCTCCTAAATTCATTATCATTTAATTATACATCAAAGCTTGCTATTTGGAAAGATAGGGGCTGGATATTTTTAAGGGTTGTGTTATACTTTTTATGGTGATATTGACATGAAATATTATGAAATTGGCCCCAATGATGCCGGGCAACGGCTGGATAAGTTTATTCAGAAAGCTGTGCCTGCCTTACCCCCTTCTCTTTTGTACAAGTACATTCGCCTTAAGCGCATTAAGTACAACGGAAAAAGGTGCGATGCTGCCCAAAAACTGAATGTGGGCGATGTGCTGGAGCTGTATATCAATGACGAGTTTTTTACTGTTTCCAACGAAAAGTATGATCCGCTGGCTTTTTTGAAAGCCAAGGCAGAAATCGATATTGTTTTTGAGGACGTCAATATTCTGCTGGTGGATAAAAAACCCGGATTGCTGGTTCACGAGGATGCCAACGAGCAAACCAATACGCTTATTGCACGCATTCAGCATTATTTATACGATAAGGGAGAATATCGGCCGGAGCATGAAAACAGCTTTGCCCCCGCCTTATGTAACCGCATTGACCGCAATACCGGCGGCATTGTCATTGCCGCCAAAAATGCCGCAACTTTACGGGTGCTCAACGCCAAAATCAAAAGTCGAGAGCTGACAAAGTTGTATTTATGCATTGTCTTTGGGCAGCCTAACCCGCCCAGCGCTACTTTGCGGGGATATTTGCTGAAGGATGAAGAAAGCAATCAGGTGCAAATTTTTGACCAGCCTGTGCCGGGCGCCAAAACGATTTTGACCCGCTACCATACACTGGCTGCCAAAAATGAATTAAGTCTTTTGGAAGTGGAGCTGCTGACCGGCCGTACCCACCAAATTCGGGCGCAGCTGGCTTATATCGGCCACCCGCTTTTGGGTGACACCAAATATGGCTTGAATCGGGATAATAAGGGATATGGTCAAAAGCACCAGGCATTGTATGCTTACAAGCTGAGTTTTGATTTTACGACCGACGCCGAACATTTGAACTATTTGCAAGGGCAAAGCTTTACCGTACCTGATGTGGATTTTGTAAAGATGTTCTTCTAATTGCCCTTGGGTAAATTAAAAGCAAATACAAAAAGGGGGCATACGCCCCCTTTTTGTTGATCTCGCACTAGGTGTTTTTGTCAGTTTGGTGAAAATTCTTTAGATTGCCTATTTTTTGCCGCCGGGCTTCCAAAATCGCCGTCACTTCATCCAGCCCTATTCCCTGCTGCACCATCAATACCATGAGGTGATAGATGAGGTCGCAGATTTCACTGGCAGTATCAGCGTTGTTTTGATCTTTGGCTGCGATCATGACCTCGCCACATTCTTCAGCGCATTTCTTAAGGATTTTATTCAAACCCTCGGCAAACAGATAGGCTGTGTAGGAGCCCTCTGTGGGATTTAGCTTGCGTTCTTGGATGAGAGTATATAGCCCGTTTAATGTTTCGTTCATTGTTCTGCCTCTTTCTCATTCGCCGGGATATCAATCGGTTTGAAAAAACAGCTGTGACTGCCGGTGTGGCAAGCGGGGCCGGTTTGGCGCACGACGACCAGCAGCGTGTCATCGTCGCAGTCTGCTGTGATAGACACCACCTTTTGCATGTGGCCGGAGGTAGCCCCTTTGTTCCACAGTTCTTGCCGGGAGCGGCTATAAAACCATGTATACCCTGTTTCAAGGGTTTTGGCCAAACTTTCAGCACTCATATAGGCCAGCATCAGCACCTCGTTTGTACCGGCCTCTTGTATAATGGCAGGGATGAGGGGGGCCTTTTTGAAGTACAATGTCAAATCTTTCATTGCGCTTTTGCCTCCCCCGGTTGGCGCACGGGAATATTGTGCGCTTTTAAATGGGCCTTTACCTCCGCCACCGTCAGTTCCCCATAGTGAAAAAGGGAAGCGGCCAGTGCGGCATCGGCACCGCTTTTTTCAAAGAGTTCCGAGAAGTGATCCAGCGTGCCACACCCCCCGGAAGCGATGACAGGAATATTGACGATTTTGGCAATGGCATCGGTAAGCGGAATGTCGAAACCGGATTTGGTACCATCGGCATCCATTGAGGTGACCAGCAACTCCCCTGCCCCTAAGCTTTCCACCCGTTTTGCCCATTCCAACGCATCCATACCTGTATCAATGCGACCGCCATTGATTACGACTGTAAACCCGCTTTTCGTCTTGGTGCCGGCGGCACAGCGCCGGGCATCGATGGCCACGACAACGCACTGACTGCCAAAACTTTGAGCAGCTTCGGCAATCAGATTGGGGTTACGCACCGCCGCAGAATTAATGGATACTTTATCGGCGCCCGCCCGCAGAATGTCGCGGAAATCCTCCACTGTGCGGATGCCGCCGCCGACGGTAAGGGGCACAAATACATTTTGGGCAGCGCGTTTGACGACATCCAGCATAATGCCACGGCCCTCATGGGTGGCATTGATGTCAAGAAAGGTGATTTCGTCGGCACCCTGGCGGTTGTATTCGATCGCCAGCTCCACCGGGTCACCAATCTCTTTGATGCCCACAAAGTGAATACCTTTGACAACTTTGCCTTCCCGCACATCCAGGCAGGGAATGATTCGTTTGGCGAGCATTATTGCGTTCCTCCCATCGCGATAGCTTCTTGCAGTTGCAGTGTACCCTCGTACAGCGATTTGCCGCAGATGGCCCCGTATATATCCATGGCGCACAAATCGCGGATGTGGCCAATATCCCGGATGCCGCCGCTGGCAATCAGATGGCAGGATACCGTCTCTTTTAACGCGGCCAATTGAATGAGATTGGGGCCGGACAGCATACCATCTTTAGCAATATCGGTAAAAATAAGGTGTTGAACGCCGATTTGCCCCATCGCCTTCGCCAGTTCAAGATAGGACACCGAGGTCGTTTGCAGCCAGCCTTCCGCCGCAACCAAACCGTTCCGGGCATCGATACCCACTGCAATTTTTTCCCCGTATTCACCTACAGCGGCTTTGATAAAAGTAGGATCTTTCAGGGCGGCGGAGCCCAGGATTACCCGGGAAATGCCGCCGGAGAGGTAGTATTCCACCGTTTCCAAAGTGCGGATGCCGCCTCCGATTTCGGTGGAGATGGGAACGGTTTGGGCAATGTCCAATATGATTGGCCCATTTACTACCGCGCCCTCTTTGGCACCGTCTAAATCCACCATATGAAGCCATTTGGCCCCGTCGGCGGCAAAGCGGTTCGCCGCCGCAAGAGGGCTGTCGGCTACCTGATGGGTGGTGGCGAAATCACCTTTTTGCAGCCGCACGCAGCGGCCATCCTTGATATCAATCGCGGGAAGAATAATCACCCTGCCACCTGCTTTCCGAAGTTCCTGAGGATTTGTAGCCCTATATCTCCACTCTTTTCCGGGTGGAATTGGGCGCCCCACACCCTGCCTTTGGCCACAAGAGCAGGGATCTTTTCGCCGTAAACAGTATAGGCTGCCACCAGTTCATCGGCGCAATCGGCCCGATAGGAGTGGACGAAGTAGACATATTCACCCTCGGCAATGCCATCGGTGAGGGCACATTGCCTGGGAAAGCGCAAGTCGTTCCAGCCCATATGGGGGATTTTCAGTCCCGGCGCAGGAATAGGGCGCACAGTACCCGGCAAAATACCCAATCCCCCTGTCGGCGTGAACTCGTATCCTGTTTCAAACAAGAGCTGCATCCCCAAGCATATGCCTAGAAAAGGTTTTTGGGCAGCTGCTTTTTGCAGTACATCTTTCAAGCCCGCTTTTCGCAGCTTGGCCATGGCATCGGGAAAGGCACCCACCCCTGGCAGAATGACACCATCGGCCGTCAAAATTTCGTGGGCAACACTGGTAATGCCGCTGTCAAGATGCAAATAGTCCAGGGCATTTTTGACGCTGTGTAAATTGCCGGCGCCGTAGTCAACAATGGCTATCATCCGCTTACAGAACTCCTTTGGTCGAAAATACTTCGTTGCCGGTAATGCGGGCAGCCTGGCGCAGACTTTGCCCAACCGCTTTAAACATGGCCTCAATGCTGTGATGATCATTGTCTCCATAATTGAGGGTAACGTGTAAAGTAATGCCTGCATTGTGGGCAAAAGCGCGAAAAAATTCTGTCAGGGTTGCCGTTTCAAAGTCACCGACTTTTTCGTCGTTGAAGATGGCATTGCAAACGCAATAGCCACGGCCGCTGATGTCCAGAGCGCAGTGGGCCAACGCTTCGTCCATGGGCACAAACATGGTACCATAACGGGCTATGCCCGCCCGATCGCCAATGGCTTTGGCATAAGCCTGGCCCAACACAATGCCGCAATCTTCCACGGTATGATGACAATCCACCTGCAAATCTCCGCTGGCTTTCAGCGTCAATCCAAACCCGCCATGGAACGCCATAGCTGTAAGCATATGGTCGAAAAAGCCAATGCCGGTCTGGATATCTGTTTGGGCCGATCCCGCATCCAGATTGATTTCCAATTTGATTTGCGTCTCTTTTGTGTTGCGCGTGATTGCCGCTGTGCGCATAAACGTTCCTCCCCCGTTTTGATTTACCCTTTATTTTAGCAAAGACAATATGCCGCTTAGCGCTTCGATCAGCGCCATATTTTCATCGGGCGTACCCGCTGTGATACGCAGGAAATCACCCAAAAGCCGTATCGCAATGGAACATTCCCCCAGTTGCCGTTGAATATCCGCGGCATTTTTGGCTTTGACAAGAACAAAATTGGTACTGCTGGGGTAAACTGCCTCCAGCACAGGATACTGGCTTGCCAGCGTCTTGATATTGGTCTCCAGCCACTGTCGTTGGGTAATGATCTTGCGGGCGCAATTGTCCAGATAATCCTTATGCCCCAGCAACACTTTACCGATTGCCTGGGAAATGGCATTGACATTGTAGGGGCTTTTGGCGGCTCGAATGGCATGGGTCAGTGTCTTACCCGCCACCGCAAAGCCCAGCCGAATGGCGGCCATTCCCACAGCTTTGGAACAAGTTTTAAGAACGATCAGGTTTTCATACTGTCCCACCACATCCAGCACTGATTGATCGGCAAAGTCCATGTATGCTTCGTCCACAATGACCAGGCTTTCTACCGAGGCAATCAGCCGCAGCATATCTTCCCTGGCAATGATGCGGGAGGTGGGGTTACAGGGGTTGGAAAGAATGATGGCGGCGGCGCGGTTCGCTTTGGACGCCGCTATCATCGTATCCACGTCGATTTGCAGGTTCTCATCTTTTTCCAAAACAACGGAGCCAAGTTCGAAGATGTCGGCATAAAAACGGTACATGGAAAAATCGGGTGCCAGGCTTAGCACCGTATCCGATCGCTGAAGCATCGCACCCATGATGACCGAAATCAGTTCATCGGAGCCGTTGCCCGCCGTGACAAAATCGGGAGAGAGTTGAAACCGGTTTGCAAAAGCGCGGCACACTTCCAGGGCATAAGGGTCCGGATAACGGTTAAAGGCCACCGACGCTATTTCTTCCGCCAATTCTGCCTTCATGACAGCGGGCAGATCATAGCCGCTTTCGTTGGCATCCAGCCGGATTTTATATTCACCCTCAATGGGGATATAGGGAGAAAGAGCTTTCATTTTGGCGTTGAGTTCCCAGGCCAATCATATTCCTCCTTATGGTTTCATTCGGACGCGAATGGCATTGGCGTGGCCGTCAAGGCCTTCTTTTTCCGCCAGCGTAATAATATCATCGCCTGCCGCCAACAGGGCTTCCTTTGTGTAGTACGTATAGGCAATTCGCTTTAGAAAAGCATCGACACCAAGGGGCGAAAAGAAACGGGCGGTACCGCCGGTTGGCAGCACATGGTTGGGGCCCGCATAATAATCACCCAACGGCTCTGAGGCGTATTTCCCTAAAAAGATAGACCCAGCGTTATCCAGTCGCTCTAGTAAGTCCATGGCATTGGCACAGTGCACTTCTAAATGTTCGGGGGCTATTTCATTGGCCAAGTCTACCATTTCCACTTCATCCCGGCAAAGGACGATGGCGCCGTAGTCGCGCAGGGACGCCTCGATGATTTGGCGGCGGTTACGCATTTGGGTTTGGGTTTTCAATTGTGCCGCCACCCCGTCCGCCACCGTTTTAGAGGTTGTCAGCAGTACGGCCGACGCCAACTTGTCGTGCTCGGCCTGGCTGATCATATCGGCAGCAATATAACCGGAATCGGCGGTTTCGTCCGCCATCACCAAAATTTCGCTGGGGCCTGCAATCATGTCAATATCCACAACGCCAAACAACAGCTTTTTGGCTGTGGCCACAAAGATATTGCCCGGCCCCACAATTTTGTCCACGCGGGGCACCGTTTCAGTGCCATAGGCAAGTGCTGCCACCGCTTGAGCGCCACCGATCAGCAGCACCTTATCTACCCCCGCAAGCTGTGCCGCCGCCAAAATATCCGGGTTCGGCAGACCGTCTTTCTGGGGAGGTGTCACCATGACCAGCTCTTCCACTCCCGCCACTTTTGCGGGCAAAGCATTCATCAATACGGAGGAGGGATAGGCGGCGGTGCCGCCAGGTACATAAAGCCCCACGCGCTTAAGGGGGCGGACGCGCTGGCCCAATATCACGCCGTTCGGCTTTTTATCTACAAAACCATCCTGAAGCTGGCGGCGATGGAAAGCAAGGATGTTTTCTTTGGCCTTTGCAAGCGCCTCCATAAAGGTGGAATCGGCACTTTGGCAGGCGGCGGCCCATTTTTCTTTTGGAACCTCGAAGGCCTTTATATCACAACCGTCAAATTGTCGTGTATAGCGGCAAAGCGCTTCATCTCCGTTTTGTCGCACATCGTCAATGATGGCTTGCACCTGCGCTGTAACCGCTTTATTTGTCTCAGCATTTCGGTTGCGCATTGTTTTTAAAAAGTCCGACACATTTTTGCCGTCGGAACGGATGATGATCATTGGGATGCCTCCTTTGCTGTTTCTATGGCCGATATAAATGCCTCTATGCTTTTTTTATTCAGTTTGAGGCTGGCAACGTTTACAATCAGCCGGGCCGAAACGCAGGCGATGTCCTCCAGAACCTCAAGGCCGTTTTCCCGCAAGGTGTCCCCTGTTTCGACAATATCCACAATGGCATGGCACAGCCCTAAAAGAGGCGCCAGTTCCACCGAACCCTCGATGCGGACAATATCCACATCCATGCCTTTTTCGGCAAAAAAAGTCCGGGCTACATTGGGGTATTTGGTGGCGATGCGACGGGTGGTGTAGCCCTCCCAAAAATGGCTGTTTTGGGGGGCGGCCAAGGCGAAACGGCACTGGCCAACACCCAAATCCAACACTTCATAAAAAGAGCCGCCCATTTCCATAATGGTGTCTTTACCGACAATGCCTATGTCGCAAACTCCGTTTTCCACATAGGTGATCACATCGGCTGCTTTGGCCAATACCGCCTCTTTATCGTCGCCCAAGGGCAGAATAAGCTTGCGGCCTTTTGTGGCAAAGGCGGTACAATCGATGCCGATTTTCTCAAAAATATCAGTGGCTTTTTTCTCCAGCCTGCCTTTTGTCAGCGCAATGCGCAGCGGCCTCATGCCTTCACCTCCAAATAGATGGTTTCCATTTCACCATCCGCTCCCAATATCCACAACTCGGGAATGCCTTGGGCAGTGGCATATTCTCTGGCTTCCTTTGCTGTTGCAAACAGGCTGCATTCGCTGATAATACCCATAGCGCGCCAACTGTCCAACAGCTTTAAAACGGCCTCAAAATGGCTGGCATCACTGTGGAGGAGGCGTCTTGGTGTAGCAGAAGAATCCATTCTCGCTGTGCCATTGATGCTGGCCAGCATATCGATATCAATACCAAAGCCGGTGGCCGGAAACGCTTTGGCGCTGTCAAAGCCGCTAATTAATCCATCATAGCGGCCGCCGGACAGCACCGGTTTGCCCATATCTTCCACATAACCGTGGAAGATGACGCCGGTATAATACTCCGCCTGGTTCACAAGACCGAGGTCCAGCATCACCTTGCCCTCAAGCCCCATGTTGCTTAAAATACGGTATATCGATTCCAGATAACGCAATGTCTCACGGGATTTGGGTGTGTCGTAGCACTCTAGGGCGGCCTGGAGGACTTCTTCGCCGCCAAACAGCCGCGGAAGCGCCTTGAGGGCCTTGGCTGCGGGGTGGTCGCTATAATCTTGCAGCTGGTCATTGAGTGCCGCGTAGTTCTTTTGTTCTACAAACTGCCGTATCATTTCTTTTTGCCCATCGGCAGCAGGCAATGCCTCAATTAGCTCTTTAAAAAAACCAATGTGGCAAATTTCAATATGAAAATGACGACCTGAGATTTTAAGAGCATTGGCCGCCAGCGTTAAAATTTCCAGATCTGCTTTTGGTGAATCGGTACCTACCAGCTCAACACCCAGCTGATTAATCTCGTTGCTGCGCCCGCTTTTATCAGGTGAAATTTTAAAGATATTCTGATTGTAAAATAAACGCAGGGGCAACGGATGTTCACGCAGGCGGGTGGCTACCAGACGGGCGATTGGGACAGTGCAATCGGGACGCACCACTAATATCCGGCCGGAATTGTCGGTCAGCTTATACATACTTTCCTGAGGCAGACGCGCCGCCGAATTGGCAAATACGTCATAATACTCCAGCGTGGGAGTTTGCACTTTGCGATAGCCGCAAGCGCGAAAATACCCCATGAGTTTTTGCTGCATCCCTTCCTGCTTGTCGCATTCCTGAAACAACAAATCCCGTGTGCCCTCCGGGGTTGTTTTATCATAGCCGTTTGTCATATACCTTTGCCTCCGGTGGTTTTATCTCGCAATTTACTTTAACGTATTACTATGCTAATATGTTATCATATTGAATTAGTGTTGTCAAGAAAAATTTGATTTTTCATATGATAGACAGCACCCCAAAGTGATTCCAGTAACCATACTGTCTCACTTTGGGGAGGCTCAATATATTTAAGAAAATGTTAGAACAAGGTCAGCTGGCTTGTCATTGGCAAATCGCCCAAAGCCCCCATTTCACGCAGACTTTCTAGTACGGATTTGGAAATGCCCGCACGAGCAATGATATCGTCGCCGGAAATGAATGGGCCGGCCTGACGCGCCTCAAAAAGGCCGACAGCTGCCGTGTCACCCACACCTTTTAAGGCGCTGAACGGCATGCGCAGTTTTCCTTCTTCCAACGCAAAGCGATGTGCATCAGAACGGTCCAGGTCAACGGGTAAAAACGAGATGCCCCGGGCCATAATCTCGTAGACAATTTGCAGATTTTCATATTGATCTGATTCTTTATTGGTACGGTCGTTCCCCTTCTGCTCCAACTCCATCAGCCTGCGAAGGACGGCCGCCTTTCCGTTCAGCGCGGATTCGGCATCAAAATCTTGGCCTCGCACCGTCAAATGGACAGCATAAAACGCCAGCGGATGATATATCTTAAACCAGCCCAGACGTATGGCAGCAATAACATAGGCGGCTGCATGAGCCTTTGGAAACATATATTTGATTTTTTTACAGCTATCAATATACCAAGGTTCCACGCCGTGTGAAAGAAGCTTATCAATGGTCTCTTCTTTCAAATTTTGGGCAGCCTTTCCCTTACGGGTAATCTCCATGACATCAAAAGCTGTTTTCGGTTCGACACCTTTCAGAATCAGTTCCGTCATAATGCTGTCTCGGGTGCCAATTACCTGGGAAATATTACAAGTTCCCGCTTTGATTAAATCTTGGGCATTGCCAATCCACACATCGGTGCCATGGGAAAGCCCGGAAATTTGCAAAAGGTCGGCGAAGCCTTTGGGTTTGGCATCCAGCAGCATTTGCCGCACAAATTCGGTTCCCATCTCCGGCAAGGCGAGAGTGCCTGTTTTACAACGCAACTCTTTTTCCGTCAGACCTAATGCCTCGGGAGATGTGAAAAGAGAGATCACTTTAGGGTCGCTCATAGGGACATCCTGAATTTTAATGCCGGTGTAATCCTCCATATGCTTATACAGGGTCGGCACATCGTGACCAAGAATGTCCAACTTCAGAATGGTATCATGGAGTGAATTAAAGTCAAAATGGGTGGTTACTACATTGCTCTCGCTTTTATCTGCCGGATGCTGAACCGGCGTAAAATCGTATATTTCGCGGTCGGCAGGAATAACGACCATGCCGCCAGGATGTTGGCCGGTGGTGCGCTTCACGTTCGTGCAACCCTCCACCAGGCGGTTCTCCTCCGCTTTTGTTACCACGACGTCGCGCTCTTCCAGATATTTTTTTACAAAGCCATAGGCTGTTTTAGAGGCGATGGTAGAAATTGTGCCCGCTTTAAAGACGTTTTCGGAGCCAAACAATTCTTCGGTATAAGCATGGGCGCGGGCCTGGTATTCGCCGGAGAAGTTAAGGTCAATATCGGGCGCTTTGTCACCGTCAAAACCCAAAAAGGTCTCAAACGGAATTTCGTGTCCATCTCGGTTCAGTGGTAAGTCACAATGTGGGCAATTTTTTTCCGGCAAATCGAAACCCGAGCCATAGGAGCCGTCGGTGAAAAATTCGCTGTATTTGCACTTTGGGCATACATAATGGGGTGGCAGCGGGTTTACCTCAGAAATACCGGCCATGGTTGCCACAAATGAGGAACCGACCGAACCACGGGAGCCAACTAGATAACCATCTGATTCGGACTTTGACACCAGCTTTTGCGCAATCACATACAACACGGCAAATTTGTGCTTGATGATGGAATGGAGTTCGCGTTCCAACCGGCTGGCTACAATTTCCGGCAGCGGATCACCGTAACGCTCTTTGGCAGTAGCATGGGTAATTTCCATCAGCGCTTCGTCGGCGCCGGGGAGAGTGGGGTTGTGGGTTCCCGTCGGTATGGGACGAATATCCTCGATTTGTTCCGCAATTTGCGCCGGATTGGTCACTACAATTTCGTACGCTTTTGCTTCTCCCAAGTAGGCAAATTCCGCCAACCTCTCATCGGTAGTTTTGAAATATAGTTCCGGCTGCTGCTCGGCATCCTTAAAGCCCAGGCCCGCCATAAGGATTGCGCGAAATTTTCTGGCCTGCGGTTCCAGAAAATGGACATCTCCGGTTGCAACCACCGGAATTTTCTGCCGCGCGCCAAGGCGAACAATGGTCTGGTTCAGCTCCCGGAGGGCGGCTTCACTTTCGACCCTGCCTTCCCGCAGCAAAAAGGCATTGTTGCTGACAGGCTGCACTTCCAGATAATCGTAAAAACCGGCAATTTCGCAGAGTTGGCCCCAGTTCTTTCCGTTTAGCACCGCTTGAAACAACTCGCCCGATTCACATGCCGAACCGACAAGCAGCCCTTCCCGTAGTTTCATCAGCTCGCTTTTGGGAATAATGGGTTTTTTATGAAAATAGTCAATATGAGACTTGGAAATCAGCTTATACAAATTCTTGAGACCCACTGTGTTTTTTGCCAGCAAAATCATATGGTATGTATTCAGCTTTTTGGGGTCTGGCACCATTGCGGCATTGATATCTTCGCTTGTGGTCTTCCCTGTTCTGGCAGTAATTTCCTCCATGAGTTTTTGATAGACAAGAGCCAGAATGGCCGCGTCATCGTTGGCGCGGTGGTGGTTGAACCCACCCAAAGCAAAATGATCCACCATGTTGTTCAGGCGGTGGCTTCTCAATTCGGGATAGAGAGCCCGGCAGATTGTGACAGTGTCGATGCTGGTAAACGGACAGGGAAAATCGCAACGGGTCGCCGCTGCCCGCAAAAAACTCATATCAAAGGGGGCGTTATGGGCCACCAAGGATTGATGCGGACCGCAGAAGTCATAAAATAGCTTTAACGCTTCTTTTTCATATGGCGCGTCTTTCACCATATCATCGGTGATGCCGGTCAGACGCACAATTTCCTCCGGGATTGTTTTTTCCGGATTGACAAAGGTTTGGAACGCATCGACCACAACACCTTTTTCCATTTTGACGGCGCCAATTTCGGTGATGCGTTCCGACCCGGCGGACAGACCTGTTGTTTCAAGGTCAAAGATAATAAAGGTGCCGTCGAAGGGCACCACATCGGGGCCGTCAACAGCGGGGATCGTGTCGTTGACATAATAGGCCTCTACCCCATAGATGATCTTGATCTCTTTACCCTGTTTTTTCAATGTCGCTTGCGTCTCCATAGCTTCGGGAAAGGCTTGGGCCACGCCATGGTCGGTAATCGCGATTGCGCGATGACCCCAGGCGGCCGCTTTGCTCACTAAATCTTTGGCATCGCAGACCGCGTCCATGGCCGACATCTTGGTATGCGCATGGAGCTCAATGCGTTTTTCCGCCGCTTCATCCATCGCTTCGCGCACGTTAAAAACACTGATGTCTTTGGCCATAATCAGATAGGTTTTGACAAAACCATCAAAAGTGATTTCACCTTTGACTAACAAATAATGTTTCTTTGCCTCCAGCGTCTCCAGTTTTTTGACCTCTTGCGGATTTGCAAAAAGCTTGATGGTATAAGAGTTGGTGTAATCGGTGATGTCCATGGTATAGATGACTTTGCCAGTTTTTCTGATTACGAATGTTTCCACAGAAATCAATTTTCCACAAACCGTTACAATGCCCATCTCGGGAGATATTTCGTTTAATGGCATTGGTTTGTCTTTAATGGCATTGCCCACCAGGACTTTTTGCGAATCCGGCTCCACTTCCATACCATTAAAGGTAAAACCGGACTTGTTTCCCATTTTGGTCGCTTTCCCTTTGCCTTTTATATCGCCGCCTTTTGACACCGCCATGGGCTGTTCGCCCGCCCCGCAAGCATCCTCTTCCCTATTTTTACGGGTAAACTGTTTGGGATCAAGGCGCTTCACCGTGTCGGTGACACCGCCAAAAACAACCTGAATGGTTAAATCAAACTCCTCTTTCACAATGTCGCAAATTTTTGCCGGGATGTTTTGAGACTCTAAAAAAGCGGCGCCGCCGTGGTGCAAAGATAATGTCAAAACACTATTCGTAAAATTTGCTTTACATAAGTCAAAAAAACCACTGGCCGGTAATCCCCTCCGTTTTAATTCTTCGACGATGCTGGGGAAATAATCGGCGCTGAATTGCGTCGGCTGATATGTAACCGCCACAAAGGTCTTCTCCAGTTTCAAACTGGCAGTAAGCTTGTCCACCGTCTTATACAGTCTTTTTTTGTCAATGGGCCTTTCAGGGGCCAACATAATATAGACGCTTTTTTTATCTTTAGAAAAGCTGACGCCATCCACCCGGGCCGTCGTCAATTCCGGTGGACATCCGTCGTCTAAAAATTGTCCAAAGATATCTTTAAAAGCGCTCATTATGCCTTGTCCTCTCTGCTGTGTTCTATCAATAACTGCTTAAGCCGAGGAAGGAGTTTCTCTTCCGGCAATTTCTCTAAAATCTCGCCTTTGGCAAAAATCAAACCTTCCCCTACCCCGCCCGCAATGCCAAAATCGGCCTGGCGCGCTTCGCCGGGGCCGTTCACGGCGCATCCCATTACAGCCACAGTGACGGGGGACTGCACCTCTTGCAACAATGTTTCCACCTGTTCGCTCAGCTGCATGACATTGATGCGGCAGCGCCCGCAAGTGGGGCATGAAATCAGCTGGGGGCCCGGCAAAAGTCCTGCTGATTTCAGGATTTCTTTGGCGGCGGCAATTTCCTCCACCGGATCGGCGGTGAGAGAGACGCGGATTGTATCGCCAATACCATCGCACAAAAGGGAGCCAATACCCATGGCGGATTTGATGACGCCACCCTTAAGCGTGCCGGCCTCGGTTACGCCAAGGTGGAGGGGATAATCCGTCTTTTCCGCCAATATACGATTGGCGGAAATCATCATCGGTACATGGGCTGTCTTGATGGATATAACGATATCGCTAAAATCCATTTCCTCCAACAGGGCAACATTTTTAAGTGCACTTTCAGCCAATGCTTCGGCTGTCGGACGACCGTATTTTGCCAGAATCTCCTTTTCCAACGAGCCCGCGTTAATGCCAACACGAATGGGGATTTTTGCTTTTTGGCAGGCATCCACAACCTTGTGCAATTTTTCGCTGTCGCCAATGTTGCCGGGATTAATGCGAATTTTATCCGCACCTGCCGCCACCGATTCCAATGCCAGCCGGTAGTCAAAGTGGATATCGGCCACCACAGGCATTGGGGTAGCCTCTTTGAGCAGTGGAATAAGTTTGACGGCATCCACATTGGGAACAGCGGTGCGAATAATTTGGCATCCCGCCAAGTACAAAGCCTTGGCTTGCTCTTTGTTCGCCGCATAATCAGACGCCGGGTAGGATAACATGGACTGTACGAGAATATCGGCGCCACCGCCCAATGACAGCGCGCCGATTTTCATTTGCTTTGTCTTATCTCTTTTTGGCAATTGTTTATCCTCCAAAGGTGTGGGTCAATGCTTTGACAATGTCATTGTAGGTGACAAATAAAATGAGTGCCAAAAAGAACACGAGGCCTGCCGCGTGGATATAACCCTCGTATTCCGGATTAATCGCTTTGCCGCGTATGGCCTCCACCACAATGAAGATAAGGCGTCCACCATCCAGCGCCGGTAGCGGCAGCAAATTAAAGACGCCGATATTAATTGTGATGAGAGCGATGAGTTCCAGCAAATAGAGAATACCCATGCCGCCCACTTTGCCGATCACCACGGCCGTACCCACCGGCCCGGAAAGCTCGCTGACATTAAAGCGGCCGGTGATCATGAACAAAAGCGAGTACCACACTTGCCGCACATTGGCCGCCGTGCTGCCCAGGGCGCTGCCGATGACTGTCAGCGGCGTTTTTTCCAATGCCAAAAACTTAAAGTCGATCGTTAAAACCCTGGCGCCGCCCTCCACCTCTTCCATAGGGAATTGAATACCATCCAGTTGTATTTTTTCATTGTCGCGCTTGATGACAAGATCAATGATACCGTCTTCGTCAAGGGCCAGATGAAATCTGGCATCCTCAAAAGTGGGGGTAGGATAATTATTAATGCGAATAATTCGGTCGCCAGGCTGTAAATATTGCGGGGCTACCGTTGCGTCGGGGTAAAACCCACCCACAATATTGCTGCCAATTAAATGGTTGGGGCTTAATGTTACGATGAGCAAGATTAAAAATCCCAGCAATATGTTGAGGATGGCGCCGGCAGATAAAATGATCATCCGTTGCCACACCGGCTTGTTGCAAAGCGCGCGGGGTTCATGACTGTCTTCGTCTTCCCCCTCCATTAACACATAGCCGCCAATTGGGAATACCCGCAAGGCGTACTTTGTCTCGCCCTTTTTCCATGTTTTCAGTGCAGGACCCATACCAAAAGCAAACTCGTTCACTTTGACGCCAAACATTTTGGCGCAAAGAAAATGGCCTAATTCATGTATGGTAATAATCACTCCAAAAACAAGGGCAGTGACAAGAATGGTAAGCGGCAATGGCATTACGAAAACTCCTTCCAGGTGCGCTTAAGACTAAACTCCAAAAGGGAAAATTTTTGCCAGCAAAGCAACAAGCGGTAATACAAATAATACGCTGTCAAACCGGTCCATTATTCCTCCATGTCCGGGCATGATGCTGCCATAATCTTTGACGCCAAACTGACGTTTGATCATAGAAGCCGACAAATCGCCAAAAATGCTGGCAACCGATAAGATGGGAGACAACAGGGCGATCCGCCAATAGAAGACGTTGAGCGTACCGCCAAAATAGGAAGACAGCGCCGGTACCCTCGTTAAATACACCAGTAGGAAGGCCACCAGCAAATTGCCTACCACCGCGCCGCAGACACCGCCAATTGCGCCTTCCACTGTTTTCTTGGGGCTGATGTTCGGCGCCAGTTTATGCTTGCCGAAAGCGCGGCCCGCAAAAAAGGCACTTGTATCCGACCACCACGCACTGCCCAAGCCAACCAGAATGTACAGCAGCGCCAGCGGAATTGTATGGTTGTCGCGGATGAACACAACATTGGCGAAGGACAAGGGAATTCCGACCGATATTAAAAAGGCAAATCCAATTTCCTCTATCCGGATTTTATTATGTTTGATCAGCAGAACAGCAAACAAAACAATGGCAAACATATAAAAAATAAGCTGGGGCACCTTAGCCATAAAAGGGGTTGCTAGAAAAGGAATGTACACAGCCAAAGCAAAACAGGCAAATCTTAGCTCTTTGTGATGAATATATTTTGCCGCCGCCAACACTTCGTATACTGCTAATACAGAGATAAGGGACACACAAATATTAAGCAGTATGGTGTCCAAAAAGACAACCACCACTGCCAATACGCAAAGCCCTATAAATGCAGAGATGACTCTTTGTTTCAAAATTATAAGCCTCCAAAGCGTCTGTTCCGTTCTGAGTATGCCCACAACGCCGCGTTTAAATGCTGTGGAGAAAAATCCGGCCACAGCACATCCATATAAATAAACTCGCTGTAGGCGGACTGCCACAGCAAAAAGTTGGATAAGCGATGTTCGCCGCTGGGGCGAATGATGCAATCGGGATCCGGCTGGCTTTGGGTGTACAAATGGTCTGATATAACCTGTTCGTCAATGGCCGCCAGTTCCAATTTTCCACTTTGAACCTCTTGTACAATTTCGCGGGTCGCTTTCACGATCTCGCTTCTGCCGCCGTAATTCATCGCCACATTCAGGGTCATGCGCGTATTATTCGCCGACCCCGTTTCAATTTTCTCCATTAATGCTCTGATATCGCTTTCCATTGGCGATCTGTCGCCAATAAAACGGGTTCTGACACCCTCTGCATCGGTTACAGACAAAAGATATTCCCGGAATAAACCCATCAGCACGCTTATTTCGGCGGGCGGACGACGCCAATTTTCAGTTGAAAATGCATACACTGTTAGATGCGCAATCTCAATATCGCGGCAATAGCGGATTAAGGTCTTGAGTGTTTCCACGCCCTTGCGGTGCCCCTCGGTGCGGGGCAGATGGCGCGCTTTTGCCCAGCGGCCATTGCCATCCATGATAATGCCGATGTGATTGGGGCGTTTTTCTTTGGCAGGCGGATGCTCCGCAGTTGTATAATCCATAGCTTACAGTTCCAAAATTTCCTTTTCTTTTTTGGCGCAAACACTATCAATATCCTTGCAGAATTGATCGGTTAGCTCCTGGATGTCTTTTTCGTAATCCTTCAAGTCATCCTCGGTAATCTCTGCATTTTTTTTCATCGCTTTAAATTTTTCATTGGCATCGCGACGAATAGAGCGAACGGCAATTTTGCACTCCTCGCCCATTTTGGCGATAGTTTTGCAAATTTCTTTTCTGCGTTCATCGGTTAGCTGGGGAAACGTAATGCGCAACACAATCCCGTCGTTGGTGGGATTGATCCCGATATCAGAGGCCTGGATGGCTTTTTCAATGGGTTTGAGTGTCGATTTATCCCAAGGCTGAATGACTAAAATGCGGGCTTCTGCCACTGAAATGGCTGCCATTTGGTTAATGGGGGTTGGTGTTCCATAATAATCCACCACCACATGATCCAGCACGGCAGGGTTGGCGCGACCGGCCCGAATGGCCGCAAATTCTGTAGTCATTGTATCAACGCTTTTGTTCATTTTGTCCTGAAAAGGCTTCAAATGTTCTTTCATCTCTATTATGCCTCCTTTACGATCGTACCGATTTCTTTGCCACAGACGGCATCAATCATATTATCTGGGTCGCTCATGCTAAAAACCAATACGGGAATTTTATTGTCGCGGCACATGGATGCCGCCGACATATCCATGACTGCCAAGTTGCTGCTGAGAACCTCGCTGAAAGATACCTCTTTGTATCGTTTGGCATTCGGGTTTTTAGAAGGATCGCTGTCATAAACGCCATCTACCATGGTCGCCTTTAGAATGATATCGGCACCAATTTCGGCAGCGCGCAATGCTGCGGCCGTATCGGTGGAAAAATAAGGATTTCCTGTGCCGCAGCCAAAAATGACCACACGGCCCTTTTCTAAATGGCGTACCGCCCGGTTGCGGATGTAAGGTTCAGCCACAGCTTGCATGGTAATTGCCGTCTGTACGCGAACGTTGACATCGTAAGACTCCAGCGCATCGGCCAGCGCAAGGGCGTTGATACCGGTAGCCAGCATGCCCATGTGGTCAGACCGGGTGCGGTCAATGGCACCGCCGGAACGACCCCGCCAAATGTTACCGCCGCCCACGACGATGGCAACCTGTACGCCCATCTCACTAATTTTTTTAATGCTTCGGCAAATGGCCAAAATGACATCATAGTCGAGGCCGAATTTTTTATCACCGGCCAGAGCCTCGCCGCTTAGTTTTAACAATATCCGTTTGTATTTTGGGTTCAAAAGCATCCTCTCCCCCTATTTTGTTTCTATTTTACAATATGCCGGTGGGAAAAGCAATTCAAATCCCCACGTCACAAGGCAAAAATTTCTCTTGCTACGCTTTTGAATGCAAAACAAGACATTCATCACCCATTGGCCGGTAGCTTGCGCTGTTTCATCCGCGCGAAAAAAGACGCCCCCAACAGAGGACGTCTTTTGCTATTATATGAAAACAATTGAATACTATTGTACCATTTTGGCCACTTCATCGGCGAAATTGTCCTCGCGCTTTTCAAGGCCTTCGCCCTTTTCAAAGCGGACAAAGTCGACAATCTTAATCTCGCCGCCAAGTTCTTTGCCAACTTGCTCTGTGTATTGGGCAACCGAAATATCGCCATTCTTCACGAAAGGTTGCTCGACCAGGCAGATTTCTTTATAGTATTTGGCAATGCGGCCCAGCACCATTTTTTCGGCGATATTGGCAGGCTTGCCTTCGTTGATGGCCTGAGCGGTGAGAATTTCTTTTTCCTTCTCCACTACATCGGCAGGGACAGCTTCTTTATTCAAAAAGGTCGGCATGGCAGCAGCAATTTGCATGGCTACATCTTTGCCATAAATTTTGAACTCGGGCCTGGCGGCTACGGCATCGGGTGCTTCAAATTTGACCATGACGCCAATGCGACCGCCGCCATGGATGTAGGTCTCGATAACGCCATCGAAACGGGCAAAGCGACGAATCTTCAAATTCTCGCCAATGGTGAGAATTTTGTCCCGCAGCACCTCGCCCACCGTACCAGAGCCGCCGGCGATGTTGCAGTTCTCAAGCGCCGTCACATCGGCTGGGTTATTTTCGATAACGGTTTTACCGCATTGTTCGACAAAAGCAATAAAGTCGCTGTTTTTGCCGACAAAGTCGGTTTCGGAGTTAACTTCAATGACGACACCCACTTTTTTGGCTTCGTCCACTACAGCGCAAACCACACCCTCGGCGGCAATGCGGCTGGACTTTTTGGCCGCGGCGGCAATGCCTTTTTCGCGCAATATCTCAACGGCTTTTTCCATATCGCCGTTAGCATCTGTCAGCGCTTTTTTGCAATCCATCATTCCGCATCCTGTTTTTTCGCGGAGTGTTTGTACATCTTTTGCAGTAAAGGCCATTTATATTCCTCCTATTGTTTTTATCATAATCAACAATCTATATATTTCATACAAGATGCCCGAACACAGTCGGGCATCAACAGTTCTGTGTAAAAACGCTTACGCCTGCGGAGCAGCTTCTGCGGTGGGCTCGGCGGCAACTGCCTTGGGCGCGCGGGGTGCACGGGCAGGCTTGTTCGCTTCCGCAACTTCTTCGCGTTCCTCAATTTTAGCGGCCTCTGCCTCTTTAACGGCAGCACCCATCTCGCCTTGTTTGCCTTCGATAATGGCATCGGCCATGGTGCCGGACAGCAGCTTGACAGCGCGAATGGCATCATCGTTGCCGGGAATGACATAGTCAATCTCGTCGGGATCACAGTTGGTGTCCACAATAGCAACAATGGGAATACCCAGCTTTTTAGCCTCGGCTACCGCAATTTTTTCTTTGCGGGGGTCGACCACAAACAGCGCGCCGGGCAGCTTGTTCATGCTTTTAATGCCGCCCAAGAATTTTTCCAGACGCTCAATCTCCAAATTCAGCTTGATGACTTCTTTTTTGGGCAGTTTTTCGAATGTGCCGTCTTCTTCCATTTTCCGCAGTTGCTCGAGACGCTGAATTCTGCGGCGAATGGTTTTGAAGTTGGTCATCATGCCGCCCAACCAGCGGGCATTGACATAGTGGGCACCGGAGCGCTCCGCCTCTTCTTTCACAGAATCACCGGCTTGCTTTTTGGTTCCCACAAAAAGAACCGTTTCGCCGTTCATAGAAATATCCCGCACAAAATTGTAGGCCTCTTCCAGCTTTTTCACGGTTTTTTGCAGATCGATGATATAGATGCCGTTTCTTTCTGTAAAGATATACTGGGCCATCTTGGGATTCCAACGACGGGTCTGGTGGCCAAAGTGGACGCCTGCTTCCAGCAGTTGCTTCATGGATACTACGCTCATGTAAGAAAAATCCTCCTAAATTTTTGTTTTAACCTCCGCGCCGCGCACTTTGGGACACAACCACAGGCATGTAACCCGCGGCACCTATGCACCAATTGCAGCACGTGTGTTTTGCCGAATCATTATAGCATGGAATTTTGGCTTGCGCAAGCCCTTTTATGCCCTATTGGCTGAATCCGGGGAAAAATCCCTTTTTGCGCACCCGCGGATTGCGAAAATGCTCTTTAAACCGCACCAGTATTGTGTCCTCCCCAATAACCTCTATTTCGCCCCAGGGAATAATAATATCATCCTCGCGGCCAAAAAGGCCAAAAAATTTAAGCCTGCCAAAAATGACAATGGCAACCAGACAGGCGGTCGTTGTATCAAATTCCACATCGGAAACACAACCCAGGCAAGCACCGTTGCAAAGATTAATCACTTCCTTATAGCGTAAATCGGTCACTCTTTGCATCAAAATATCCGCCCTCCTCTCAATATCTATACTCAGATACTATAAATATGAGGCAGGGCGGATGTCCTATGATACTATACGCTATTTGATTTGTTTTTTTATTTTAGATAACGCGCCTTTTTCCACCCGGGAAACCTGGGCTTGGCTGATGCCAATCTCGTCTGCCACTTCTACCTGGGTTCGACCCAAAAAGAAACGAAGCGACAAAATTTTCTTTTCGCGTTCCCCCAAATTGTCGATGGCTTGCTTAATCACGATCTCTTCCAACCAGTCGTTATCATCATATTTATCGCTTAGCTGATCCATGACATAAATAGTGTCGCGGCCGTCAGAATACACCGGCTCATATAAGGAGACCGGCTCTACGATGGCCTCCAACGCCATCACCACATCTTCCCGGCGGCAACCCATTTCCCGGGAAATTTGGTCCATTGTGGGTTCGCACAGTTTGTCCGCCGTCAGTTTTTCCTTTACCTGCATTGCCTTATAGGCCGTGTCACGCATGGACCGGCTTACCCGCACCGAGTTGTTATCCCGCAGATAGCGGCGTATTTCGCCGATAATCATAGGGACTGCATAGGTTGAAAATTTGACCTGGTGGCTGATATCAAAATTGTCGATGGCTTTAATCAGTCCTACACAGCCGACCTGAAAGATGTCGTCTAAATTTTCACCTCTGTTTGTGAATTTCTGTACAACGCTGAGTACCAATCTCAAATTGCCGTTGATAAGTTCTTCTCTTGCTTGCGCATTGCCCTCTTTCACTTTTTTGAGGAGTTCTGTTTTTTCCTTTTCTTTCAATACTTTCAGTTTTGCAGTGTTGATGCCGCAGATTTCCACTTTGTTAATGTACAAAAAGAACAACCCCTTAAGATTGCTTAGCTTGTTTTCAGTATTGTCTTAAGGGATTCTCTTCATGCGGATTTGAGAGGCTGGTAATATTTGCTTTATCGGTGTATGGTTAATAATAATGAAGTCATCTTGTTTTTTATGGAAAGCCAATTTTTTTTGGTTTTTAGACTATGCCAACTTTCTTTTGACCCCATCTTAAATTAGTGCTACAATATAGGAAAGTGGAAAATCCAGGTATTTTGTTAAATTGGAGTGTTATCATGCGGCCCGAGGATATTGAGAAACAGAGTTTTGCGATGATTACCGAACGGTTGGGCCAACACCAACCACTGGCGGAATATGCGCCTATCATCAAGCGTGTCATTCACACAACGGCAGATTTTGATTATGCGGACAACCTTTATTTTTCGCCCGGTGTGGTCAATATTTTGCGAAACGCAATTGCACAGGGCGCCGCTATTGTCACCGATACGCAGATGGCGAAGGTGGGTATTAATAAGGCCAAATTGGGCGCCGCCGGCGGCGGCAATGTGCACTGCTTTATGGCGGATGACGATGTGGCGGCTGCAGCCGCGGCCCGAGGTGTAACCCGCGCTGTGGTCTCGATGGAAAAAGCCGCCAAGCTTTCCGGTCCCGTTCTCTTTGCGGTCGGCAACGCCCCCACCGCCCTCATTCAACTTTGTAAAATGGCCCATGAAGGCATCATCCATCCGGTGGGTATTATCGGTGTGCCGGTTGGTTTTGTCAATGTGGTGGAATCCAAAAACATGCTAATGGCTTCCCCCATTCCCTGCATTGTGGCCAGGGGCAACAAAGGGGGCAGCAATGTGGCAGCCGCCATCGTTAACGCCCTGGTCGGCGGTTATGATATTTGATAAGGCCTGATTGTTGACATTGATATTGTTGCATTGGAGGAGGTATTATCATGAGACATATTCGGTTGTTTGTACAATGCACCTTGTTTTTACTTGTTGCTTGTGTGGTGCTGACCGCCTGTGCCCCAGGCAATGCGGCAAAGACTGACCCCCTGGTTGTAGGCATGGAACTGGCTTATCCACCTTTTGAAACGAAAGATGAAGAGGGAAATCCCAGCGGAGTCAGCGTTGATTTCGCAAAAGATTTTGCCGCATATTTAGGCCGGGACGTCATAATTGAAAATATTGCCTGGGAAGGGCTTATTCCTTCGCTGGAGACCGGAAAAGTGGACATAGTGGTATCTTCTATGACCATAACCGAGGAGCGGCAAAAGGTAGTGGACTTTTCCGATCCTTATGCCAACGCCCTATTGGCCATTTTAGCCAACAAGAATGCCGGTATCGCTTCTATTGACGATTTGAACCAGTCCGGCAAGCGCGTAGCCGTTAAAACCGGTTCCACCGGATATATTTATGCCACGGCACATTTACCCAACGCGGAAATTATCGCCCTTGCCGATGAAAGCGCCTGTGTCACCGAAGTGGCGCAGGGCAAGGCTGACGGTTTTTTATATGACCAGCTGACCATTTATCGCAATTGGAAAGCCAACGAAGACACGACGACCGCTGTCTTCATCCCTTTTCAGGATGTGGAAAAATGGGGTGTCGCCGTCAAAAAGGGAAATACACAGCTGTTGAGTTCCCTTAATGATTTCATCAAAACATATACAGAGGACGGCGGCTGGGGTAAGCTGACGCAAAAATACCTGGCCGAAGAAAAAGCTGCTTTTGATGAACTTGGGTTCCAATGGTTTTTTGACATGAAATAATCCAATTTAAGACTTCATAAATGCAGGGCGGTGCCTTTATGTCACTGTTTGTTTCAACAGCACAGAAAACGCCGCCGTCAAAAGCGGCGTTCAATTTATTACTTACCACCGTATTGGCGATCGGCGTTTTTTGGCTTGCGCTAGGCAGGCTTGGAATTGTATTTCATTTTTCATTTGTACAGGATTATGCCGTTCGCATTCGGCAGGGGTTTGGCCTTACCATCGCACTGAGTTTGGCCAGTCTTGTCCTCAGCTTGACCATTGGCGTTTTCAGCGCAGTGGGACAAAGCAGTCGCATCCTCATCATCCGCTATTTTTGCAATGGCTATGTCAAGATCATTCGTGGCACGCCGCTTATTACCCAAATTTATCTTTTCTTTTATATCTTGGGGACTGCCGTGGGTTTGGACAACCGTTTTTGGGCAGGTGTATTTATTCTTTCCATTTTCGAAGGGGCCTACGTGGCGGAAATTATTCGGGGCAGTCTGCTTTCTATTGATGAAACCCAACTAGAAGCATCCAAAGCCGTCGGCTTTAATCGGACCCAGACCTTGCGGTATGTAGTCTTTCCCCAGATGGTGGCACGAACACTGCCCGCCCTTACCGGCCAATTTGCTTCCATCATCAAGGACTCTTCCCTCTTGTCTATTATTGCCGTGATTGAAATTACCCAGACAATACGGGAAATCAGCGCCACCAATTACCAGCTCTTCTCCTGCTATCTCTTTTTAGGTGCGCTCTATTTATGTCTTACGTTGCCCATCTCCTTCATCTGCCGGCAATTGGAGGGGAGATTTTATTATGCGAATTGAGCTGGCTAACGTAACAAAAGCGTTTGAGGATGGCATTCCCGTATTAGACCGCCTCAACTTTGCAGATGACATTACCACCCTCGCTATCATCGGGCATTCCGGCTGCGGCAAGTCGACTCTTTTGCGGATTCTTGGGGGGCTGGTACCTCTTACCTCGGGCAGTCTTGTGGTTGACGGCATACCGGTTTTTCCGGATGAGGCCCACTTAATTGCGCATCGGCGGCAACTGGGATTTGTGTTTCAAAAAAGCGGTCTGTTTTACCATATGACTGCTTTGGACAACATCATTATACCGCTTGTGGCCGTGCATGGCTTTAGCCGCGAAGCGGCAGAGGCGCGGGCGACCGAACTGCTGGTGCGGTTTGGCCTTGAGGGAGAAAAAGCGAAAAAGCCATATGCCCTTTCGGGAGGGCAGCAACAGCGCATCGCCATTGCACGGGCCATTGCCCCACGGCCCAAGCTTCTGCTGCTGGATGAACCCACCAGCGCCCTTGACCCGGAGTATACGACCGAGGTACTGAACATGATTAACGAACTGCGGGAAGAAGGTATGCAGTTTATGATTGTCACCCACGAAATGGGGTTTGCCCGCCGCGCCTGCGTGCAAATTGCTTTTTTGCATGGCGGACGCATATGGGAGTACGGCGGTAGTCAAGAAATTTTTGTGCAACCGCGCACACCTGAGCTTAGGCAGTTCCTGGGCAAACTGCTGGAATGGAATGCATAAATAGACAACGTAAAGGCCGTGTACCTGGGTACACGGCCTTAATGATAGCTGGTATTTTAAGAATAATTTATGATGCCCGCTCCAATTCTTTTTTGAGTCGTTTGATGATTCGTTTTTCCAAGCGGGAGATATAGGACTGGGAAATGCCGATAATATCCGCCACCTCTTTTTGGGTACGTTCCTCCCCATCCACAAGGCCAAACCGCAATTGCATGATGATTCGCTCACGTTCGGACAGGCGGCTGACCGCCTCCAGTAGCATGCTTTTTTCCACATCCTGCTCAATGGTACGAATGATCTGGTCATTTTCGGTGCCCAATACATCGGACAGCAACAGCTCGTTGCCATCCCAATCTATATTGAGTGGCTCGTCAATCGAAATTTCATTTTTAATAGGCTGGCACTTGCGCAGGTACATCAGAATTTCATTCTCTATGCAGCGGGAGGCATAAGTAGCCAGTTTGATGCCCCTGCCCGGACAAAATGTATTCACCGCTTTAATAAGACCAATGGTACCAATGGAAATGAGATCTTCCACGCCGACGCCGGTGGATTCAAACTTCTTGGCAATGTATACGACCAGGCGGAGATTATGGACGATCAGTTGCTGTTTGGCTTCACTGTCTTTGTTTTCCAACTTGACAAAGATAATGGCTTCTTCTTCTCTTGTCAGGGGCGGGGGCAGTGTTTCGGGACCGTTTATGTAATAGACATAGCGCCTTAGCCCCACACGGCTAAGCAGCAGATAAAGCTTTAACTGAATCCTGTATATAAGTAGTCCTGTCATCCGCTTCATCAATCGTCATCATCCTATCTCTATTTCCAACTTTATCAGTTGTGGATTCAATACGGCATTGTAGCGATCGTTGCCAATTCTTTCGGGTGCAATGGCAACATACGCTTCTTTTTGCAGACTTTTTTCCCCTGCTACAATGTGCAATTGATCTGGCTTAAAGGCCGGCAGCACCCCTTCCCTGCCTATGCCGCTGTAGCTGACCAGCCGATAGCCAGGCGGCGGTTGCCCCTTTGCCATGGCGGCCGAAGGGTTGTCAGCAAACCAACTGATGTATTCCAACGGCAGTATGGAAATGGCATCGGGCAGGCCGCAGACAATGATCGGCGTATTGGAAAAGGGTTCGGTCAGGCTGTTTCCCGTATCCGCCAGCCCTGTTAAGGTCAACTGCTTGCCACCATAACGAATGGCGATGGGATAAAGCTGGTCGGGGGTAAGGCGGCGGGAGAAAAAGCGCTCAAATAACAGCACCGCAAAATAGGCAACCACAATGGTACCCAACAACAGAAGCGGGGGTAAATGAAAATAGACTACACCGTTGTACCACGCCATTCCCGCCGGCGCAACCAGAAAGTAGAGAGCCAGCGTGACCCCTGCAAATAAAAATGTAATGGTAAAGAGGATAAACCATAAGTAGAGGCAGCTTTTTAGTTTTTTAGGTGCAAAAGTGATCCACACCATTAAAAAAGCAACGGCCAGTTTATAGAGTGTGTTTAAAGCAAGATGCATTGGCGGCAAAAAAATAGCCAGGCAGGACAACGCCCCCAAAAGCGAGCCTGTCACAAGGCGCCATCGGCGGCAAGGAATGCCAGAAATTTTTTGACACCCGAGCAGCAATAAAAAATTGACAATATAGTTGATTCCCATTAGAACATCCACATATATTGTCACCACTTATTTTTTGCCTCCCCGTTGTCAACTGCCGCCATATATGATTATACATGCCCTTATCCCTCTATCCTGTCGATAAAAACGGGAAAAAGCTGTCCTTTTTAGCAGAATCTACCACCCCTGCATATAATGGGTTGGGCGCACATACCCGCGCACTAATGATCGTTGGAGATGATACCATGGCATGTAATTTTGGTGGTCTTTGCGGCAACAACCGAGGGATTGCAGCGGACAGCAGGCGGGATTGCAGCCCTACCCGAGTCACCTCGCCCCGATTGGTAAGAGATTTATGCTGTGACACCGACGGTGTCTGCGGTTGTTATCCGGCACATTGCCGAGATCCGTTTTGGCCGGAATTTTCTCGTCCCGACTGGCTGCCCTGTCGGGTGCTTTACAGCAGGCCCGGCGGCTCTCCCAACAGAGATAATCAGCCGGCGCCCAGCTGCAGGTGCAATTCCCGCTAGCATATGTGCACACAAAAAAGCCTTGTCGAAATAGTTTCGGCAAGGCTTTTTTGCTTAGGAGGGTATAGAGCATTTATACAAGTTGATTGGAGTAACCGAAAGAATGCAGCACTTCCACCACATTGTTGGACGGAATGGCAAAACCCAAACCTTCCACACTGCTGCCGGTTGATTTGGCAACGATAATGCCAATAAGTTCGCCTGCCGCGTTAAAAAGGCCGCCGCCGGAATTGCCGCGATTGATAGCGGCATCCGTCTGCATAAGGTGCATGGGGGTACCTTCTATGTCCAGGTCACGACCCAGGGCACTGATGATGCCGGAAGTGACGGTGCCCGCAAATTCGCCAAGCGGATTACCAATGGCAATGGCCATGTCACCCACAGACATTGCGTCTGAGTTGCCAAAAGAAGCCGGTGTCAGCCCATTGGCGTCAATTTTGAGAAGTGCAATATCGCTGGCAGGGTCGGTATGACTGACAGTAGCATTGTAGGAATCACCGTTTTGCAATGTAACAGTAATATTATCGGCACCCTCGATGACGTGATTGTTGGTCACAATATAGCCATCGGCCGAGATAATCACGCCGGAACCGGCCGCGGGCACGGTCACCACTTCCCGGAAAAAGGTCAGCATTTTTGTCTCGGTCGCAATACCCACCACCGAATCCTGCACTTTGGCCGTTACCTGGGCAATGGTCATTGTGCCGCCGGCACTCATGGCCGAAAGAGAGCCTGTAGAATTGCTTGTAGGCGCAACGATGGGGGCCGACGCATTTTCTTCGTGCAGGTCGGACGCCATGTATCCTCCGGTAAAACCAACTGCCGCGGACAATGCCACACTGGCAGCCATCATGCCGGCCATGAATTTACGCGTAACGGGATACTGGTTTTTTTTGCTTTCCTGTGCTGTTCCCTGGGTGAATGCTGTGGTTTGCTGGGTTTGTCCATAAGACATGGAAACCTGCGATTGTGATGCCTGTGACGGCGCATCCCATGTTCGCGCTGCGGGTATTGGTTGAGACGCTTGTGTATAAGATTCCATCACCGGTCCACAGTTTTTTTCCTGTTCGGGCAACGGTTCAGCAGCCTTGCTTTTTTTGTAGGACGGACAAGTCTCTTCGTACCACTGCGACAGAGGATAGAATAAATCCTCGTTTTCATTATAATTGCCATTCATTTGTAGTTGCCTCCTTTATGACGGCTTGGATTTTGCTGTTTTGTATCTTTGGTATGGTTTTATTTTAGGATCCGTTTGTGAAAACAAGCTGTAGCTTTTTTGTTGAAAATGTGAAGAAGTATTATTTTTTATTTGTCGTGCAAAAAAGCCTTTTGCATCTG